>NZ_JAFEXF010000290.1 GCF_016905445.1 Streptomyces sp. G44
CGGGGGGGCGGGGGGGCGGGCCGCGGGGGACGAGGGGGGGCGGCCCCGGGGGGGCGGGGGGGCCCCGGGCCCGCCCCGGGGGGGCGGTGGCCCCGGCCGCCCCCAGCGGGCCGTCCGGCCCCCGGCCGCGCGCCGCCGGGGGGGGGCGCGGGGGGGGGGGGGGGGGCCCCGCGCCCGCCACGATCAGCGCCGCGCCCGGCACCGTGCACGAGGCGAGATAGGGCAGCTGCCGCTCGGCGAACCGTTCCCCCGAGACGCCGTACCAGCCGAGCACGCAGAGCACCGCGCCGCCGGCGAGCGCCGCGCAGGCCGCCCACAGCACGAGGTGCGCGGCGCGCGGCCGGGCCGGGCCGGACGCACCGGCCGTCCGAACTGTCTGAGCCGCCCGCATCGAGGCCCCCTGGGACACGTCGTCGGTCACATCAGCAACGTCGGTGGGCTGTCCATGTCAGCCGATGGCTTGCACTATGCCTTCTGCGAGCTGACCCTGAAAGCACCGGGCCGTCATGGCCCGGACCGACACCCGGTGGTGAGCCAGATGGTTCTCGGGAGCAACCCCAGGCGGGCGACGTACGACGGCCGGAGAGGGACGCGCAGGGCGCGGGGCGCGGCCCTGGCCGCCGCCGCGGCCCTGCTGATCGGCCCGGCCGCCGTGGCCTGCGGTGACGACAGCGGGGGCGGGGACGGCGGCACACCGCCCGAGCCGTCCGTGCAGCGGACGAGTGAACCGGCCGGGGACGCCGCCACCGCGCCCGCCGACCCCAAGACCGCGGAGAAGGAAGTCAGGGAGAACTGGGAGAAGTTCTTCGACCCCGAGGTGTCGCTGAAGGACAAGGAAGCCGTCCTGGAGAACGGGGCCGAGATGCGCGCCGTCCTGGCGGGCTTCAGCGGCGACGAGCGCGGCAAGCAGGTCGCGGCGAAGGTCGGCGGGGTCGAGTTCACCTCGGCGGAGGAGGCCGACGTCACGTACGCGCTGACCCTGAAGGGCGCCACCGCGCTGCCCGACGCCTCCGGCACGGCCGTCAACCAGGACGGCACCTGGAAGGTGTCCGTCAAGACCCTCTGCGCGCTGGTGAAGATGAGCGGTCATGCGTCGCCCGGCCCGGGCTGCTGAGGCGCTGCTCGTCGCGGCTCTCCTCGTGGGCGGCGCGGCCTGCGGGTCCCGGCTGCCCGAGAGCGACTTCGAGCGGCGCGGCACGGCCCCGGCACCCGGGCGGAAGGCTCCGGTCAGGGTCGGCATCATCACCAGCGCGACCAGTCCGGTGGGCGGCGCCGCCTTCACCGGGCCGCGGGACGGGGCGAAGGCGTACTTCGACCGGCTGAACGCGCGCGGCGGCATCCACGGCCGCGCGGTGGAGGTGCGCACCTGCGACGACGGCGGCAGCGGCGTCGGCAACAACGACTGCGTGCGCGAGCTCGTCGAGGAGCAGGAGGTCGTCGCGCTCGTGGCCACCGCCTCCCTGGACTACGCGGGCGCCTCCCGGGTCTCCCGCGCGCGGGTGCCCGACATCGGCGGACAGCCGATCGGTGCGGCGTACGAGACGTATCCGCACCTGTACGGGATCTACGGCAGCCTCGCCCCGCGGAACGGGAAGCCGGGCTGGGACGGCAAGCTCTACGGCGGGACCGAGGTCTACCGCTACTTCAAGCGTGAGCAGGGCGCGCGGACCGCCGCCGTCGTCTCCTACAACCAGGCCGCCTCCGCCGCGTACGCCCGCCTCGTCACCCGAGGGCTGCGGGCGGAGGGCTACAAGGTCGTCACCGAGCAGGTCGACTTCGCGCTGCCCAACTTCCGCGCCGCCGCCGCCGACCTGAAGGAGCAGGGCGCCGACCTGGTCTTCGACGCGATGGACACGCACGGCAACGCCCGGCTCTGCGCGGCCATGGACGAGGTCGGGGCGGAGGTCACCGCCAAGGTCACCAATGTGCAGAACTGGACCTCGGCCGTCGGCGACGACTACCAGGACGCGCCGCGCTGCCGCAACGCCTTGTGGGCCACCGGATCGAGCAGGAACTACGAGGACACCGCGCATCCGGCGGTGCGGGAGTTCCGAACAGCCATGAAGGGGCAGACGCTCTCCCAGTGGCAACTGGAGGGCTGGGCCGCCGCCATGTGGTTCACCGACGCGGCGAAGGCCTGCCTGAGCGGAGAGGGAGAGGTCACACGTGCGTGCGTGGACGGATACATGAACCGGGACGAGCCGTATGCGGCGCGGGGACTGCTTCTGCCCGTGACCTTCGCGCCGCGGTCCGAGCCCCCGGCGCACCGCAGGACGTGTGTGTCGGTGGCCCGTTGGCGGGACGGCAAGGGCTGGGTCACCCAAGGGGGAGAGATGACCGAGAACTGCTTCGACGTTCCCCAGCTCGCCTACCAGCCTTGATGGGGAAGGGCGGCGGAAAGTTCCCGTTCTTGGCTCACGATCACATACCTGTTTCAAAACAGGATGGTACTGACACCCAACCCTTGGCCAAGAATTAGCGTCTAACCCTGCGGTAGGCGGGCGAGGGGGACAGTCCGCATGGAACGCGGGATACGGGGACGCATGCACATCTCTTTCCTCATACACAACGCGTACGGGATCGGAGGGACGATCCGGACGACGTACAACTTGGCGAACACGCTGGCCCAGCAGCACGACGTCGAGATCGTCTCCGTCTTCCGGCATCGCGACGAGCCGGTGTTCGCGCCTGACCAGCGCGTACGCCTGACCCACCTCGTGGACATGCGCAAGGGCGGCCCCGGCTACGAGGGCGAGGACCCCGAGTACCTGCGGCCCGCCCGCACGTTCCCCAGTGCCGAGGGCCGCTACGACCAGTACAACGCCCTCACCGACCGGCGCATCGCCGCGCATCTCGCGGCCCTCGACGCGGACGTCGTCATCGGCACCCGCCCCGGCCTCAACGTGCACATCGCGCGCCAGACCGCGCGCGGCCCCCTGCGCGTCGGCCAGGAGCACCTCACGCTCGACAGCCACTCCAAGGAACTGCGCCGCCAGTTGCGCAGCGTCTACCCGCGCCTCGACGTCCTCACCACGACGACCGAGGCCGACGCCCGCGCCTACACGCGCAAGATGCGGCTGCCCGGCGTCCACGTGCAGGCCCTGCCGAACCCCGTCCCCGCGCCCGGCATAGAGCCCGCCGACGGCACCCACAAGTGGGTCGTCGCGGCCGGACGGCTCGCCCCCGTCAAGCGGTACGACCTGCTGATCAGGGCCTTCGACAAGGTGCGGCGCGAGCGCCCCGACTGGCGGCTGCGGATCTACGGCAGCGGCAAGCAGAAGGAGAAGCTGCGCGCCCTGATCGACGAACTCGGCCTGTACAACCACGTCTTCCTCATGGGACCCGCCCACCCCATCGAGCCGGAGTGGGCCAAGGGTTCCATCGCCGCCGTCACCTCCAGCCTGGAGTCCTTCGGCATGACGATCGTCGAGGCGATGCGCTGCGGCCTGCCCGTCGTCGCCACCGACTGCCCGCACGGCCCCGGCGAGATCATCGACAACGGTGTCGACGGGCGCCTGGTCGAGGTCGGCAACCCCGACGCCATCGCGGGCGGCCTGCTCGAACTGATCAACGACGACTCGCTCCGGCACCGCATGGCGGACGCCGCGCTCCAGGACTCCGAGCGCTTCGACCCGGCCCGCATAGCCGAGCGCTACGACGCCATGTTCTCCGGGATGCTCACCCGGGGCAGCTCGCTCGGGGGCCGGATGCGCGGCACCGTGCACCGCACGCGCGGCGCGCTGCTCGGGGGCGCGTACGCGGTGCGCGATCTCCGGCACGTCCAGACGAAGGGATCGACCGCATGACGGCCTTGGCCACCTCGCACGAGGCGTCGCACACCGGAGACGGCCAGGAGGCGTCCACGGCACCGCGCGCCGACTGTGTCGCCGACTCCGCCGGGGGCCTCACCTTCGACGTGACGGACCCCGTGGAGGCCGGCACGAAGGACGCCGCCTACCTGCTGCTGCGCCGCCGGGACGCCGACTCCGCCGAGGACCACGTCCGGCTGCCGCTCTCCCCGTCGGCCGACGGACGGCTGCGGGCCGCGCTGCCCAGCACCGTCGAGCTCGGCGAAGGCCGCTGGAACGCGTACGCGCAGATCGCGGGCGGTGAGCCGCGCCGCCTGATGCCGGGCGTGAACGACCTGCGCTCGCTGGTCGACCGGGCGCCCAGCGGCAGCCGCGGCCACATCGCGGTGCGCATCCCCTACGCGACGAAGCAGGGCAACCTCTCCGTGCGCAGCTGGCTGCGGGCACCGCACGCCGAGGCCGGCGAGATCGAGCTGACGGACGGCACCATGACCGTCCACGGCCGGGTCTACGGCACGTCACTGACCGGCGCCGCCTACGTCGAGGCCGTCCGCCGCGCCGAGCCCGGCCTCGTCCACCGGGCCGACGTGACCGCCGAGGGGCCGCACTTCAGGTTCGGGCTGCGCCACCGCCTGTTCGCGGACGGCGGGACGGGCCCGTGGGACCTGTGGCTGCTCCCGGACGGCGAGAGCGGGCCGCGCGTGCGCCTGGCGCGGCTCCTGGACGACGTACCGGACAGGAAAGCGATCTTCACGTACCCGGTGGCGCGCTGCGAGACGGAGCACGGGGTGCTGGAGGCGGGCCCGTACTACACCATCGACAACGACCTGTCCGTCCGCGTGCGCGAGGCCCGGAGCGGCCCGCAGTCGCCGTAGCACCCGCGTCGGCGGGCGCGTTCGCGTCTGCGGGTGCCGGGTGGCCGCTCGCGCAGTTCCCCGCGCCCTCTGAAGGCGGGACACAATCGCGTCCATGTTGGAGACCTCGGCACGACTGCTCCGCCTGCTCTCCCTGTTGCAGGCCCACCGCGAATGGTCCGGCGCGGACCTCGCCGACCGCCTCGGCGTCACCGCGCGCACCGTCCGCCGCGACGTGGACCGGCTGCGCGAGCTCGGCTACCCGGTCAACGCCAGCCCCGGCACCGGCGGCGGCTACCAGCTCGGCGCGGGGGCCGAGCTGCCGCCGCTGCTCCTGGACGACGAGGAGGCGGTCGCGGTCGCCGTCGGCCTGCGCACCGCCGCCGGACAGGGCATCGAGGGCATCGGCGAGACCTCGGTACGGGCGCTCACCAAGCTGGAGCAGGTGCTGCCGGGCAGGCTGCGCCGCAGGGTGAGCGCCCTGCACGCCTTCACCGTGCCGATGCTGCGCGCCCCCCGGCAGCAGGGCCTCGACCCCGCCCTCCTGACCGAACTCGCGGGTGTCTGCCGGGACTCGGAGCGACTGCGCTTCGACTACCGCGACCACGCGGGCACGTCCACCCGCCGGTCCGTCGAACCGCACCGGCTGGTGTGCACCGAACGCCGCTGGTACCTCGTGGCGTGGGACCTGGAGCGCGAGGACTGGCGTACGTTCCGCGTGGACCGGCTCACGCCGAAGCCGCCGCACGGGCCGCGCTTCACGCCGCGCACCCCGCCCGCCGAGGACCTGGCCGCGTTCGTCGCCAAGGGCGTCTCCACCCGCGCCTACGCCGCGCAGGCCGTGATCCGCCTCCTCGTGCCGCTGGCGGAGGCCGCCGAGCGGATCTCCCCGGCCGACGGCACCCTGGAGGCCGAGACCGAGCGGAGCTGCCTGCTGCGCACGGGGGCGGCGAGCCTGGACGTGATGGTCTTCCACGTGATGTTCATGGGGCTGGAGTTCGAGGTCGTGGAGCCCGCCGAGCTCACCGGCAGGCTCAGGGCGGCCCGGGACCTCCTGAGCCGGGCCCTGGACCGGAGCGCGCCGTCCGAGGGGGACGCGCCGCCCGCGGGGCCGCCGGGCCGGAACCATTAATTCCTATGCGCCGTCAGAGCCGGTGACCGGGGCCCGGATTCCGAAATGCGGAGGGTTCACAAAGAGGAAGCGGGAATATTCGGGGCGTTCTGTCTCCGGGGGCATGGGGCGGCTTCCCGGGGTGGCGAAGACTTCCGGGAATTACTCCGTCAGATGGACGGAACCGCCCATACGTGTGACGGAGTTCGACCGAAACGCACGTCGTGATCCTGTGACAAAAGCGTGACCGGAGAGGTATCAGTGACGCTCGGTGCCCGCCGCCCCGGCCTTCCCCGGCGGCGCCGCGCCGCCTAACGTGGCGTCCATGGCACCTATACCGACCCCTCCCGCAGAGCCCCAGGACAGCCCGGACCGCTACGTGGGCCTGGCGGCCGAAGCCGCCGAACGGCAGGCGCGCGACCACGGCTGGTCCACCGTCAGGTCGCTGCCGCCGGGGGCGATGATCACCATGGAGTACCTCGCGGGGCGGCTCAACCTGGAGGTCGAGGAGGGCGTCGTGACGCGCTCCTGGAAGGGCTGACGGCCGCCGCCCCCCCCCGTACGCCGAAGGCCCCGGTTCCGCCGTGGAACCGGGGCCTGCGCGATGCGGGGGGATGGCTGTGCGTACCGGCCCCCGCCGTCTGCCGGGTCAGCCGCCCGCCACCGGGCGGGCCGACGCGGTGCCGCGCGTCGCGCGGTCGGAGTGCGGTGGCC
>NZ_JAFEXF010000291.1 GCF_016905445.1 Streptomyces sp. G44
CGGCACGACCGACGCCCCGGCGGCCCCGCCCTCCTGGACGCCCTCGGCTGGGCCCTGCTCGGGGCCCTGCTGCTCGGCGGGGCGGTCATCGTGGGGGTGGTGCGCCGCAGGGGACGCAGCGAGAACAAGCTCGACCGCAGGCTGGACCGCGCCCTCGTGCGCGGGCTCCCGCTGGCCGCGGTGGCCGTGTTCCTCCTGACCCTCCTGTACGCGGGCTGGTCACGCCCCGGCTGGCGCTCCGGGGGCAGACTGCCCGGCGACGCGGCCTTCGGCGGCATCGCGCTCGTCCAGGGCCTGCTGGTCATCGCCCTCGCGGTGGCCGCGCACCGCCTGTACCGCACCTCACCCGACGCCCGCACCGCCATCCGCGGCCTCGGCGGCCCCGCCACCGCCATGCTCGCCTGCGCCCTGGGCGGCGTGATGTCCGGCGGCGGCGCCCAACGGGTGGCCGACTGGCTGGACGGCACCCACGGCTCCATCCCCGGACCACCCGTCCTGCTCACCTGGCAGGCATCCGCGATCCCGCTGCTCCTGGTCGTCGTCGCCGTGCTGTGCGCCTGGTTCGGCGTACGCACCCTCCAGCGCACACGCCACGAGATGAGGAAGGTCGCGGCCGACTACCCCGGCGAACCCAAGGACACCACCCGCACCCGCCGCATCGCCGCCACGCGCGCGCGAGCCGCCCTCACCGACCGCGCGCCCCTGCTCGTCGGCATCATCTCCGCCGTCACCCTGCTCCTCGGCGCGGGCGCCCTCGCCGGGGCCTGGCTGACGCAGAAGGCGCCCGCCAAGGCCGCGCAGGGCACGCCCATGTTCGTGGAGGGCGCCGCCGAGACGTGCCAGGCGCTGGGCTCCTGGCTCATCGGCTTCGGCTTCATACTGTTCGTCACCTGGGGCCGCCGCGCCTACAAGGACGCCTCGGCCCGCCGCACCATCGGCATCCTCTGGGACGTCGGTACGTTCTGGCCGCGCGCCGCCCACCCCTTCGCCCCGCCCTGCTACGCCGAGCGGTCGGTCCCCGACCTCACCTGGCGCATGGCCGCCTGGACCCGCGCCACCAGCGCCACCGGCGGCCGCCTCGTCATCTCCGGCCACTCCCAGGGCAGCGTCCTCGCTGCGGCGGCGGCCTGGCAGCTGCGCCCCTCGGTCCGCAGGCGCGTCGCCCTGCTCACCTACGGCTCACCCCTGGAGCGCCTCTACGGCCGCTGGTTCCCCGCCCACTTCGGCCCGGCGGCCCTGACCTCCCTGCACCGCGAGGTCGACTGCTGGCGCAACCTGCACCGCCCCACCGACCCCATCGGCGGCCCCATCAGCCTGCGCGGCGAGTGCGGCCCCCAGGTCGACCGCGCCGCCCTCAAGGACCCCCTCGCCTACGGCCGTACGGAGGACCACCCGCTCCCGGCACCGATCCGCGGCCACGGCGACTACCAGTCCGACCCCGCGTTCGCCGAGGAGCGCGCACGGCTCCTCGCACGCCTCAAGGCGGCCGTGCCCTCCCCGAGGCCCGCGACGGCGGAAACGGTCACACCAGCTCCGGCAGATCCTCCGGATACAGCAGGGTGAGGTCGTCCGTGCTCGGCTCGGGCAGCTGCGCGACCCGGCCCGCGTGCCGCTCCACCATCGCCTCGAAGGTCTGCCGCGCGGTACGGCCGTTGCCGAAGGCGGGCCCCTTCGGGAGCGCCGTGAAGTACTTCAGGAGCGCCTCGCCGGCGCCCGCGCCCAGCCGGTACTCGTGCTCCTCGGCCTGCTGCTCCACGATCCGCAGCAGCTCCTCGGGAACGTAGTCGCTGAAGGTGATCGTCCGCGAGAAACGGGACGCCACACCGGGGTTGACGGAGAGGAAGCGCCGCATCTCCGCCGTGTAGCCCGCGACGATCACCACGACGGCCTCGCGGTGGTCCTCCATCAGCTTCACGAGCGTGTCGATGGCCTCCCGGCCGAAGTCGCGCCCGGAGTCCTCGGGGGACAGCGCGTACGCCTCGTCGATGAACAGCACACCGCCGCGCGCCCGGTCGAACGCCTCCTGGGTGCGGATCGCCGTCGAACCGATGTGCTCGCCCACCAGGTCGACGCGGGAGACCTCGACCAGGTGGCCGCTCTCCAGGACGCCGAGCGAAGCGAGGATCTCGCCGTACAGCCGCGCGACGGTCGTCTTGCCCGTGCCCGGCGAGCCGGTGAAGACCAGGTGGCGGCGGACGGACGCGGCCTTGAGCCCGGCGAGCTGCCTGCGGCGGCCCACCTCGATCATGTCGGTGAGAGCCCGCACCTCGCGTTTGACGCTGTCCAGGCCGACCAGGGCGTCGAGTTCGCCGAGGACTTCCTTGGCCGGACGGGCCGCGGGCGGTTCGGGCGCCGCGGCCGGCGGGGGCTGCTGCGCCGGTACCGAACCGAGCAGCCCGGCGGTCTGCGCGGCCGTCTGCACGGCGGGCACCTCCTGCGGTGCCGCGGGGGTGCGCGGGCCGCCGCCGCTCTCGTCGCTCACGCAGTCCTCGACGAGCGGGCCCTCCTCGGAGAACTCGAAGCCGCCGCGCGCGCACCGCTCCGTGCGGCACTTCTTCAGCGTCGTACGACAGCCGTCGATGACATGGAAGCCGTAGCCACCGCTGCCGCTGACCCGGCAGCCGTGGAAGCCGCCGCGACCGCCCGCGGAGACGTAGAAGCCGGCCTCGGCGGGCGAGGTGACCGTGCAGCGCTCGATGGTCGGGTCCGCGCCCTTGGTGACGATCACGCCCGTCTGGACCGCGTCGATCGTGCAGTTGGCGAGGGTGCCGCCGCTGCCGTGGTCGCGGAACCACGCGCCCGTGGCGGCCTCGCGGATACGGCAGTCGTCGAGCTGCGCGGTCGCGCCGTCGCTCACCGACACCGCCGTGTTGCGCACCTGGGAGAGGTCGCTGTCGACGACGTCGGCGCGTGAGCCGCGGTCCAGGACGAACAGCGCGTCCGGCACGTCCCGCACCCGGCACGACTCCAGGACGGCCGTCGCGCCGTCACTGACCCAGACCGCCGGATAGTCGCCCGTACTGTCGTGGATCTCGCACTGGTTGGCGTCCACGCGCGTGCCGGGGTCCCACACCGACAGGCCGTTGCGCCCGAACCGGCAGACCGTGGAGCGGGTCAGCGTGAGCACGGAGCGCGAGCGCAGATCGATCGCGTTCTCCGGGATGTCGTGGATGCGGCAGTCGGCCAGCGTCAGCACGGCGTCCGTGTCGAGCGTGACGCCGTCGGAGGTGGTGCGGTGCACGTCGCAGTCGGTCAGATGGGCCGAGGCGCGCCCGGTGACCTGGACGCCCGTGCCCTTGATCTCGTAGACCTCGCAGCCGATGGCCTCCAGGCCGGTGTGCTCACCGGTCACCGACAGCCCGGCGCCCGACGCGTGGTGCACCCGGCAGCGCTCCAGACGGGGGTGCCCGCCGCCGCGCACCGCCACACCGGACTGGCCCGCCGCGACGATCTCGCACTCCTCGAAGACACCGCCGCCGCCGTCGAGCACCGCGATGCCGATGCCGCCCGGGTTGTCCACCGTGCAGCGGCGCACCGTCGGGCGCGCGCCGCCACGCACCTCTATGCCGGCCGCGGAGCGGGTCACGACACGGATGTCGGTCAGCTCGGGGGCGCCGTCCTCGACGAGCAGCGCGGGCGCGGAGGAGTCCTGGCCCTCGACGTGCACGTCCTGCACGATCGCGGAGGCGCGCACCGTCAGGGGCACTCCGTCGGACGGCGCGATGCGCACGGAACCCGCCGAGCCGTCGGGCCCGCGCAGGGTCACCGCGCGCTGGACGACGAGGTTCTCGCGGTAGGTGCCGGCGGCCACGGTGAGTATGTCGCCGTCGCCCGCGGCCTCCAAGGCGGCGGCGAGCGATGCGTACTCGCCGGTGCGGCGCCGCCACCGCGACGTGCCGGTGTGCGTCACCTGGACCGTGCCCTGTGCCATGGAGTTGCTCTGCCCCCACCTCGTCGTACGCGGGTCTTGCGCCGGAGTGCCGCGATGTGCCGCGGCGCCGCGCAAGGAGCCGAAAGAGTTCGGCCGGTCCACCGTAGCGCGCGCGAGCAGGGGCAGTTGACCCGAACGGCGGGCTCCGCCCCCGCGGCCCGGGCCGCGGGGGCGCTCAGGAGCCGGTGCCGGTCCTGCCCCAGTCGGGGCCCGCCTGGGCCCATGCCCGGTCCAGGCGGGCGTAACGCCCTTGGACGATGCGCCAGAGGACGAGCCTGCGCGTGCCCTCGATGAGGGCGACGCCCGCCGCGGCGGCGCCGAATCCGGCGAGGGCGGCGTGGGTGGTCGCGGTCGCGGTGTCAAGCGGACGGCCGACGATCCGGCCGCGCTCGTCGGTCCACAGCCTGAAGCGGTCACCGGGACGCGGGGCGTTGAGCCGGGCGACGACGACTCCGGTGCGGTGGGTGCCGTCCGGGCCCGTCCAGCGGGCGAGGACGCGGCTGTGGGCGTCACGCGCCGACGCGGTCTCGGGGTCCGCGTCGAGCGGGGGAGAGGAGATCTTCCGCACGACTGTGCCGAAGGTCGCGTGGCGGTCCTCGCGCTGCTCCCGCACCGAGGCGAGCAGGGCGTCCCGCGTCAGGCCGGAGGCGACCGTGCCGATGACGGGAGCGGCGACGACGATCAGCACCAGGGCGGCGAGCGCCACCCAGGCCTCCACGAGGTCGGTGCCGCGGCGCAGCGGATTGTGGCGCCAGCGCCAGAGTCCGACGATCGCCCGCACAGCCCCGCACCCCCTTCCGTGTCCGTCGCGACCATGGAACGGCACGTGTCCACGGACCTCAACGCCCCTGCCGGGTGGAGGAGTTCCCCGACCGGAGGCGGGTCATTCGGGGAACGTGAAGGCATCACCGGCGTGGCTGATCCTGATGGATCCGGGCATCGGATCCGGACAGATCCAGAGACCGGGCTCAGAGGATCGGGTTTGGGAGATCGCGTTCGGGACATCAGGTTCAGGGCAGGGGTTGCCCGAACCCGAGCTGATCCGGCGCATGCGAAGGCCGCCGCCGGGCAGAAGCCGGGCGGCGGCCTTCGCCATGTGTGACTGGCGACTTCGGCGATCAGTACCCGCGGTAGGGGCGGTTGTACGGATCCTCGTACGGTGCGGGGGCCGGGCGGGGCGACGCCGGGCGCATCGCCTCGTATCCCGTACCGGCCGCGGGCCGCTGGGGCTGGGCGCCGGGATACCCGCGCGGGCCGGCGGCCTGCTGCGGGATGTACGGCGCGGGGGCCTGTTGCAGCGGTGCGGGCTGCGGGGCCTGGGCGTAGCCGTACGCGGGGTTGTGAGGGGAAGGGGCGGCCGGCAGGGCGGGGAGCGCGGCCGGGAGGGCGGGCAGGTGACTGCCCGTGTCGTACGCGGACGGAACCCGGATCGGGGCGATCTGAGGAGTGCCCCGCTCTGCGACGAGGGAGTCGTAGATCGGAGTGTCCGTGAAGGACGGCGCGGAGTAGTAACCGCCGCCATAGGTGGAGCGGGGGGAGGTCATGCTCCATAAGTTAAGCCCTTGATGTGCTGGTTGGGGAGACCGATAAGAGGGTTGTTTTACGTGTCGGCAGTGCTGACGTATCCCCAATGTGAGCGAACTTGGGAAAATCGGTCGCCAGACGGCGTAGGGATCGTGTAAAAGGGCGCGTTCCTGGCGGGTTACCCGCGGTTGGCGCGGCACGATCCGGAAGCCCGCGGGGCGCGGTCGTGGGCCTCCCGGCGACCCGGGTAATAGGTTGGCCGCGAACGGAATCGGCGGCCCTGCCGGACGCGGCGACTTGCGATGGGGGCGGACATGACCATGCCTAAAGGATCGAATGTTCCCGTACCGGCACCCGCGGTGCGGGTCGAACTGGGGTGGGGCGCAGGCCCCGGAGTGCCCGACGCCGACGCGTCCGCACTGCTGCTGACCTCCGCCGGAAAGGTCCGCTCGGACGCGGACTTCGTCTTCTACAACCAGCCGGCGCACTCCTCCGGCGCGGTGCGGCACGAGGGCAAGCAGCGCTCCGGCGGCGGCGTGAGCGATGTGCTCACCGTCGATCTCACGCGCGTGGAGCCCGCGGTCGAGACCGTGGTGCTCGCCGCCTCGGCCGACGGCGGCACCTTCGGACAGGTCCCCGGCCTGTACGTCCGCGTGCTCGACGCGGCGAGCGGCGCCGAACTGGCGCGCTACGACAGCACGGACGCGACGGTCGAGACGGCCTTCGTTCTCGGCGAGCTGTACCGGCGCCAGGGCGCGTGGAAGTTCCGTGCCGTCGGCCAGGGCTACGACAGCGGTCTCGAAGGGCTCGCCACGGACTACGGCATCACGGTGGACGAGCCCCGGCGATCCGTGCCCCCGCCCCCCCCCCCCCCGCCCCCCCCCCCCCCCCCCCCCACCCCCCCCCCCCCACCCCCCCCCCCCCCCCCCCCCCCCCCCCCCCCCCCCCCCCTCCCCCCGCCCCCCCCCCCCCCCCCACCACCCCCCCCCCCCCCACCCCCCCCCGCCCCCCCGCGCTCCAACCGGGGCCGCC
>NZ_JAFEXF010000292.1 GCF_016905445.1 Streptomyces sp. G44
CTCGGCGACCGTGCGCGGCGTCGTGAGGACACGCTGGACCGGCGGCACGGCGGCCCAGCCACCGTCACGCCGCACCCCGGCACCGGCGGCGGAGCCGGCGTCGACGCCGGTGCCGGCCTCAGCCCGCGTCCGCTCCCGCGCCCCACCGCTCCGCGCCCCGCGTCGCCACCCGAACAAGCCCATCACGTACCTCGACTCACCGACTCACCGACCCGCCTGACCCACGTCCCGCCGACACCCGCCGGCTCACCGCCCCGCTTCCGCCCGTTCCACCAACGTGGCCGTCCGCCCCACGTACGCGCGCCGGTCCGCGTGTTCGAGGTCGAGGATGTCGTCCAGGCCCCAGTGGAAGTGGTAGGCGAGGTACGCGACTTCCTCCTCGATGCGGTCGGCGGCGTACGTCACGATTCCCCCAGGCGGCTCCCGGCCAGCTCCACCTCGAAGGACTCCTCGCAGTGCGGGCACGCCACGGCGGCCCGCGTGTGCCCCTCCGCGTTGATCTGCCGGTAGAAGTCCTGGAGGAAGGCGAGGTCGGAGGCGAACATGTTCTCCACCGTGCCGTCGTGGACGGCGCCGAGCGTGCCGAGCCGGGTGATGACCCGGCCGAGCAGCACCACCGAGAGGTACGCGGGGTTCTCGCGCACCCGCACGTCCCGCAGCGGGACCAGCTCGTCGCGCGCCGTCGCCAGCCGCATCGCGCCGTTGCGGTGCACGGTGCCGGACTCGTCGACGAAGCCGCGCGGCAGCTCGAACTCGAACTCCGTGCGCAGGGGTTCACGGACCGCCGCCGCACCCCCGGGAGCGGGCGCCACCCCCGCCGGGCCCTCGCGCCGCATTATTCGATGACCAGCTCTTCGAAGACGATGGTGACCTGCTCGGTCAGCGCGGCGGCGTCGCCCGCCTTGACCCCGCTGGTCTCCACCTTGCTGCACCAGGCGTTGCGCAGGTTGTACCGCTTCACCGGCGAGTTCTGGTAGTCCATCATCATGATCGTGGCGTTCTTGCGCGCCGAACCCATGTCGCCCGCGATGGACTTGTTGATCCACTCGCTGAAGACGGGGCTCTGCGTCATGCCGCGCGTGACCGTGCACTCGCCGGCCTTCTTCACGCCGGGCATCTTCTTCACGACGGGCTTTCCGTCCGCCGAGACCTGCTGGTACTCGATGACGTCCTGTTCCATCGACAGGCCGCTGACCTCCTGGAGGTACTCGACCATGACGCCGTCGATCTGGAGGCCGAAGTTGTGTGTGGTGAGGGCGTCACCGGGCTGAAGGGACAAGGGGGTTCACTCCTGTAGCGATTCTCGTGTGCGGTGCCTGACGTGCGTACGCGGTCTACTCCTCCAGCTCGCCGCCCCCGCCGGAGAACTGCGCGAGCCGGAACACCACGAACTCGGCGGGCTTGACCGGCGCGATGCCGATCTCGCAGACGACCCGGCCGAGGTCGACCGACTCGGCGGGGTTCGTCTCCTCGTCGCACTTCACGTAGAACGCGTCCTCGGGGCGCTGGCCGAAGAGGGCGCCCGAGCGCCACTCGTTGACCAGGAACGCCGAGACGTTGCGGCGGATGCGCGCCCACAGGGCGTGGTCGTTGGGCTCGAAGACCACCCACTGGGTGCCGATGAGGATGGACTCCTCCAGGTAGTTGAAGTAGCGGCGCACGTTCAGGTAGCGCCACGCCGGGTCGGACGCCATCGTCCGCGCGCCCCAGATCCGGATGCCGCGGCCCGGGAAGGCGCGGATGCAGTTGACGCCGATCGGGTTGAGCAGGTCCTGCTCGCCCCGGGTGATCTGGAGCTCCAGGTCGACCGCGCCGCGCACGATCTCGTTGGCCGGCGCCTTGTGCACCCCGCGCTCGGAGTCGTTGCGCGCCCACACGCCCGCCATGTGGCCGGACGGCGGCACGAGGACCGCCTGCCCGGTGGCCGGGTCGAAGGACTTGATCCACGGGTAGTAGAGGGCCGCGTACCGCGAGTCGTAGCCCGCGGTCTCCTGGCGCCACTGCCGCACCTGGCGGGCGTTGAGCGACGGCGGCGGGTCGATGATGGCCATGCGGTCGCCCATCAGCTCGCAGTGCGCGATCAGACCGAGCTGCACGGCCTTGACCTGCTCCTCGTCGATCAGGCCCTGCTGGTAGGCGGCCATCAGGTCGGGCACCGCCACCATGTTGATCTCGTCCAGGGCCTCCAGGCCGCCGAACCCGGTGCGGTCCGCGGAGTCGCCGATGAACTGGGCGGTCTCGACGCGGGGCGCGGCACCGTCCGGCACGGCCGTCGCGGGCACGGCGGCGGCGGGCGCGGGCGGCGCGAGGGTGACGGTCTGCGCCTCGGGCCTGGCCACCTGGCCGCCCGCCGACGCCTCTTCGAGGACGATGGCCTTGGAGCGCTGCTTGACCTGGGTGACGACGTAGTTGCGCGCGGTCTTCTTCGCGCTGACGTCGAAGCTCTCGACGACCTTGTCGCCGTCCTTGACGACCAGCTTGAAGCGGTCCGCGGAGCTCTCGCCCTCGCCGTCCTGCACCTCGACGGTGAGGGGCCCGCCCGCGGCACCCGCCGTGACCGCCGACACCGTGAAGGCGCCGAGCGCCACCGGCTCGCCCGCGGTCAGCTGCCTGGGCGTCTGCGCGGGGGCCGTTCCCTGCGGGGCCGCCCCGGCCGTGTCGGTGCCGCCGACCCGGACGACGTACGCGGCGGAACCGCCGTTGTTGAAGAACCCGTACACGGAGTGCGCCAGGTAGTACCCGTCCGTGAACTCGCCGAACGCGGCGACGTACTGGGACCAGTTGGTCACCAGCGTCGGCTCGTCGAGCGGACCGCGCGGCGCCAGACCGACGAAGGCCGCCACGGAAGTGCCGACGCCCTCGATGGGTCGGGAACCGCTGGCTACTTCCTCGATGTAGACACCGGGGGACAGGTACGTGGGCATGTGGTCCTGGCTCTCTTCCTGGAGGGAGGGCGATCGACGGATCGACGTGGGTCGGTGACCGGGCGATATCAGTGACGATGTCTCACGCGCGGGCCGGTGCGTAGAGACGAACGGACGCCGATGAGGGCAGAAGCCGCTGCCCGTTCGGCCGCCCGGCCCGGTTCACCGGCCGGGGCGCGCGGGGCGGCGCGCCCCACGGCCCCCGGCGGGGGCAGCGCGCGGTGCCCTTCCGGACACCCGGGGCGGCACCCGCGTCCACACCGCGCGGCACCCGCACCGGCGCCCGCGACGGTCCCGGCGGGTCCGCCGTTCCCCGTCCCGCCCGGCTCGGCCGAATGTGCGTGCTCCTTGGCGCATATGCCGCGCAACGGGTCCCAGCAGCGTCAATACCTGGTCAACAAGGTGGCGCAAGTCCGCCGGACGCGCCGGGCGGCCGGTGCGGCTGACGTAACGTTTGGTGCTGATGGCCATCCGTGGCCCGTACGAACGGGCACATTCGCGGTGCGTCACGGGGCAAGGGGTGCGGGCTGACCATGTGGGGCGACGCGGAGGGCGATCCGGGCCACGGCGGCGACGGCGGTCGGGCGGCCGGCCTCGGCGGCCCCGGCGGGCCCCTGCGGTTCCAGGTGCTCGGGCCCGTGCGCGCCCGGCGCGACGGACAGCAGCTGAAGCTCGGCTCACCGCAGCAGCGCGCCACCCTCGCCGTGCTGCTGCTGCGTGACGGCCGGCCGGTCTCCGCCTCGGAGCTGGTCGACGCGCTGTGGGGCGAGGAGCCGCCGCCGCGTGCGGTGGGCACCTTGCGTACGTACGTCTCCCGGCTGCGCGCCCTGCTCGAACCCGACCGGCGCGCCCGTGAGCCCGGCCGGCTCCTGGTGTCGGCCGGTGACGGTTACGCGTTGCGGGTGCCGCGTACCGCCCTGGACGCGAGCGAGCTGGAGGACCGGGTGGCCGCCGCCCGGGGGATGAGCGCGGCCGGACGGCACGCCGAAGCCCACGACGAGCTGGCGGCGGCCCTCGCCCTGTCCGAGGGCACGCCCCTGGCCGGTCTGCCCGGCCCCTACGCCGCACGGCAGCGCGACCGGCTCACCGAGGTGTCCGTCACCGCCCAGGAGGAACTCTTCGCCTGCGCCCTCGCACTCGGCCGGTACGGCGAGACGACCGCCCCCTTGCGGGCGTTCGCCGCCGAGCACCCGCTGCGCGAGCGCGCCCATGCCCTGCTGATGCTGGCCCTGCACCGCTGCGGCCGGCAGGCGGACGCCGTCGCGGTGTACGAGACGGCGCGCCGCACACTCGCCACCGAACTCGGCGTCGACCCGGGCCCCGAACTCACCGCGCGGTACCGGAGCCTGCGGGGCGGCGGCCCGCTCCCGCCGACGGCCGCCGCCACGCGCCCGCCATATCCCTCCCCGCTGCCGGGCCGCGCGGACAGCCCCCGCCACCCCGTCTCCGTACGCCCGGACCCCACACGCTCCCGGCACCCGGCGGCCCGCGCCCCCGAGCGCGAACCCCTTCCGCAGCGCCGCCCCGCCGCCCAGGCCCTCGCCACCCAGCCCCTCGCCGCCCAAGCCCGTCCCGCCCAGGCCCTCCCCGCCCAGACCCCCGCCCAACTCCTGCCCGACGTGCCCGACTTCGCGGGCCGGGAGACGGAAGTGGGCCTGCTGAAGGAGACGTTGCGCGGAGCCGTGACCGGCAGCGCCATGGCCGTCGCCACGCTCACCGGGCTCGGCGGCGTCGGCAAGACCGCGCTCGCGGTGCACGTCGCCCACGCCTTGCGCGAGGACTTCCCCGACGGACAGCTGTACGTGGACCTGCGCGGCGCCGACCCCGCGCCGGGCGTGGACAGCGGCAGCGCGCTCACCGGCTTCCTGCGCGCCCTCGGCGTCTCCGAGAGCGCCGTACCCGACGGCCTCGACCAGCAGACCGCCCTGTACCGCTCGCTCCTCGCCGGGCGCCGCGTGCTCGTCCTCCTCGACAACGCCCGCGACACCGCGCAGGTACGGCCCCTGCTGCCCGGCACCCCCGGCTGCGCGGTCCTCGTGACCAGCCGCTCGCGCACCATCACACTGTCCGGCGCCCGCCTCGTCGACGTCGAGACGATGGACGAGCGCGAAGCACTGGGCCTGCTCTCCGCCATGATCGGCGGCGACCGGGTGGCCGCCGAACCGGCCGCCGCCCGCGAACTCGTCGCCACCTGCGGCGGACTCCCGCTCGCCGTCCGCATCGCCGCCGCCCGCCTGGCCGCCAGGCCCGGCCGCTCCGTCGCCGACCTCGCCGCCCGGCTGCGCGACGAGCACCGCAGACTGGACGAGCTGCGGGTCGACGACCTCGGCGTCGAGGCCACCTTCCGGCTCGGCTACGAAGCGCTCGACGCGGACCTCGCCCGCGCCTTCCGCATGGTCTCGCTCTGCTACATGCCCTCCTTCTGCCGGGGCGCCGCGGGCGCCCTGCTCGACGTGCCGGACGAGGTGGCCGAGACGGCGGTGGAACGCCTCGTCGACGCCGGCCTCATGGAGCTGCACGGCGAGGACCGCTACCGCTTCCACGACCTCGTACGGCTCTTCGCGCGCCGCCGGTGCGAACGCCACGAGAGCCCCCGCGAGCGCGCCGACGCCCGGCTCCGCTTCCTCGACTACGTCCTGGCCACCGTCGTCACCGCCGTCCGCCACCTGAAGCCGCACAGCGTGCTGCCCGCCCTGCTGCACCGGCCCGCCTCCCCGGGCAAGGACCTGCCGGACGAGGCCGCCGCCCGCGACTGGCTGGTCGTCGCCCACACCCGCCTGTACGCCGCCGCCGAGAACGCCCTGCGGCACATCCCCGACGCGGCAAGGGACGACGGCGGCGCGCCGTCCGGCCTGCGCCCCACCGTGGACCTGCTCATCGCCTGGTCGCACCTGCTGGTCGGCACCGCCCGCCACCGCGACCTGGAGCCGCTCGCCGAACTCGCCCTGGACATCGCGCGCCGCCACGGCGACGACCTCGCCGCGGCCCGCGCCCTGCGGCTCCTCGGCGCCCCGCACTACGGCACCGAGACCTTCGGCCGCGCCGAGCGGACCCTGCGCGAGAGTCTGCGGCTGGCCGCGACGGCGGGCGACCCGCTGGTCGGCGCCGAGGGCACCCACGAACTGGGCATCGTCCTCATGGGCACGGGCCGCCCCGAAGCGGCCCTGGAACAACTGCGCCTGGCCTACGCCCGCTTCGGTGCGCTCGGCGGGCACAGCGACCGCATCCGCGTCCTCTCCCACATGGCACGGGTGCACGTCAGCCTCGGGCGGTGGGCGGAAGCGGACACCGCCCTGACCGAAGCCGTGCGTCAGGCACGGCAGGCGGGCGGCGCCCCCTCCCCGGCGACAAAGGGGGGCCCCGGGAAAAGCGGCCCGCTCCCCCCCACGGGGACCGCTCCCCCCGTGGCCGCGCCCGCGCCCCCACCCCCCCTCGCCCGCCGCCGCCCGCCCCCCCCCCGCCCCCCCCCCCGCCCCCCCCGCCCCCCCCCCGCGGCCCCCCCCCCCCCCCCCCGCCGCCCCCCCCCCCCCCCCCCCACCCCCGGCGCCCCCGCTGGCTC
>NZ_JAFEXF010000293.1 GCF_016905445.1 Streptomyces sp. G44
CGGGACCCGCAACCCGCTCCAGACCGTGCCGCTCACGGAGAAGATCCAGAGCGAGAGGTTCGACGCGGTCTTCGGCGGCGGGCGCCGCGACGAGGAGAAGGCGCGCGCCAAGGAGCGGGTGTTCTCGCTGCGCGACGAGTTCTCGCAGTGGGACCCGCGCCGCCAGCGCCCCGAGCTGTGGCAGCTCTACAACGGCCGCCACGCCCCGGGCGAGCACGTCCGCGTCTTCCCGCTGTCCAATTGGACCGAGCTGGACGTGTGGCAGTACATCGCCCGCGAGGACATCGAGCTGCCGCGGATCTACTTCGCGCACGAGCGGGAGGTGTTCAAGCGGGCGGGCATGTGGCTGACCGCCGGTGACTGGGGCGGCCCCAAGGACGGCGAGAGCGTCGAGAAGCGCCTCATCCGCTACCGCACGGTCGGTGACATGTCCTGCACCGGCGCCGTCGACTCGGACGCGACGACCATCGAGAAAGTCATCGCCGAGATCACCGCGTCCCGGCTGACCGAGCGCGGCGCGACCCGGGCCGACGACAAGATGTCCGAGGCCGCGATGGAAGACCGCAAACGCGAAGGGTACTTCTAGCCATGACGACGTTTGCCGACCAGAGCGTGCACGCGCCGACCACGACCCTGCTGCGGTTCGCCACCGCCGGGTCCGTCGACGACGGCAAGTCCACCCTCGTGGGCCGCCTCCTGCACGACTCCAAGTCCGTCCTCGCCGACCAGCTGGAGTCGATCTCCCGCACCGGCACCCCCGACCTGGCGCTCCTGACCGACGGCCTGCGGGCCGAACGCGAGCAGGGCATCACCATCGACGTCGCCTACCGCTACTTCGCGACCCCGCGCCGCCGGTTCATCCTCGCCGACACACCCGGCCATGTGCAGTACACCCGGAACATGGTCACCGGGGCGTCCACGGCCGAACTCACCGTCATCCTCGTCGACGCCCGCAACGGCGTCGTCGAACAGACCCGCCGGCACGCCGCCATCGCCGCCCTCCTGCGCGTCCCGCACGTCGTCCTCGCGGTCAACAAAATGGACCTCGTCGACTACGACGAGGAGGTGTTCGCGCGTATCACGGCGGAACTGATCGCCTACGCACGCCAGTTGGGCCTCGCCGACATCACCGCGATCCCCATCTCCGCGCTCGCCGGGGACAACGTGGTGGAGCCCTCCGCCCACATGGACTGGTACGCCGGGCCCACCGTCCTCGAACACCTGGAGACCGTGCCGACCGGCCCGGACCCGGGCCGCGACGTGGCCCGGCTGCCGGTGCAGTACGTCATCCGGCCGCGGACCGGCGCGCGGCCCGACCACCGGGCCTACGCGGGCAAGATCGCCTCCGGCGTGCTGCGGGTCGGCGATCCGGTGACGGTGCTGCCGGCCGGGCGCACCAGCACCGTCGCGGGCATCGACATGCTGGGCGCCCCGGTCGACACGGCGTGGGCACCGCAGTCGGTCTCCGTGCGCCTGGCCGACGACGTGGACGTCGCACGCGGCGACGTCATCGCGCCGAGCAGCGATGTGCCGCCGCTGGTGCGGCAGTTCGAGGCGACCGTCTGCCATGTGGCGGACCGCCCGCTGCGGACGGGCGACCGGGTCCTGGTCCGGCACGCCACCCGCACGGTCCGGGCCGTGGTGCACGAGATCCGCTCCCGTCTCACGCTGCACGACCTGGCGCAGCACCGGGCCGAGGGGGAACTGGTCGCCAACGACATCGGCCGCCTGGTGGTCCGCACGGCCGAGCCGCTGCCCCTCGACGGTTACGCCGACTGCCCGGAGACGGGCAGCTTCCTGCTGATCGATCCGGCCGACGGCAACACGCTCGCCGCGGGCATCGCGGGGGGCATCGGCGACTGACACGGGCCCGTGGGGGCGGCAGCCGGACGACGTGGGTGCCGGTCGGGGCGTCAGCAGCAGAGCACGCACCGGCCGGTCCTCCCGGCGCTGTGGCACGGTGGTCGCCACGACCGCCCCGGCCGGCCGCCGAGGGCGGGCGTCGACGCGCCGCTCGACGACCTCGCGGATCTGCACGTGGTCACCGCGGCGACATCGACGCCAGGCTCCAGGCTTTAAGGCTGCGGCGGCGGAAGCGTTCGCCGGAGGGGCACGGTGACCGCGCTACGAGCTGTGACGCGACCGCCCCACGGACATCGCCTGCTGGTCAGCGGGCCGGGCACCGGAACCGGGGTCCGGGTGCACGGGTGTGATGATGCCGGCTCGGGCGGCCTCCAGTTGGGCCGCGAAGGCAATGCCCAGGAAGAGCGCGACGCCGGCCAGGTTGGCCCACAGGAACAGGGCCATCAGGGCGGTCAGCGGCCCGTACAACGAACCGAAGGACCCGCTGTGCGCCACGTAGAGGGCCAGCAGCCAGGTCGCCGTGATCCATAGGACGAGCTGTACGACGGACCCGAACACCAGCCAGGTGTAACCCGGTTGGCAGCGCCGGGGCGCCCACCGCAGCACGACGGCCGATGCCATGCAGGCGAGCGCCACGCCCAACGGGACCTTCCCCCAGTACCACCAGCTCAGCCACGCCCCGGGCCAGTCGAACACCTCCGTCACCGCCCTGCCCACCGCCCCGCCGGCCACCGTCACGAGGAAGCCGAGCACCAGCGGCCCGCCCGCGCCGACCGCCAGCAGCAGACTGCGGCCGTACTTCTCCAGGAACGGCCGGTCGCGTTCGATCCCGTAGATGCGATTGCACCCCCGCTCGACCTGGCCCATGGCGGACGCGAGGTTGAGTACGGCGAAACCGAGGCCCAGCCACATGGCGACGGTGCCCGCCGTGTCGGCACCGGCATGCGCGCGGGTCGCCTGCAAGCCCTCGCGCACCAGTTCGGCGCTGGCCGCCGGAACGATCTCGCCCAAGGTCAGTTCGATGAGCCGTCCGACGCTTTCCGTGTGGACGGCCGCGGAGAGCCCGACCAGGGCGATGGCGAGCGGCACCATCCCGATGACCAACTGGAAGGCGAGTGCCCGCGCGAAGCTGAATCCATCGGCGTACCGGAAGCGCAGGAACGCGTCGGTCACCAGCTGACGGCCCCCGTAGCGGCGCAGCGCGGTCCACGCCTCGTCTCCGGACAACTCGTCACCGATCATGTCCCGCGTCTGCGGTACGTGCACCACTGTTCCCATGCAGGAGATGTGCTCCGCCGGCCCGTTTCCATGCGGTCGGCCGGCGGCGGGGCTGCGGCCGGCGGGGGCGGTGGTCATATGAGCTGACTGACGGGATCGGGGGAAGCGGCCCGGTCGGCACAGGCCAGGCATCCGACTTGTCACACACGCTCATTCAGCAGTCCTTCTGTCACCACAAGCGAAGATCGCCGCGTCCGCGGCCCTTCGCGGCGGTTCCATGGGTCATGGCCGCTGTACGCGCCCGGTCGGGCGTGTGTCCCCGCGCGGTCGGGCAGAGGCACCCATTGGGCAGACCCGGGCTCGTCGGGTCGGAGCAGACAGGTGAGGACATTGCGAACCGAGGCCGTCAAACGTGTGGAACTGGTCTTCTCTCTCTTCGACGCCAACGGCAACGGAGTCATCGACGCCAATGACTTCGACCTCATGACGGACCGTGTCCTGGAGGCGGCGACCGCGTCGGACGACGGCGCCCGCGCCGCCATCCGGGCCGCGTTCCGCCGCTACTGGACGACAATGGCCGCCGAACTGGACGTCAACGGCGACGGTGTGATCACCGTGGACGAGTTCCGGCCGTTCGTGCTCGACCCGGAGCGTTTCGGCCCGACGATCACCGAGTTCGCGCGGGCGCTCTCCGCCCTCGGCGATCCCGACGGGGACGGCCTGATCGAGCGCCCCCTCTTCGTGTCGCTGATGACGGCGATCGGCTTCGAGGAAGCGAACATCCACGCGCTCTTCGACGCCTTCGGGCCGGACGCCGAGGACCGCATCACGGTCGCCACGTGGGCCGCCGGCATCGAGGAGTACTACGCACCGGACATGGCCGGGATTCCCGGTGACCGGCTGGTGGCCGCCCGGGCCGTCTGACACGGCCCGTCAGCGGCCTCGTCAGGCGGAGGCGGCAACCGCGCGACACCGCACCCGGGTTTCGACCGCACCCGAGGTGCCGCCTCCATCGGGACGCGTCTTTCCGGGCGGGGCTCGCGGCGGGCCCCGTCATGGCCGGGGCCTGTGTGCGAACACCCACCGGTTGCCCTCCAGCGCGTCGTTCGGCTCGGGGAGGGGGCCACGTCCGTGTCGGCGGGTGAAGTCGAAGGGCGTGTGCGTGGCGGTGGACCAGCCCTTGGCCGTCAGGGCTCCCGCGGAGTCGGGCCGCGGCCCCTTGTCGAAGAGGTGGAGCAGGTCGATGCCGATCCGTTCTCGCGTCGCCGTGTAGATGGCGCTGTCGCGGTAGGCCAGCAGGTCCTTCTCCAGCTTGGCCTCGAAGGCGAGAGCGCTGCCGGCGGCGGTCAGCCTGTGCACCGTGTCGACGAGGTACGTCTCGGCGGGACCCGGCAGGTAGAAGAGCAGCCCCTCGGCCAGCCACACGCTCGGCACGGCCGGGTCGAAGCCGGCGGCGGTCAACGCGCCGGCCCAGTCCGCGCGCAGGTCCACCGGTACGGGGACGCGCTTCACCTTCGGGGCGGCTGACACATCCGTGAGCACCTGTTGCTTGAAGGCCAGCACGCCTGCCCTGTCGATCTCGAAGACGACGCAGTCGCCCGGCAGGTCCAGTCGGAAGGCGCGGGTGTCCAGCCCCGCCCCCAGCAGGACGACTTGGCGTGCGCCGGTGCCGACCGACCGGAGGAGGAAGTCGTCGAGGGTCCTCGTCCGCAGACCGAAGTAGCGGGCGAAGCGGCCCCACAGCGGGTCGGCGTCCCCGTCCGGAACCCGCTCGATGCGCACCGGCCACCGCGCGCAGGCGGGGGCCGCGCGCACGAAGTGTTCCGCGTGGACGTCCTGGGCCAGGCTGTCGTGGCGGTGGGTCTCGATCGCCCGCGCCGCGGCGACCAGGAGGGCGGTCAGGCCCACACCTCCGTTCACACCGTCCACGTCCGCGGTGCCGTGTGTCTCGCTCATCGGCTCACCCTCTCCGGGAGCAGGACGGGTTTGACCACCCGGCCCGCGTCGCAGTCGCGTTCGGCCTCGTTGATGCCGGCCAGCGGGTAGGTGCGGATCAGCTGGTCGAAGGGGAAGCGGCCGGCCTGCCAGAGGCGGATCAGCCGGGGTATCAGCACCGCGGGCACGGCGTCCCCCTCGCAGATGTGACGGATGCCGCGGCCCCGGTCGAGTGCGCCCGGTTCGAGGGACAGCGGGGTGTGCAGGCGTGCCACCAGGCCGAGGGTGCCGGTGGGGCGCAGGGCCTGGAGCGCCGCGTTGATGAGGGGCGGCGCGGCCGTCGTGTCCAGGGCGTACTGGGCGCCGCCGTCGGTCAGGCGCCGGATCCGTCCGGGCAGGTCGGGTGAGCCGGCGTGGAGCGGGGTCGCGCCGAGCCGTCCGGCCAGCGCGAGCCGCTCGGGATGCCGGTCGACGGCGACGGCCGGTGCGCCGGCGGCGATGGCCGCCATCACCGCGGCCAGGCCCACGGCTCCGGCGCCGAGCACCGTCAGGTGGTCGCCGGGGCCCGCGCCGAAGGAGTTCAGCACGGCTCCGGCTCCGGTGAGGAAGCCGCAGCCGAGGGGCCCGAGCAGTTCGAGCGGCAGTGCGGGGTCGACCCGTACGGCGTTGCGGGCCGGGACGAGCGCGTATGCGGCGAACGAGGACTGGCCGAACCAACGGGGCGCCAGTGCTCTGCCTGCCGCGTCGGTGAGCCGCGGCGGCTTCTCCTCGCGTTCTCCGAAGAGGTTGAGGGAGGCGAAGGAGTCGCAGTGGGCGGGAGCCCCGCTGCGGCAGTTCCGGCAGTGCCCGCAGGAGTCGAAGCTCAGCACGACGTGGTCGCCCACCTCGATCGCGGCGTCAGGGCCGCCGCCGGTCCCCACCACGACTCCGGCGCCCTCGTGGCCGAGGACGGCCGGCAGGGGGCTGCGGCCGGCGGATCGCCGGACCGCGAGATCGGTCCGGCACATCCCGGTGCCCGCGATCTCCACCAGGATCTCGCCGACGGCGGGCCCGGTCCGCAGGCCCACCTCCTCGATCGTGAACGGGCTGTCGTACGAGCGCAGTACGGCCGCCTGGAACCTCATGGCCACGCCTTCCGCGGGTGGTGGACGACGAACGGCCGCAGGCTGCCGTGCAGCCCCCGCGGCCCGTCCGCCTCGCCCACGCCGTAGTCGGTGGCGTCGGCTTCGTCGACGGCTTCCCCGACGGCTTCGTCGAGGCCGCGGTACGGCGGCACCGGCAGGACCGGCAGGACCGGCCGGAACTGCTCCTCGGTCACCACCGGGCGGTCGGGCGGGACGCCGGTGAGAACCGCAGGGGCGAAGAAGTACCCCTCGGTCCGTCCGGTCGCCGGCCGCCGGGCGCAGCGCGCGCGCCCACCGCCGGCG
>NZ_JAFEXF010000294.1 GCF_016905445.1 Streptomyces sp. G44
CGCACCTGGACCCCGGCCGGGCGCCCGCCGCCCGCCTACCGCTCGGGCGTCGCGTGGTTCCCGCACAGCCGCGCCACGGCCCTCGCGGTCGGCCCGACGGGCACCGACGTCACGCGGGACGGCGGGCGGACCTGGCGGACGGTCGACACGGGGTCGTTTGACACCGTCGACTGCGCCGGGGACCGGGGCTGCTGGGCGTCCGGCGAGAAGGGTCGGATCGCCCGGCTCGAGCCCCGCTGAGGTGCGGGGACGGGCACAGCCCCCGGGAGCCGCCTGCTACGCGGGCAACTGCTCGCGGTAGGAGGCGAGTGCGGGCGCCGTCTTCGTCGCGTAGAACTCGGTGACGCGGTACGCGCACACACCGGCGACCACGAACGGGTCCGCGGCGGTGATCTCCTCGATCCGCGCGCGGTCCTCCGCCACGGCGATGATCACGCCGCCGTCGCGGGGGTTCTTGCGCCCGGAGGCGATGAAGACCCCCGCCTCGTACTGCTCGTCGAGCCAGGCCACGTGGGCCGCCAGCTGCTCGTCGACGGCCGTGACGGGCGCGGTGTAGGTCAATTCGAGAATGAACATGATCGCGAGGCTACCGGGCCCCCGGCAGCGGCCGGCGGGCCCCCGGCGCCCGGACCATGAACACGTCCACCGGGTCCACGTCCTCCACCGTGAACCCGTGCCGCTCGTACAGCCGCCGCGCGGCGCTGCCCCGCAGCACGTCCAGGCGGACGGTGGCACCCTCGGCGTCGGTCCGTTCCAGGAGCGAGCCGAGGACGGCGGAACCGAGGCCCCGCCCCTGCCGCCCCGGGTCCAGGTAGAAGTGTTCGAGCCAGTGGCCGCCCTCGGCGGGGCGCAGCGTGACGCACCCCGCGAAGGCGCCGTCCGTCTCGATCACCGAGGTGTGCTCCGTGGAGAAGGAGTCCCGCAGCCGCTGCCGCACCCGGTGCGGATCGAACCGGCCGAGCCGCTCCAGATCCGGCCGCATCACGGTCGCCCGCAGCTCGGCGATGATCTCCATGTCCGCCGTCTTCGCGGGGCGCAGGGTCCATTGCATGGGTCGCAGTATGCCTAATCGGTGACGTCGATCCGGCCGTTGACCGGGGCGGGCGCGGGCGCGGGCGCGGGCGTGGCCGGTGCGGGCGCCGGTGTCTTGCCGCCCGTGAGGCCCTTCAGGAGTTCGGCGAGGTCGATTCCCGTGGTGGAGCCGAGGAGTTCGATGCCCTGGGCGACGTTGCCGGCGACCGTGCGCGACAGTTGGCTCGCCCCGTCCGTGGAGATCACCGTCATCTTGTCCACCGCGCTGAGCGGCTCGGAGGCCTTCGCGACCACGCTGGGCAGGACGTCGACGACCATGTGCAGGACGGCGGCGTCACCGTACCGCGCGAACGCGTCCGCCTTCTTGCGCATCGCCTCCGCCTCGGCGGCGCCCTTCGCGCCGATCGCGGCGGCCTCGGCCTCGCCCTCCAGACGGACGGCGTCGGCGAGCGCGGCACGGTGCGCCTTCTCGCCCTCACCGGTCAGGCGGGCCCGCTGCGCGTCGGCCTCGGCCTGCTTGACCAGGGCGATCCTGCGGGCCTCCGCCTCCTGCTCGGCCTGGTAGCGCGCGGCGTCCGCGGGCTTGCGGACCTTCGTGTCCAACTCGCTGTCGGTCAGGGCGGCCTGCCGCTGGGCCACCTTCTCCTGCTCGGTCAGCACGTCCTGCTGCCGCGCCGCCTCGGCGAGCGGGCCCGCGGCGGCGGCACGCGCCGCCGCCTCGTCCGTCTCGGCCTTGATCTCGGCCTGCTTGAGCGCGAACGTCCGCTGGGCGACCGCTATCTCCTCCTCGGCCTTCAGCCGCGCCTGTTCGGCGGCGCGGCGCGCCACGGCCTCGGCGATGTCCGCCTCCTGCTTGGCGCGGGCGGCCTCGGGGCGCCCGAGATCCTCCAGGTAGGAGCCCTCGGTGGTGATGTCCTGGATCTGGAAGGCGTCCAGGACCAGGCCCTGCCCGGAGAGGCTGGCCTCGGCCTCCTCGGCGACCTGCCCGGCGAACGCGGCGCGGTCCCGGATGATGTCCTCCACCGACATGCGCCCCACGATCGAGCGCAGCGCTCCGGAGAGCACCTCCTGGGTGAAGCCGACGATGCCGTCCTGCTGGACGAGGAAGCGCTGCGCGGCGGCGCGGATGGAGTCCTCGGTGCCGCCGACCTTCACGATGGCGACGCCTTCCAGGTTGGCCTTCACGCCGCGCAGGGTGACGGCGCCGCGCACCGCGATCGGGATGTGCCGCGAGGACAGGTCGAGCGTGAACTTCTGCTGGACGAACGGCACGACGAAGACGCCGCCGCCGACCACGACCTTCTGGCCGCTGTTGTCGGTCATGACGCGGCCGGTGTCCGGATCGGTGGACCTCTTGCCGCGACGCCCGGTCACGATGAAGGCCTCGCTGGGCCCCGCGACCTTGTAGCGGGTGATGACGACGAGCGCCAGCAGGACGACGAGTACGACGACGCCGACGACGGCGGTCAGGACTGGACTCATGGTGCGTTTCCCCCCTGCCGCCCGGGGACGGCAGATCGGTTGCGTGATGGTGTTCGGCCGGCCGGTTTACGCGCGCGGGTCAGCGCTCCACGGGCCGTACGGTCACCGAGGTCGGCGAGAGCGACGCGTCGACCCAGACCTCGGTGCCCCGCGCCACGGCGGCGGAACTGCGCGCCGCGTACTTCACCGGCTGGCCGCCGAGGCGCAGCAGCACCTCGCCGTAGCCGTCGGCCGGGATCGCGGTGACGACGGAACCCGCCGTACCGACGAGATCCGTGCCGCGCGGCGTGGGCGCGCTCTGGTCGCGCATGAGGGCGCGGGTCAGCCGCAGCGTGAGCCAGCCGGCCCCGGCCCCGGCGCAGGTCCCCGCCAAGGTGGCGGGGCCCGCGCCGAGATTGGTGGTGCCGAGCACGATGGCTCCCCCGAAGCCGAGCATCGACACGAACCCGGCGACGACCGGCAGGGAAAGGAGCCCGTCGAAGAGCCCGTCCAGCACGCCCGCTCCGTCGAAGAGCCCTTCGAGCACCCCGTCGAGGACGAGCGAGAGCACCAGCAGCACGACGCCCGCGATGCCGAGACCCAGAAAGACCGTCATCGGACCACTTCCCCCGTCATGCCGTTCACCTCGGTACGGAGGGATCGTGGCATGCCGGCACGGCCGCCCACATTGCCCGCTCCCGGCAATCTTTACGCGTCCTTGATGCCGGTCGGCGGCGCGGGGCGCCCCACTAGGGCCTGTCTGACAATTCCCGTCTGCCTCGCGACGCCATGCACGCACTCTCGCCGCACCGGGCGCAGAGCCAAGTACATCCAGTACGAGGCCCTACGCCCGGCACGCCGAGAGCACGCACCTGACGCCGCGAGGCCGCCCTCCGGGCGACGACGGGAATTGTCAGACAGGCCCTAGGCTGACCCGCACCATGATCAGCTACACACTTCCCGGCGACTGGCCCACCGACGAGAAGACGGCACGCGCCGTCCAGGACGAACTGCGGACCCGCGTCGTGCTCGACGAACCGGGCCCGCCGCCCGGCACCGGACACGTGACCGGGGTCGACGTCGCGTACGACGACGAGCGGGACATCGTCGCCGCGGCCGTCGTCGTGCTCGACGCGGCCACGCTCGACGTGGTGGCGGAGGCGACGGCGGTCGGCGCGGTGGCCTTCCCCTACGTCCCCGGACTGCTGGCCTTCCGGGAGATCCCCGCCGTGCTCACCGCGCTCAGCAGGCTCACGGTCCACCCGGGCCTCGTCGTCTGCGACGGCTACGGCGTGGCGCACCCGCGCCGCTTCGGCCTCGCGAGCCACCTCGGCGTCCTGACCGGCCTCGCCACGATGGGCGTCGCCAAGAATCCCTTCACCTTCTCGTACGAGGCTCCGGCCGCGCCCCGGGGCAGCGCCTCGCCCCTGCTGGACGGCGCGGAGGAGGTGGGCCGCGTGCTGCGCACCCGGGAGGGCGTGAAGCCGGTCTTCGTGTCGGCGGGGCACCGGGTGACGCTGGACAGCGCGTGCGCGCACGCCCTGCGCCTCACCCCCCGCTACCGCCTGCCGGAATCCACCCGCCGCGCGGACGCCCTGTGCCGGTCTGCGCTGAGGGAGGCGACCGGGTGAACGATCAAAAAGAGGAGCGGGTTAGCATATGAGCGCCGCCTAGCTCGAAAGAGAAACCTGTGACTGTCAACGACGACTCGTTCACCAACTGGAAGCACCGCGAGGAGATCGCGGAGTCGATGATCCCGCTCATCGGGAAGCTGCACCGCGAGCGGGACGTGACGGTCCTGCTGCACAGCCGCTCCCTGGTGAACAAGTCGGTGGTCAGCATCCTCAAGACCCACCGCTTCGCCCGGCAGATCGCCGGCGCGGAACTCTCGGTCACCGAGACGCTGCCCTTCCTCCAGGCTCTCACCGGGCTCGACCTCGGCCCGTCGCAGATCGACATCGGCATGCTCGCCGCGACGTACAAGACCGACGACCGCGGCCTGTCGGTGGCGGAGTTCACCGCCGAGGCCGTCGCCGGCGCCACGGGCGAGAACAAGATCGAGTGCCGCGAGGGCCGCGACGTCGTCCTCTACGGCTTCGGCCGCATCGGCCGCCTCGTCGCCCGCCTCCTCATCGAGAAGGCCGGCTCCGGCAACGGCCTGCGGCTGCGCGCCATCGTCGTACGCGGGGGAGGGGAGCGGGCCGCCGAGGACATCGTCAAGCGGGCCTCGCTGCTGCGCCGCGACTCCATCCACGGGCAGTTCCAGGGCACGATCACCGTGGACGAGGCGAACAGCACGATCATCGCCAACGGCAACGAGATCAAGGTGATCTACGCCAACGACCCCTCCGAGGTCGACTACACGGCGTACGGCATCAAGGACGCCATCCTCATCGACAACACGGGCAAGTGGCGCGACCGCGCGGGTCTGTCGAAGCACCTGCGCCCCGGTGTCGACAAGGTCGTCCTGACCGCCCCGGGCAAGGGCGACGTGCCCAACATCGTCCATGGCGTCAACCACGACACGATCAAGCCCGACGAGCGCGTCCTGTCCTGCGCCTCCTGCACCACCAACGCGATCGTCCCGCCGCTGAAGGCGATGGCGGACGAGTACGGCGTGCTGCGCGGCCACGTGGAGACCATCCACTCGTTCACCAACGACCAGAACCTCCTGGACAACTACCACAAGGCCGACCGCCGCGGCCGCTCGGCGCCGCTCAACATGGTGATCACCGAGACCGGCGCGGCCTCCGCCGTCGCCAAGGCGCTCCCGGACCTCAAGGCGCCCATCACCGGCAGCTCGATCCGCGTCCCGGTGCCGGACGTCTCGATCGCCATCCTGAGTCTGACGCTCGGCCGCGAGGCCACCCGCGAGGAGGTCCTCGACTACCTTCGCGAGGTGTCGCTGACCTCGCCGCTCAAGCGCCAGATCGACTTCACCAGCGCCCCCGACGCGGTCTCGAACGACTTCATCGGCTCGCGCCACGCCTCGATCGTCGACGCGGGCGCGACCAAGGTCGACGGCGACAACGCGATCCTCTACCTCTGGTACGACAACGAGTTCGGCTACTCGTGCCAGGTCATCCGCGTCGTCCAGCACGTCTCCGGGGTGGAGTACCCGACGTACCCGGTGCCGGTCGCCTGATCCGTACGCCGTCCTCATGGGTGCCCCGCGCCGGCCTGCGCGGGGCGGGGCACCCGGCTCCGGCTAGCGCACCGACGCGACCCGGAAGGTCAGCCCCGCCGCGTCCAGGCGCGCGATGAGCGCGTCGCCCATCGCCTCGGCCGTGGTGACCTGTCCGGCGGACGGCGGCAGGTCGTCCAGCGCGAGGCACAGCGCCGACTCGGCCAGCATCTTCGCCGTCTCGTCGTACCCCGGGTCGCCGCCCGCGACCTCGGTGAAGACCCGCTTGCCGCCGCCCTCGCCGACGAACCGCACCGAGAACCACGTCCGGTCCCGGACCTCCTTGCCCGGCCCGTCGCCGGGCTTGAGGCGGCCGGACAACCACCGCCGCGCGGGCGGCAGTTGCGCGGCCGCCAGCAGACCACCGAGGGCGAGCGGGGCGCCCAAAGCCATCGGCAGCGTCTTCACGGCCGCGTAGTGGCGGTAGCGGAAGTCCGGCCCGGCGCCCGCCCCCGCCCGCAGGTTCGCGCCGGCCGCCCGCGACGGCCGGGCCGGAACCGGCCGGCCCCCCGCGGCCGGCGGGGGGGCCCCCCCCCCCCGAACGTTGGCGCGGGCCGGGCTGGCGCCCTCCGCCGCCGCGGTGCCCGACGGGGAGCTCCGCCGCTCCTCCGAACGCATGTGAGGCACCCTTCCTCAGGTCCCAGAACCTCGACGTACTGACCCCGGCCCCGGAGGAGATCGTCGCGCCCCTCCCCGCCGCCACCGCGCAGGACGTCGACGCCGCCGTCACCCGCGCCGCACGGGCCCAGGA
>NZ_JAFEXF010000295.1 GCF_016905445.1 Streptomyces sp. G44
GGCTCGCGCGCCGCGAAGGGGGCGCCGACGGCGTGCGCGGCGGCCGGGGTGCGCGGCAGCGCGTCCACCACGGCGTCCACAAAGGCTCTGACCAGGGCGAACGGCTCGGGCAGCAGCAGTGGCCCACCGCCCGGCAGTGGTACCGCGTGCGCCTCGGCGGGCAGGGCCGCGGCGATGGCCCGCAGCTGGACGACGTCCGCCTCGTCCAGCGGCCCGGCCCGCCACGCGTCCAGGTCCCCGGCGGTGAGGCCGGGCAGCAGCCTGCCCCGCGCGGCCAGGTGCAGCGCGTGCCGGGCGGCGGCGGCCCAGCAGGCGGCGGTGGGGTGCGGGCGCGCGGCACGCGACAGCAGCGGCACGGCCTCGGCCACCGGCAGGAACAGCGCGGGCACGGTACGGGAACGGGCGCCCGTGCCATGCCTGCGGGCCACGACGAGCTCACCGAGCGCCCCCGGGCCCCCGAAGCCCCCCGGCACCTCACCGAGCGTTTCCAGACCGCCGAAACCCTCCGCCACTTCCCCGCCGTCCGGCCGCCACAGGGCCACCCGCCCCTGCCTCGGCACCTCCGCCGGAAGGAAGACGGCCGCGCAGGAACGCACGAGGACGAGGGCGTCGTCCACCGCCGCCGCCTCTGCCGTCATCGCCGCACCTCCTCGCTCAGCCCCTGCTCACGCCACCCGTCCCCCACGCTCGCCACCCTAGGCGAGACCACTGACAACCCCGCCGGGCACCGGTGACGCGTTCCCCTGCCCCGTCCTCCGGCGGCGGCTTCGACATCGCCGTGTCGTGGTTCCCGCTGCCGCTCGCCGTCCCGGCCGGGGCTGCGGTGTGCTGAGCCGGTCCTCCGGTCGCGTACGAAAGTCGGATGCGTACGCGGCCGGGGCCCCGCATGATCGCTCCATGACCGCCGCACCGGAACGCACCGTCGTCCCCGCCCTCTTCCCGCCCCCCGGTTACGCCCACGCCGCCGTCGTCGCGGCGGGCACCCGCCTCGCCTTCATGGCGGGCTCCGTACCACTCGACGCCGAGGGCCGACTCGTCGGAGAGGGCGACATCGCCCGCCAGACCGAGCAGGTCATCGCCAACCTCGACACGGCGCTCCGGGCAGTCGGCAGCGACCTGTCGCAGGTGGTGGCCAGCACGGTGTACGTCGTCGGCGACACGCCCTCCGTGCTCGACGAGGCCTGGGCGGTCGTCAGCGCCTCCCGGCTGCACGCGGGCCCGCACACCTCGACGCTGCTCGGCACCACCTGCCTCGGCTACCGGGGTCAGCTCGTGGAGATCACCGCCACCGCGGTCGTCCCCGACGCCGCCTTCGCGGACACCTCTCCCGCGGAGGGTGCGTGACCTCCTCCCCGGTCGCACTGCGCCCGGCCGCCGAGCCGGACGGCGCCGCCGTCGCCGACGTCTACCTGCGCTCCTGCGCCGCCGCGCTGCCCACCGTGCGCCGGGCGCACTCCGACGCCGAGGTTCGGGAGTTCTTCCGGTACGTCGTCGTGCCGGCCGGCGGCACGTGGCTCGCGGAGGCGGCGGGCGGGACCGTCGGCATGATGGTGCTCGACGGCGACGAGCTGAGCCAGCTCTACCTCGACCCCCGGTGGCGGGGCCGCGGCATCGGCGACCGCTTCGTGGCGCTGGCCAAGGAGCGCAGCCCTGAGGGTCTGTGGCTGCGGACGTTCCAGGTCAACGGCCCGGCGCGGCGGTTCTACGCACGCCATGGCTTCACCGAGGCCGAGCGGACCGACGGCTCCGGGAACGAGGAGCGGGAACCCGACGTCCGCTGCGTCTGGCGGCCCCGCTAGCCGCGCGCCCGCTCGGCCAGCCCCAGCGCGTACTCGGGCCACCACTGGCCGGCCCGCGGGCCGCCCCGGCAGGTCCCGTCGGACTCGCCGGGCCGCTTGATCCACAGGTAGGCGTCGAGCGCGTCCTGCCCGGTGTCGGTGGTGGGCGGGGTGCCGAGCGCGCGGCCGGGCGGGTTGCACCAGGCCTCGTCGCCCGTGTAGGGGCCGTTGCCGTTGCGGCTGCTGTCGATGACGAAGTGCGTGCCGCCGCCGAGTGCGGCGGCGAGGCGGTGCCCGTAGTCCGAGCTCTCCTTGTCGGTACGGAAGTTGGAGACGTTCAGCGCGAAGCCGTCGGCCCTGTCGATCCCGGAGCTGCGCAGCGGCGCGACCAGGCGGCTCTCGTCGGGGATCCACCCGGAGTTGCCGGCGTCCAGGTACACCTTGGTGCCCGCCTGGAGCTCGAGGCGTTCGACGGCGTACGCGAGCAGGGCGTACCGCTCGTCGGCGTCGGCGCCCTCGCAGCCCGCCACCATGTGCGCGACGGCGTCCGGCTCCAGGATCACGTAGGCGCCCGTGGTGCCGAGGCCCGTGGCGAAGGAGTCGATCCACTCGACGTAGTGGGCGGCGTCGCGGGCGCCCCCGGACGAGTACCCGGCGCAGTCGCGGTACGGGATGAAGTAGGCGACGAGGACCGCGGTGCGGCCCGCCTGCGCCGCCGCCCGCACCTTGGCCCGTACGAGCGCGCCCGGCTCGTCGTCGTGGAACCACACGGCCTGGGGGCGCGTCGCGATGCGGTCGATGAGCAGCGCGTCGTCGGTACGCCCCTGCTGCCGCCACTCGGCGGCCTGCCGGGCGGCGGCGCTGTCCGGGTCGGTCCAGAAGACCGGGGCGTCCCCGGGGTCGGCTCGGGCCTGCTGCGCTCCCCCGGAGGCCGCCGCGCCGAGGAGGCCGAGAAGGAGGACGGCGGCGAGGACCCCGCGGAGGAGCGGGAGGCGGGGGCGGCGGGGGCAAGTCGGCTGGGACACCGGACGGCTCCAGGTGGTCGGCGCCGGTCCTGCCCGACGCGTTTCCCGGAGTCTGCGGTCGCGGCGGCCCGTCGCGGCGCCGTTCTCCACCGAGGACCACGGAAAACCACCCTTACGGCGGCGTGTCCCGGCCCCCGGCTCAGGCGGGCCTCGGCCCGTGCCCGGCCGGAACCGGTCCGCCGTCCGGCCGGAACCGGTCCGTCGCCGCCGTCAGCTCGGCCGCGATGCCGCGCGCCCCCGCGTCGTGCCCGGCGTCGTCGACGAGGATCAGCTCGCTCTGCGGCCACGCCCGCCGGAGCCGCCACGGGATGCCGAGGAGATTCCCGAAGTCGAGGCTTCCCTGCACCATGACGCCCGGGATCCCGGCCAGGGCGGGCGCGTCCCGCAGGACGACCTCGTCGCCGCCCAGCCAGTGGTCGTGGGCGAAGTAGTGCGTGACCGTGCGCGCGAAACCGGCCCGGAAGGCCGCGTCCTCGTAGCGGGGCACGGAGCGCGGAGGGGCCGGCAGGGACGCCGTCTCCCAGTCCGTCCAGGAGCGCGCGGCGGCGGCCCGCACCGCCGGGTCCGGTGACTCCAGGAGCCGGTGGTAGGCGGCGGCGAGGTCCCCGTCCCGGTCCGCCTGCGGCACCGCGTCCCGGAAGGCCCGCCACGCCTCGGGGAAGATCTTTCCGAGCCCCCGGGTCAGCAGGCCGACCTCCGCGCGGCTGCCCGTGGCGAGGCCCGTGAGGACCAGCTCCGAGACCCGGCGGGGGTGCGTCTGCGCGTACCGCAGCCCCAGCACCGACCCGAACGACGCGCCCCACACCAGCCACCGTTCGATGCCCAGGTGGCGCCGCAGCAGCTCCAGGTCGGCGATCAGGTGCGGGGTCGTGTTGACGCTCATGTCGGTCGCCGGGTCGCTCGCGTGCGGTGTGGAGCGTCCGCTGCCCCGCTGGTCGAGCAGGACCACGCGGTAGGCGTCGGGGTCGAAGTACCTGCGGGAGAAGGACGTGCTGCCGGAGCCGGGCCCGCCGTGCAGCACCACCGCCGGCTTGCCGCGCGGATTGCCGCAGACCTCCCAGTACACGCGGTTGCCGTCGCCGGCGTCGAGCATGCCGTGGTCGTAGGGTTCGATGTCCGGGTAGAGGCCCATCGCGGCACCCTAACGGCCCCGGCGTCAGACCGGCTTGGCGGTGCGCATCCGCCCGTACGCGTAGACGCATCCCGCGAGCGCGAGGTCCGAAAGGAGCATGAAGCCGATCGAGTACGAGTCCTTGGCGCTGTAGATGGCGCCCATGACCAGCGGCGGGAGGAACCCGCCGAGGCCGCCGACCGCGCCGACGATGCCGGTGACGGAGCCGACCTGCGGCTGCGGGGTGACCTGGGAGACGAGCGCGAAGACGCTGCCGCTCGCGGTGCCGAGGCCCGCCGCCATGACGAGGAAGCAGATCGTGCCGATCGGGTACAGCGCCGGGTCGAAGGCCTGGACGACGGCGAGGAGGGCGACCACCGCGAGGGCGGCGGCGGTGACCGTGGCGGGGTGGATCCGGTCGGAGAGCCAGCCTCCGATGGGCCGGAAGACGACGGTGACGAGCGCGAAGCCCGCCGCCTTGGTCCCGGCGTCGGTGGGCGACAGGTCGTACCAGGTCTTCAGGTACGTGGGCAGGTACACCCCGAAGGCGACGATCCCGCCGAAGCCGATCGCGTACAGCGCCGACAGTTCCCAGGTGACCGGCAGCCGGCCCGCGCGCCCGAGCCGGATGGTGAGCGGGTCGGCGGGCACGGGCCGGTCGGGGCGGTCGGTGATGAGCAGCGCGGCGAGCGCCGCGAAGGCGGCGAGCGCGATCGCCACGACGATGAACGGCAGGTTGTGGCCGTGCTCGGCGATGCGCGGCGTGAAGTAGCCGGAGAGTGCCACTCCGCCCATGCCCATGCCGAAGACACCGAGCGCGAAGCCCCTGCGGGCGGGCGGGAACCAGGAGTTGACGAGGGGGATGCCGATGGCGAACGTCGTCCCGCCGAGTCCGAGCAGGAAGCCGACCGCGAGCATGGCGAGGTAGCTGTTCCTCGCCGGGATGATCAGCAGAACCGGCACGATGGTCAGCGCCGAGACCAGGGGGAACATCAGCCGGGCGCCGTAGCGGTCGGTGAGCGCGCCGACCGGTACGCGGCCCAGCGAGCCGACGATCACCGGCACGGCGACCAGGAGCGACTGTTCGAAGGAGCTCAGCCCGAGCCGGTCCTTGAAGTCGCTGCCGAGCGGCGCCACCAGGTCCCAGGCCCAGAAGGTGAGCGTGAAGCCGACGGTCGCGACGGCCAGGTTGCGGTAGGCGGCGGCGGAGGGCTTGGCTGCGGGGGTCCCGTCTGTCTGCTCCACACCCTCACGCTAGGAATCGCCGTATGGCGCGGCTCCCTGTGCTGGGCCATCCGGGTGCAGCCCCGCCTCGACGGCGGCCGTGCGCAGGACGTCCCGGAGCATCGTGGGCGTGAGCCGGCCGGTGAACGTGTTGCGCTGGCTGACGTGGAAGCAGCCGAAGACGTCGAGCCCTTCCCCCGCGGGGCCGCCCGGCAGCACCACGTGCGCCCCGTGGCCGAACGCGGGCCGGGGCCTCGGGACCTGCCAGCCCGCCGCCGTGAAGGCCGGCAGCGCGGCCTGCCAGCCGAAGCCGCCGAGCACGACCACGGACTTGAGCGTCGGGGCGAGCAGCCGCAACTCGCTCACCAGCCACGAGCGGCAGGTGTCGCGCTCCTCCGTGGTCGGCTTGTTCTCGGGCGGGGCGCAGTGCACGGGTGAGGTGATGCGGGTGCCGTACAGGGTCAGGCCGTCGTCGGCGCTCACCGCGGTGGGCCGCGAGGCGAGTCCGACGTCGTACAGCGCCGGGTAGAGGAACTCGCCCGAGCGGTCGCCGGTGAACATCCGCCCGGTGCGGTTGGCGCCGTGCGCGGCGGGCGCGAGGCCGATGATCAGGAGTGAGGCGTCGTGCGGCCCGAAGCCGGGCACCGGTCGCCCCCAGTACGTCCAGTCGGCGAAGGCCGCGCGTTTGGTCCGCGCGACCTCCTCGCGCCAGTCGACGAGGCGGGGGCAGGCTCGGCAGCCGGTGATCCGTTCGTCCAGTTCGCTCAGGCCGTCCATGCCTCCACCGTACGTAACGTACGTCCGCCCCCCGCATGCGCCCTGTCCCGGAGCGTGGGTCAGGGCGGCCGGCAGTGCGGCGCGGGAAGGCCGGAACCGCTTGTGGCGATTGGACTAAGGTCGGGGCATGGCTTCGCAGAGTGCAGGGGGCGGCGGCACGGACCGCGCCGCGAGCGAGGGTTCGGTGCGCGTCGACAGTTGGATCTGGTCGGTCCGCCTCGTCAAGACGCGCTCGATGGGCGCCGCCGCCTGCAAGGGCGGTCACGTCCGGGTCAACGGCGAGCGGGTCAAGCCCGCGTACGGCGTGAAGGTGGGCGACGAGGTGCGCCTGCGGCAGGCGGGCGGGCAGGAGCGGATCGTCGTCGTCAAGCGTGTCCTGCGCAAGCGGGTCGGCGCGCCGGTCGCCGCGGAGGCCTACGTCGACAACAGCCCGCCGCCCCCGCCGCGCGAGGCCGTCGCCCCCGCGG
>NZ_JAFEXF010000296.1 GCF_016905445.1 Streptomyces sp. G44
GGCTGGTCGTCAGCTCCGCGCTCGGCCTCGCCCGCGCGGCCGGGGCCGCCGGCCGGCTGACCGGGGATCTCGATCTGCTGCTGGGCGACGGCCTTCTCGGCCTTGCCGCCCTCGGCCTTGTCGGCCTTCTCGCTCTTGTCGGCCTTGCTCGCCTTGCCGGCCCCCTCGTCCTCGCCCGTACGGGCCTTCGAGGTGGCCCGGCGCTTGGGCTTGGTCTCAGCGGTGTCCGCGGAAGGCGCGGCGCTCTTGGCCGGGGCTCCGCCCCCTGCCTGCGCCTCCTTGATGACCTCGATCAGCTGGCTCTTGCGCATGCGCCCGGTTCCCTTGATCCCAAGGCCCGAGGCGACCTGCTGCAATTCCGCCAGCACCATGCCCTCGAGGCCGGTGCCGCGGCGCCGCCGGGACCCGGCCGAAGCACCGGTGGCAGGCGCCGCGGAGGCGTCCGTGGCGGGCGTGTCGGCAGTCACGCCCATCAGATCGGTGGTGTCGCTCACGAAGGGTCCTTCCCTGGAGCGGACGTCGGCCTGTCTGGCTCGGCGACCGGTTGTGCTGTCCGGCGGTCCTATGCGTATGGACCGTGCCGGGGCGGTGGTCCGCCAACGAGGCGGAAGAATTCATTGGTGATGGCGATCGCGACGCGGTGCCACTGAAGTGCGGTGTCACTCGGCTCGGTCACGCCGGTTCCGGAGCGTGCTCAGGACCGCTCAGTGCGGGGCACGAAGCAGTTTGGGAGGCTCCCGGAAGAATGGTTGTCCCGGACGGGGACACAAAGCACCTCGCCATGGTGAGGTCGGGTGCAGACTTGAGATTAACACTACCGGATCCAACAAACATTCCCCCTCTCGAAATCGGGTCACCCCGAAATCCTTGCTGCGTTGTTTTCAGGACGTTTCAGGACGCGAGCGGCAGCACGCTCGCTCCTGCGGCGTCGAGCGCCAGGCGGTTGGCCGCCCAGCCCTCGCCCGCCAGGCGTGCGACCTTGTCGGCCGCACTGTCTTCGGCCAGCGCGAGGACCGTGGGTCCCGCGCCGGAGATCACCGCGGGCACGCCGTCGGCGCGCAGCCGGTCCACCAGGGCGGCGCTCTCCGGCATCGCCGGGGCGCGGTACTCCTGGTGCAGCCGGTCCTCGGTGGCGGGGAGCAGCAGCTCGGGGCGCCTGGTCAGGGCCTCGACGAGCAGGGCCGCCCGGCCCGCGTTGGCCGCGGCGTCGACGTGCGGGACGGTGCGCGGCAGCAGGCCGCGCGCGGTCTCGGTGAGGACGGGCTTCCCGGGCACGAAAACCACCGGAACGATGGAACCGGCCGGTTCCATCCGGATGGCCCGCGCCGCTCCCCCGTCCATCCAGGAAAGTGTGAAGCCGCCGAGCAGACAGGCGGCGACGTTGTCGGGGTGGCCCTCGATCTCGGTGGCGAGTTCGAGCAGCGCCGTGTCGTCGAGCCGGGCCTCGCCGCCTATCGTCACGGCGCGTGCGGCGACGATGCCCGCGCAGATGGCGGCGGACGACGAGCCGAGGCCGCGGCCGTGCGGGATGCGGTTGGCGCAGACGATCTCCAGGCCGCGCGGCTGTCCGCCGAGCAGGTCGAAGGCGGTGCGCAGGGATCGTACGAGCAGATGTGACTCGTCGCGCGGAAGGGTGTCGCTGCCCTCCCCGGCGATGTCGATGTTCAGGCCGGAGTCGGCCACCCGGACGACCACGTCGTCGTACAGCCCCAGCGACAGGCCCAGGGCGTCGAAACCCGGACCGAGGTTGGCGCTGGTGGCGGGGACGCGCACCCGGACGGCGGCGGCGCGGAACGCTGGACCGGCCATCGCTCGATGACTCTCCTTGAGCTGCGTGTTTTCGAGGCTGCGTATTTTCGGTACGTGCCACATGTACGGAACACCCGAAGGCCGCGCACTACGGCGGCACCGCGGCATATGCGGCGGGGCGGGTTCGGTACAGCCTATCGAAGGAAGGTTCTGTGGCGACATAGGGCGCACAGGAGGCGCACGATGCGTGTCGTAAGCCCCCTGTGCCACCCCTCGCGTCCGGCCGGGGACTTACGCCCGCGGCCGGCGGGTCACGCCAGGCCGAGGCGCTCGGCGGCGGCGTCCGCGTCGACCGGGACGGTGACCGGCTGCGGGGCGCCGGCGACGGCCCAGTCGGGGTCCTTCAGGCCGTTTCCGGTCACGGTGCAGACGATCTTCTGCCCCTTGTCGACCAGGCCCTGCTCGGCGGCCTTCAGGAGACCGGCGACGGACGCGGCGGACGCGGGCTCGACGAAGACACCCTCCTGGGACGCCAACAGCTTGTAGGCGCGCAGGATCTCACGGTCCGTCACCTCGTCGATGAGGCCGCCCGACTCGTCGCGCGCGGCGAGCGCGTACTGCCACGACGCGGGGTTGCCGATGCGAATCGCGGTGGCGATCGTCGAGGGGTCCTTGACGACCTCGCCGCGCACGATGGGCGCGGAACCGGAGGCCTGGAAGCCCCACATGCGGGGCGTACGGGTGGACACCGCGTCGGCGGCGTACTCCTTGTAGCCCTTCCAGTAGGCCGTGATGTTGCCGGCGTTGCCGACGGGAAGGATGTGGAGGTCGGGGGCGTCGCCGAGGGCGTCCACGATCTCGAACGGGGCGGTCTTCTGGCCCTCGATGCGGAACGGGTTGACCGAATTGACGAGGGCCACCGGGTAGTTCTCGGACAGAGCGCGCGCGAGGTTCAGGCAGTCGTCGAAGTTGCCGTCGACCTGGAGGATCTTCGAGCCGTAGACGAGCGCCTGGCCCATCTTGCCGAGCGCGATCTTGCCCTGCGGCACGAGGACCGCGCAGACCATGCCCGCGCGGACGGCGTAGGCGGCGGCGGACGCCGACGTGTTGCCGGTGGAGGCGCAGATGACGGCCTTGGCGCCCTCCTCCTTGGCCTTGGTGATCGCCATGGTCATGCCGCGGTCCTTGAAGGACCCGGTGGGGTTCGCACCCTCGACCTTGAGGTGGACCTCGCAGCCCGTGCGCTCCGAGAGCACCTGCGCGGGTACGAGCGGCGTGCCGCCCTCGCGAAGCGTCACGACCGGCGTGGTGTCCGAGACCGGGAGACGGTCCCGGTACTCCTCGATGATTCCGCGCCACTGGTGGCTCATTGCTGCCTACTCCCCTTCAACCCGCATGATGCTGGCGACACCACGCACGGTGTCGAGTCTGCGCAGCGCGTCGACGGTGCCGGTGAGGGCGGCGTCGGGCGCGCGATGGGTGACGACGACGAGGGAGGCCTCGCCGTCCTTGCCCGTCTGACGGACCGTATCGATCGATACGCCGTGCTCGGCGAAGACCGTCGCGACCTGGGCGAGGACGCCCGGCTTGTCGGCCACGTCGAGGCTGATGTGGTACCGCGTGACGACCTCGCCCATGGCGCCCACGGGCAGTTGGGTGTACGCGGAGTCGCCGGGTCCGGTGGTCTCGGCGAGTTTGTTGCGGCAGACGGCCACCAGGTCGCCGAGGACGGCGGACGCGGTGGGCGAGCCGCCGGCGCCGGGCCCGTAGAACATGAGCTGGCCCGCGGCCTCCGCCTCGACGAACACGGCGTTGTACGCCCCGCGGACCGACGCCAGCGGGTGGCTGAGCGGAATCATCGCGGGATGCACGCGCGCGGTCACCGAACCGCCGTCGGCGGCCCGCTCGCAGATGGCGAGGAGCTTGATGGTGCAGCCCATGCGCTTCGCGGACGCGAAGTCGGCGGCGGTCACCTCGGTCATGCCCTCGCGGTACACGTCGTCGAGGCGTACGCGCGTGTGGAAGGCGATGCCGGCCAGGATCGCGGCCTTGGCGGCGGCGTCGAAGCCCTCGACGTCGGCGGTGGGGTCGGCCTCGGCGTACCCGAGCGCGGTGGCCTCGTCGAGGGCCTCCTGATAACCGGCCCCGGTCGAGTCCATGGCGTCGAGGATGAAGTTGGTGGTGCCGTTCACGATGCCGAGGACGCGGTTGACCTTGTCCCCCGCCAGGGACTCGCGCAGCGGCCGGATCAGCGGGATGGCACCGGCGACGGCGGCCTCGTAGTAGAGATCACGGCCGTGCTCGACGGCGGCCTCGTGCAGCGCGGCGCCGTCCTGCGCGATGAGCGCCTTGTTCGCGGAGACGACCGACGCGCCGTGCTCGAAGGCGGTGGTGATGAGGGTCCGGGCGGGCTCGATGCCGCCGATGACCTCGACGATGACGTCGATGTCCCCGCGCTTGACCAGCGCGGTCGCGTCGGTGGTGATCAGCTCCGGGTCGATTCCCTCGCGCACCTTGGAGGGGCGGCGGACGGCGACCCCGGCGAGCTCCACCGGGGCGCCGATCCTGGCCGTGAGGTCGTCGGCGTGCGTCGTCATGATGCGCGCCACCTCTGAGCCGACAACCCCACAGCCCAGCAGCGCCACCTTCAGCGGACGCGTACGCATCATCCGACCTCACTTCTCATACATCTACAGTGGGACCAGTCTCACCCACCGGAACGGACTTTCCGTCCATTGTCCGGATAGTGAGACATCTATTCCATATTTTTCTTCATCCGACGTCGAGACGCAGGAGATCTTCCTCCGTCTCGCGCCGGACGATCACCCGCGCCGCGCCCTCGTCGACGGCGACGACGGGCGGGCGAAGCGCGTGGTTGTAGTTGCTCGCCATCGAGCGGCAGTACGCGCCGGTCGCGGGCACGGCGATCAGGTCACCGGGTGCGAGATCGGCCGGAAGGAAAGCATCGCGTACGACGATGTCACCACTCTCGCAGTGCTTGCCGACCACGCGCACCAGCATGGGCTCCGCGTCGGAGGAGCGGGAGACCAGGGCGACGGTGTACTCGGCGTCGTAGAGCGCGGTACGGATGTTGTCGGACATGCCGCCGTCCACGGAGACGTACGTACGCAGTCCTTCGAGGGGCTTGATGGTGCCGACCTCGTAGAGCGTGAAGGCGGTCGGGCCGACGATGGCGCGGCCGGGCTCGACGGAGATGCGGGGCGTGCGCAGGCCCGCGGCGGCGCACTCCCGCGTGACGATCTCGTTCAGCGCCTTGGCGATCTCGTGCGGCTCGCGCGGGTCGTCGTCGGAGGTGTACGCGATGCCGAGGCCGCCGCCGAGGTCGATCTCGGGCAGCTCGACGCCGTGCTCGTCGCGCACCTCGGCGAGCAGCTGCACGACGCGCCGGGCGGAGACCTCGAAACCGGCCATGTCGAAGATCTGCGATCCGATGTGGGAGTGGATGCCGATCAGCTCGATCCCGTCGAGCTTGAGGGCGCGCCGCACGGCCTCGGCGGCCTGCCCCCCTGCCAGCGCGATCCCGAACTTCTGGTCCTCGTGCGCGGTGGCGATGAACTCGTGGGTGTGCGCCTCGACGCCCACGGTCACGCGGATCTGCACGGGCTGCCGCCTGCCGAGCCGTTCGGCGATGTGCGAGACGCGCACGATCTCCTGGAAGGAGTCGAGCACGATGCGCCCGACGCCGGCCTCGACGGCGCGGTGGATCTCGTCCTCGGTCTTGTTGTTGCCGTGGAAGGCGATGCGCTCGGCGGGCATGCCGGCGCCGAGGGCGGTGGCGAGTTCGCCGCCGCTGCACACGTCGAGGTTGAGCCCTTCCTCGTGCAGCCACCGCACGACGGCCCGCGAGAGGAAGGCCTTGCCGGCGTAGAAGACGTCGGCGTCGGGGCCGAAGGCGTCGCGCCAGGCGCGGCAGCGGGCGCGGAAGTCGGCCTCGTCGACGAAGTACGCGGGAGTGCCGAACTCCTCGGCCAGGCGCGTCACTTCGATGCCGCCCATGCGGACGACGCCCTCGGGGGTACGGGTGGTGGTGCGGGACCAGACCTTGGCGTCCAGGGCGTTGAGGTCGGCCGGCGGCGCGGTGTAGTGGCCCTCGGGCAGCACGTCGGCGTGGCGGGGCCCTGCGGGGTGTGCGGAACGGCTCATGGCTCGTATGTCTCGTCTCTCACGGGTGACACGCGGGACGTGTGGCTCGCGGGGGTCACGTATGTCACGGGCGTCACGGGCGTCACAGGTATTCGGGTGCGCTGATGCCGAGCAGGGACAGGCCACCGGCGAGCACCGTCCCGGCGGCTTCGGCGAGCGCGAGCCGGGCACGGTGGGCGGCCGAGGGTTTCTCGTCACCGCGGGGCAGGACGGCGTGCTGGTACGCGAGCAGCGCGTCGGCGGTGACGACGAGGTGCCGGGCGAGGCGGTCCGGGGCGCGGTGACGGGCGGCGGCGGCGAGGACGGCGGGGTGGTCGCCGAGGGCGGCGGGCAGGGGGTGGGGGGGGGGGGGGGCGGGGGGGGGGGGGGGACGGGGGGTGGCGCTTTTACACATTTCCGGGCCCCCGGGACCTCCCTACATA
>NZ_JAFEXF010000297.1 GCF_016905445.1 Streptomyces sp. G44
CGGGTCGACCGTCCGCGCCGGGCGGGTGTGTCCTCGTTCGGTGTGAGCGGCACCAACGCGCATGTGATTTTGGAGCAGGCTCCTGACGCCGGGGCGGCCTCTGAGGTGGTTCCTGAGCCGTTCGAGGTCGGTGCGGCACCGATGTGTGTGGTGCCGTGGGTGGTGTCCGCGAAGTCGGAGGCCGCGTTGCGGGCGCAGGCGCAGCAGTTGCGGTCGGCGCTGGCCGCTGACTGCTCGCCGGTGGATGTGGCGTTCTCGCTGGCGACGACGCGTGCGGCGCTGGAGCACCGTGCTGTGGTGGTCGGTGCCGGGCGGGAGGAGCTGTTGCGGGGCCTGGACGCGGTGGTGGACGGTACTTCGGCCGCGGGTGTGGTGCGGGGTGTGGTCCGGGATGGTTCCGGCCTGTCGGCGGTGTTGTTCTCGGGTCAGGGGTCGCAGCGGCCGGGTATGGGCCGGGAGTTGTATGAGACGTACTCCGTGTTTGCGGATGCGTTGGACGCGGTGTGTGCTCTCTTCGACCGGGAGCTTGAGCGGCCGTTGCGGGAGGTGCTGTTCGAGGGCGGCGACCTGCTGCATCAGACCGGTTATACGCAGCCGGGTCTGTTCGCTCTGGAAGTGGCGCTGTATCGGCTGGTGGAGAGCTGGGGTGTGCGTCCGGATTACGTGACCGGGCACTCGATCGGTGAGCTGGCGGCGGCGCATGTGGCCGGGGTGTTGTCCCTGGAGGATGCGGTCACGTTGGTCGCTGCGCGCGGTCGGTTGATGCAGGCCCTGCCTGAGGGTGGCGCGATGCTGGCGGTGGGCGCGGACGAGGCGACCGTGGCGCCGTACCTGGAGGGCCGCGAGGACCAGGTGTCTCTGGCTGCGGTGAATGGTCCCGCGTCGGTGGTGGTCGCCGGTGACGCGGATGTGGTGGCGGATCTGGAGGCTCGTTTCAGGGAACTGGGCCACAAGACGAAGCAGTTGAAGGTCAGCCACGCATTCCACTCACCCCACATGGACGCGATGCTGGACGATTTCCGCCGGGTCGCGGAGTCCCTCACCTACTCGTCGCCGTCCATCCCGGTGGTGTCGAACGTGACCGGCCAGGCCACGGCCGACGTGGCGAGCGCCGAGTACTGGGTACGTCACGTGCGTGCCGCCGTGCGCTTCGGCGAGGGTGTGCGCTGGCTGGAGAGCCAGGGTGTGGGCGTGTTCCTGGAGCTGGGCCCCGACGGCGTCCTGACCGGCATGGCCCAGGAGTCCCTGAGCGACGACGTCCAGCTCATCGCGGCCCTGCGCAAGGACCGTCCCGAGCCGGAAATCCTGATCACGGCCGTCGGCCGCCTGTTCGCGGCCGGTGTCGCGTTGGACTTCCGGCCGTTCCTGCCCGGCGCTCGCCGGGTGGAGCTGCCCACGTATCCGTTCGAGCGTCGTCATTACTGGCTGGAGCCGGTGGTCGCCGAGGTGGGTGCGGGTGGTGGTTCGGTGGTGGACGGTGCTTTCTGGTCGGCGGTGGAGCGGCTGGATGTGGGTGGGTTGGCCGGTGAGCTGGCGGTGGGGGAAGAGGCGGTGCGGGCGGTGCTGCCCGCGCTGGCCGGCTGGCACGGCCGTCGGCAGGAGCGGTCCGCGGTGGACGACTGGCGTTACCGCGTGGAGTGGAAGCCGCTGACGGGGCAGAGCGAGGGTCGTCTCACCGGGACCTGGCTCCTGGTCACCCCCACCGGAGACACCGCCGACCAGTGGGCGGACACCCTCACGGCCACGCTGGCCGGACACGGCGCCGAAACGATCCGGCTCGACGTCGATGAGGCCGGGCTGGACCGGGGCGTGCTCGCGGACCGACTGCGCGGCATCACTGAGAAGTCCGCTCCGGTGGGCGTGCTGTCGCTTCTCGCACTGGACGAACGGCCGTACGCCGGGGACGAGGCGCTGCCGCTGGGCACCGCGGGCACCGCCGTCCTCACCCAGGCCCTGGGCGACGCGGGCATCGCGGCCCCGCTGTGGCTGGCCACCCGCGGCGCGGTCTCCGTGGGACGAGGTGACACCACCGACGGAATATCCCCGGCCCAGGCGCAGGTCTGGGGCCTCGGGCGGGTCATCGGCCTGGAACACCCGGAGCGCTGGGGCGGTCTCGTCGACCTGCCGGCCGTTGTGGACGAGCGGGCCGGGGAGCGGCTGGCCGCGGTCCTCGCCGGAACCGAGGGCGAGGACCAGGTCGCCGTACGGCCGTCCGGTGTCCACGTACGACGGCTGGTCCGTTCGCCCCTGGCGTCGAGCACCGCCGCCGCGGGCCGGCAGCCGAGGGGCACCGTACTCGTCACGGGTGGCACGGGCGCTCTGGGCGCTCACGTCGCACGGTGGCTGCTCACCTCGGGCGCCGAGCACGTCGTACTGACAAGCCGACGGGGCCGCGAAGCCCCGGGCGCCACGGAGCTGGAGACGGAGCTGTCCGGCCTCGGTGCCGGGCGGGTCACCGTCGCGGCCTGCGATGTGGCCGACCGCGACTCGGTGGCGGAACTGGTCAAGCGGCTCGAAGCGGAGGGCTCCCCGGTCCGTGCCGTCGTGCACGCCGCGGGCGTCGGACAGGACACGTCGGTCGACGGCACGGACCTGGACGGTTACCTCCGCATCCTGACCGCGAAGGTCGCCGGAGCCCTCAACCTCGACAGTGTGCTCGGCGACGCCGACCTGGACGCGTTCGTGATGTTCTCGTCGATCGCCGGCACCTGGGGCAGTGGCCTCCAGGGCGCGTACGCGGCGGGCAACGCCTTCCTCGACGCGCTGGCCGAGCAGCGCAGGGCGCGAGGGCTCACGGCCACCTCGATCGCCTGGGGTCCCTGGGCCGAAGGGGGCCTCGCCGCTGGTGAGGCCGGGGAGCAGCTGCTGCGCCGCGGCCTGCGCGCCATGGCACCCGAGCTCGCGGTCGCCGCGCTGCGCTTCAGCCTTGAGCACGACGAGACCTGTGTCGTCGTCGCGGACGTCGCCTGGGAACGGTTCGTGCCCGCCTACACCGCGCGCCGCCGCCGCCCGCTCCTCGACGGCGTGGCCGACGTACGGGAGTTGCTGGCGGCCGAGCAGGCCGAGCAGGCCGCAGGCCGGGAGACCGCCGACGGCACCGAGCCCGGCCAGGCGCTGCGGGACCGGCTCGCCGGTCTCACGGCGGCCGAACGCGCGCGGCAGCTGAGGGAGCTGGTCCGTACCGGCGTCGCCGAGGTCCTCTCGTACCAGAAGGCCGAGGTCGACGCGGACAAGAGCTTCCTGGAACTCGGTTTCGACTCGTTGACCGCGGTGGAACTGCGCACGCAGCTGAACGGGGCGACCGGTCTGCGGCTGCCCGCGACGCTGGTCTTCGACTATCCGACGCCGGCGGCACTCGCCGAGCACCTGGCCGAGGCCCTCTTCGGGGCAGCGGAGGACGACGGGACGGCGGAACCCGGCGACGACGAGATCCGGCGGCTGCTCGCCACACTGCCGATCAGCCGCATGCGCGAGGCAGGGCTGCTCACCTCCCTGCTGGGACTCGTCGGCCCGGCGGACCCCTCGGCACCCCCTGTCGCCCCCTCAGATGGCGAGCCGAGCGAGCTCGACTCCATGGATATCGACAACCTGATCGAGATCGCCCTCGACAACAGCGACTCCTGAACACGGCCTGAAATCGGAGCTGATGATGACAACCAAGGACAACCGAGTCGTCGAAGCCCTGCGGGCCGCGCTGAAGGACGCCGAGCGGCTGCGCAAGGAGAACAGCGAACTGGTGGCTTCCCAGCGGGAGCCGGTCGCCATCGTCGGGATGAGCTGCCGCTACCCCGGCGGTGTCGCCTCGCCGGACCAGCTGTGGGATCTGGTCGCCTCCGGCGGCGACGCCATCACGCCGTTCCCCACCGACCGCGGCTGGGACCTCGGCTCGCTGCTCGACGCGGGACAGGACGGCACGGCCGCCAGCTCCACCGGCGCGGGCGGCTTCGTGGACGGCGCCGACCTGTTCGACGCCGGGCTCTTCGGCATCAGCCCGCGCGAGGCGCTCGCCATGGACCCGCAGCAGCGGCTCCTCCTGGAGGGCTCCTGGGAGCTGTTCGAGCGCGCCGGCATCGCGCCGTCGGCGCTCCGCAGCACCCGTACCGGTGTGTTCATCGGCGCCTCGTCGCAGCCCTACGGCTCCGATGTCGACGACTTGCCCGAAGGCGTCGAGGGCCACCTCCTCACCGGCAACGTGACCAGCGTGGCCTCCGGCCGCATCTCGTACACCTTCGGTCTCGAAGGGCCCGCCGTCACCGTCGACACGGCCTGCTCCTCGTCCCTGGTGGCCCTGCACCTCGCCATCCAGTCGCTCCGCAAGGGCGAGTGCACCATGGCCCTCGCGGGCGGCGTGACCGTCATGGCGAGCCCGGCCGCGTTCACCGAGTTCAGCAAGCAGCGCGGACTCGCCCCCGACGGCCGCTGCAAGCCGTTCGCCGAGTCCGCCGACGGCACGGGGTGGTCGGAAGGCATCGGCCTGCTCCTCGTGGAGCGTCTCTCGGACGCGCGGCGCAACGGCCACCCGGTACTCGCGGTCGTCCGCGGCTCCGCCGTCAACCAGGACGGCGCCTCCAACGGCCTCACCGCCCCCAACGGCCCTGCCCAGCGGCGCGTGATCCGCCAGGCCCTCGCCGAGGCAGGCCTGTCCGCGACCGACGTGGACGCGGTGGAGGCGCACGGCACCGGCACCACCCTCGGGGACCCGATCGAGGCACAGGCGCTGCTCGCCACCTACGGCCAGGACCGCGCCGCCGACCGCCCGCTGTGGCTCGGCTCCATCAAGTCGAACATCGGCCACACGCAGGCCGCCTCGGGCGTCGCCGGCGTCATCAAGATGGTCATGGCGCTCCGCAAAGGAGTCCTGCCGCAGAGCCTCCACATCGACGAGCCGACCTCCCACGTCGACTGGACGTCCGGAGCGGTCTCACTCCTCACCGAGAACGTCGACTGGCCGGAGACGGACCGGCTCCGCCGTGCCGCCGTCTCGTCCTTCGGCGTCAGCGGCACGAACGCCCACGTCATCCTTGAGCAGGCCCCCGAGCCCGTCGCCGAGCCGGCGGCCGACCGAGCCGACGCTCCCGTCGTCCCGGTCGCCTTCTCCGGTCGCAGTGCCGAGGCACTGCGCGGCCAGGCCGACCGGCTGCGAGCGCACCTTCTCGCCCACCCGGACACTCGCCTCGACGACCTTGCCCACTCCCTGCTGACCAGTCGGTCCGCCCTCGAACACCGTGCTGTCGTCGTGGCGGACACCCGCGACGCGCTCCTCACCGACCTGGCGGCCCTGACGGACGCCCGCCCGGCGGCCCGCGTCACCACCGGCCGCGTACGCAAGGACGCGTTGACGGCGGTGTTGTTCTCGGGTCAGGGGTCGCAGCGGCCGGGTATGGGCCGGGAGTTGTATGAGGCGTACTCCGTGTTCGCGGATGCGTTGGACGCGGTGTGTGCCCTCTTTGACCGGGAGCTTGAGCGGCCGTTGCGGGAGGTGCTGTTCGAGGGCGGCGATCTGCTGCATCAGACCGGGTACACGCAGCCGGGTCTGTTCGCCCTCGAAGTGGCGCTGTACCGCCTGGTGGAGAGCTGGGGTGTGCGTCCGGATTACGTGACGGGGCACTCGATCGGTGAACTGGCGGCGGCACATGTAGCCGGGGTGCTGTCTTTGGAGGATGCGGTCACGCTGGTGGCTGCGCGTGGCCGCCTGATGCAGGCCCTGCCTGAGGGTGGCGCGATGCTGGCGGTGGGCGCGGACGAGGCGACCGTAACGCCGTACCTGGAGGGCCGCGAGGACCGGGTGTCCCTGGCGGCGGTCAATGGCCCCGCTTCGGTGGTGATCGCCGGTGACGCGGATGTGGTGGCGGAGCTGGGCGAGCAGTTCGCCAAGTCGGGCCACAAGACGAAGCAGTTGAAGGTCAGCCACGCATTCCACTCACCCCACATGGACGCGATGCTGGAGGACTTCCGCCGCATCGCGGAGTCCCTCACCTACTCGTCGCCGTCCATCCCTGTGGTGTCGAACGTGACCGGCCAGGCCACGGCTGATGTCGCCTCCGCCGAGTACTGGGTACGTCATGTCCGTGCCGCCGTGCGTTTCGGTGAGGGTGTGCGCTGGCTGGAGGGCCAGGGCGTGGGCG
>NZ_JAFEXF010000298.1 GCF_016905445.1 Streptomyces sp. G44
GTACACGAGTGCGGGTCCCCGCTGCCGGCGGGGGCCCGCGCCTCGTGCGTGTGGCGGCCTCCAGGGGGCCTGCGCGCCGCCCCCCCCCTCCAGATGGTGCCTCCGCTCCCGGCCCCGCCCCCCCTGACCCCCCCCCAGCCCGCCGCCCAGCCCGGGGGGTCGGAGCGGACCCGCCCCCCGGGCGCGCCCGGCCTGTCGGGGGCGGGGGCGCCCGTTGCTGCCCCCCGGGGGCGGGCCCGCCGGCGCCGGGGGGCGGGTAGTCGCCTGAGCGGTGCCCGCGGGCGGCTCCCCGCTGCACGCGACGTATCTGACCCTCCTGGACCTCTTCTCGATCAACGATCCCGCGACCGAGGGACCGATGAGCCGCCAGATCCTCCAGCTCCTGGCCGGGCTCATCGGACTGCTGCTCCTGCCGATCCTGTTCGCCGCCGTCCTGGAGGCCCTCGGCACGTTCCGCAGCGCGTCGTCGCTGCGCCGTCCGCCGCGCGGTCTGTCCGGCCACGTCGTCCTGCTCGGCCTCGGCAAGATCGGCACCCGGGTCCTGGCCCGGCTGCGGGAACTGGACATCCCAGTGGTGTGCGTGGAGGCGGACCCGGAGGCGCGCGGCATCTCACTGGCCCGGCGGCTGCGCGTGCCCACCGTGATCGGCGATGTCACCGAGGAAGGCGTCCTGGAGGCGGCCAAGATCCACCGCGCGCACGCCCTGCTCGCCGTGACCAGCGCGGACACCATCAACCTCGAAGCGGCCCTGTACGCCCGGTCGGTCAAGCCCGATCTGCGGGTGGCGCTGCGGCTGTACGACGACGCGTTCGCCACCGCCGTCTACCGCACCCTGCGGGCCGCGCACCCCGGTGCCCTCACGCGCAGCCGCAGTGTGTCGACGCTGGCCGCGCCCGCCTTCGCCGGGGCGATGATGGGCCGCCAGATCCTGGGCGCGCTGCCCGTCGAGCGCTCGGTGCTGCTGTTCGCGGCGCTCGACGTCGCGCTCCAGCCGCAGCTGACCGGCCGCAGCGTCGCCGAGGTGTTCCGCCCCGGGGCGTGGCGCGTGGTCGCCCTGGAGCGCTCGTCCGGCGCGGAGTCGGGCCTGGAGTGGGACCTCGACCCGCAGTACGTGCTGCGGCCGCAGGACCGCGTCGTCCTGGCGGCCACCCGGCAGGGCCTGGCCGAACTCCTCGCCCGCAGACCGCTGCCGACGCGCCCGTGACCGGGCCGCCGGACCCGCGCTCAGCGCTCGTCCGGCACCGGCAGGATCTGGCGCAGGTGCGGGTCGGGGTGGAAGTCCCTGCGCCACTCGCGGGGGTAGCCGACGGACGCCTCCACGTGACGTACGCCGTCGTGCCAGGTGGTGCGCGGGATGTGCAGATGGCCGTAGACGACGGCCGCTGCGTCGTACTTCACGTGCCAGTCCGCGCTCAGCTCGGTGCCGCACCACAGGGCGAACTCGGGGTAGCGCAGGATCCGGGTGGGTTCGCGCAGCAGCGGCCAGTGGTTGATGAGGACGGTGGGCAGACCGGCGGGCCGCTCGGCGAGCCGTGCCTCGGTGAGCTCGACGCGGGCACGGGACCAGTCGTCGCGGGTCGGGTACGGGTCGGGGTGCAGGAAGTACTCGTCGGTGCAGACCACGCCCGCCTCGTGCGCGACGGCGAGGGCCTCCTCCTTGGTGCGGGTCCCCTCGGGGCGGAAGCTGTAGTCGTAGAGGAGGAACAGCGGGGCGACGGTGACCGGGCCGCCCGCGCCGCGCCACACCGGGTAGGGGTCCTCGGGGGTGAAGATCCCCAGGTCGCGGCAGAGCGCGACGAGGTGCTGATAGCGCTCCTCGCCGCGCAGCTGGACCGGATCGTCCGCGGGGGTCCACAGCTCGTGGTTGCCGGGCGACCACACCACCTCGGCGAACCGCCCGGCGAGTGTGCGCAGCGCCCACTCGATGTCGGCCATGCGCTCGGCGACGTCTCCGGCGACTATCAGCCAGTCCCCGTCCGTCTGTGGCCGGATGGTCTCGACGTACTTCCTGTTCTCCGCGTACGCGACGTGCAGGTCGCTGATCGCCCACAGCTTCGGAGTGCTCTCGGATGCCATCACCGTGCGAGGCTAACCGAGTCATCCCGTCAGTGGTGATCGCCCTCGCCCCGCTGGATCGCCAGGTACTCCTCCGGGGTCGCCTTGGGCACCTGTGCCTTGGGCCCGTACATGGCGCGGGAGAGGCGGGAGCGCAGGCGTTCGGAGCGGGGGACCTCGCGGGCCACGCCATTGGCGTCGACCAGGGGGCCGATCTCGTACGGCTGCGGCTGTTCATGGGCGGTCAGGCGGTACAACTCGCCCTGCGGCAGCGGCTCGTGGATCTCCACGTACTCGCCGTGCGGCAGGCGTTTGATGGTGCCGGTCTCCCGGCCGTGCAGCGCCTTGTCCCGGTCCCTGCGCTGGAGACCGAGGCAGATCCGGTGGGTGACGAGGTAGGCGATGACGGGCGCCACGAAGAAGGAGATCCGCACGAACCACGTGATGGTGTTGATGGACAGGTGCAGGTGGGTGGCGACGATGTCGTTGCCGCCGCCGACGAGCAGCACGAAGTACAGCGTCAGCCAGGCGACGCCGAGTCCGGTGCGCACGGGTACGTTGCGGGGCCGGTCCGCGATGTGGTGTTCCCGCTTGTCGCCCGTGGCCCACGCCTCGATGAACGGATAGACCGCGATCGCCGCCATGATCAGCGGGAAGAGCATGAAGGGGATGAAGACGCCAAGGACGAGCGTGTGCCCCCAGATGTTGATCTCCCAGGCGGGCATGACCCGGATCAACCCCTCGGAGAAGCCGAGGTACCAGTCGGGCTGGGCGCCGGTGGAGACCATGTCGGGGCGGTAGGGGCCGATCGCCCAGACGGGGTTGATGGAGGCGACCGCGCCCATGACGGCGAGCACGCCGAAGACGAGGAAGAAGAAGCCGCCGGCCTTGGCGATGTAGACGGGCAGGAACGGCGCCCCGACCACGTTCTTCTCGGTCTTTCCCGGGCCCGCGAACTGGGTGTGCTTGTGGTAGAAGACGAGGATCAGGTGGGCCACGACCAGCCCGAGCATGATGCCCGGCAGCAGCAGGATGTGGATCGGGTAGAACCGCGCCACGATGTCCTCGCCCGGGAACTCGCCGCCGAACAGGAAGAAGGCGAGATACGTGCCGACCACCGGGATCGAGAGGATCGCGCCGTGCGCGAAGCGGACGCCGGTGCCGGAGAGCATGTCGTCGGGGAGCGAGTACCCGGTCAGGCCCGTGATGATGGCGAGCATCAACAGGGTCCAGCCGAAGAGCCAGTTGACCTCGCGGGGCTTGCGGAAGGCGCCGGTGAAGAAGACGCGCATCATGTGCACGAACATGGCCGCGATGAAGACGACCGCCGACCAGTGGTGGATCTGCCGGATCAGCAGGCCGCCGCGCACCTCCAGGCTGATCTCCAGGGTCGACTCGAACGCCCGCGACACCTGGAGGCCCTTGAGCGGCACGTACGGGCCGTCGTACGTGACCTCGGCCATGCTCGGCTCGAAGAAGAGGGTCAGATAGGTGCCGGTGAGGATCAGGATCAGGAAGCTGTAGAGGCAGATCTCGCCGAACATGAACGACCAGTGGTCGGGAAAGATCTTGCGCATCTGACTCTTGGCCAGGGTGTTGACGCCGAGCCGCCCGTCCGCCCAGTCCGCGACGCGCTCGCCTCTGCCGGGCCGCCCCGACCGGCCCGGTCGCCCTCGTGCCCCGGTGCGCTCGATGCTTCCGCTCATGCGACTCCCTTTCAGGCGGCTACCAGAGTAGGTCGCCTGTATGACGGATCCAACAGGCCGGTGTGTGACAACTGACCGCTGAAAACCTTTGGTTCACCTCAGAAGTCATTCACGTCAGGAGGCACTCACGGCAGGAGGCACTCACGGCAGGAGCCATTCACGTCAGGAGGAAACGCTCGCACCCCTCGCCGCGGAGTCGGCCCGGCGGCACCTTGCGGCCGAACGCGACGAGCAGGAGGTCCTGCGCGGCGCCGTGCACGGGGGTGCCGCTGCCGTGCCGCCAGTCGAGGTCGTCGGCGCGCAGCTCGACGCCCGTGAGGTCGGCGCCGAAGAACTTGAGGCTCTTGGCGTCGACGGTCTCCAGGAGGACGCGGACGCGCTCGGCCGGGACCTCACGGGACAGGCCGAGGGCGACCGTGACGTCGAGGCCGTGCACCACATCGTGGCCGAGCGCCGAGGTGTAGCCGCCGACCGGGGGCGTCCAGGGGTGGTGGACGTTGTCCCTGATGTGCGCGACGAGTTCGGCGGGCGGGTGGCGGAACGCGTCCGCGCGGGCGCAGCGGTCCGTCATGCGGTGCAGGCTGCCGCGCGCCTTGAGGAGTTCGAGGAGCGTCCTCGGCAGCGTGTGGCGGAAGCCGAGGGACATGTGTGCGACGACCTCGCGTACGCGCCAGCCCGCGCAGAGCGAGGGGGTGTCCCACTGCTCGGGACTCAACTTCTCCAACACGTCCGCGAGTTCCCGGCGTTCGGCGGCGATCTCGGCACGGATGTGGTGCGCGTTCTCTGTGGTCTTCCCCATGCCTCCAGGGTGATCAAGGCTCGGCCATAAGTCCAAGAGCCACTTGTTCTCGCCGCTAGCATCATCGGTTATGGAACTCCGGCAGCTTCAGTACTTCGTCGCCGTGGTCGAGGAGGCGAACTTCACGCGTGCGGCGGCCCGGTTGCATCTGGCGCAGCCAGGCGTGAGCGCACAGGTCCGCCGCCTGGAACGGGAATTGGGCCACCGTCTGCTGGACCGCTCGGGCGGGACGGTGTCGCCGACGGAGGTGGGCCGGGCCGTGCTGCCCTACGCGCGGGCCGCGCTCGCCGCCGTCGACGGTGCCCGCGCCACGGCCGACGAGTTCGCGGGGCTGCTGCGCGGCCAGGTCACGCTGGGGCTCGTGTCGGGCGCCGCCACCCATGAGTTCGACGTGGTGTCCGTGGTCGCCGACTTCCATGACGCGCACCCTGAGGTCGAGATCGCCCTCAGGGAGGACTCCTCCGACCGGATGCTCACCGCGCTGCGCCGGGGCGAGCTGGACATCGCGCTGCTCGGCCTCGCGGCGGGCGAGCCGCCGCCGGGTGTCTCCCTGGCCATGGTGGTCGACGAGCCGCTGGTCGCCGTGGTGGCTCCGGGCGATCCGCTGCTGCGCGCCGGGGGCCGCGGGGCCGTGCCGCTGGCCGACCTCGCGGACCGCCCGCTGATCAGCCTGCCGCGCGGCACCGGCCTGCGCGGGGTCCTCGACGGGGCGTGCGCCGAGGCGGGCTTCCGGCCGCGCATCGCCTTCGAGGCGGCCACCCCCGACGTCCTGATCCGGCTCGCCGCGCGCGGCCTCGGGGTGGCGGTACTGCCCGCACTGCCCGAGGAGGCGACGGCGGCCCTGGGCCTGCACACCCTGCCGATCACCGATCCGCCCCTGCGCGGCCGCATCGCCCTCACCTGGCGCACGGACGGCCCACCGACCCCCGCGGCTCAAACACTCCTCACCCGCCTACGAGCAGAACTACCGCTCCGATAAGGGGCTGCGCCCCGCAAGGGGCGCGGGGAACCGCGCGACCAACCACAACCAACCCGCACCCGCCAACAAACCGCTCCTCGGCAGACGCGACCGCGCACGGCACCCACCACCCCCGCGCACCAGCCCCCTCAAGCCGGCGGAGTCAACCGGTGCAACCGCAACGCGAGCTGCACCTCCAGACTCCGCGCAGGACTGTTCCAGTCACCCCCCAGCAGCCGCCCGACCCGCTCCAACCGCTGCACCACCGTGTTCACATGCACGTGCAGCACGGCCTTGGCCCGCGTCAGGCTGCGGTCCTGCGCGAAGTACGCCTCCAGGGTGCGGACCAGCTCCGTGCCGCGCTCGGCGTCGTAGTCGAGGAGAGGACCCAGCGTGGCGCGGACGTAGCCGCCGAGGTCGGCCTGTTCGCCGATGAGCATGCCGACGAAGCCGAGGTCTGCGAGGGCGGCGCCATGACCGTCGTGGCCGAGGGCCCGCAGGGCGGAGAGGCAGCGCGCCGCCTCCGCGTGCGCGCCCGGC
>NZ_JAFEXF010000299.1 GCF_016905445.1 Streptomyces sp. G44
GGCCGGTCCCGCCGCCCCGGGGCGGGCTCCCCCGGCGGCCCTCACGGGCGCGGGTTCTCGCGCCGCCACGGGGGCCGCGCGTCGGTACCGGCCCGTCCGGCCACGGACGCGCACCTCGGGCACAGCCGCCGCACGCGGTCGGCGGCGCCGCCCGATTCCGGGATGACGTCCGTCCACGGCACGTGCGGGAAGCGCGTCAGCCGCGACTTGGCGAGGGAGAGACCGCAGACGGTTTCGTTGCGGCCGGGCTGCCAGGCGTGCGCCTCGCCCGCGGGCAGCCGCCGGCGTCCCTCCTCCTCGTCGACCCACTGCCCGGAGGCCGCCACCGTGTACACCGTGCGTCGGGCCATCAGGGCCCCCTTCCGCTGACCGTGTCCTTGCCGCTCGTTTCTTTGCCGGACTCACCGCACTGCCTGGAGGCGCCATGACGGCCGACGAAACCCATGAACACCGCTGCCGCGGCTACCGGCGCTACGACGAGCAGGAGGCCGTGCCCCTCGCGGGGTACGCCACCCTCGCCACGGCCTTCGCCGCGGCCACCGGAACCCTCACGGTGCTGGCGCGCCGCCGCGGGGTCGCCCTGCCGGAGCGGGTGCCGCCGTGGGACGTGCTGCTCCTCGGCGTCGCGACGTACAAGACGGCCCGGCTGCTCACCAAGGCGAAGATCACCGGCTTTCTGCGGGCGCCCGTCACCCGCCGCGTCGAGGACGCCAAGGCGGGCGAGGTGATGGACGAGCCCCGCGGCGGCAACGCCGTCAAGCAGGCGCTGGGCGAGCTGGCGACCTGCCCGTTCTGCGCCTCGACGTGGTCGGCGACGGGGCTCGTCGGCGCCTATGTCGTCGCCCCGCGCGGCGCCCGGCTGGTGGGCGCCGCGCTGAGCGCCATGACGCTCGCCGACTGGCTTCAGTACGCCTGGACCTGGACGCAGGAGAACGCCGAGGGCTGACCGGCGCGCACCGAAGCGGCCGGCCGCGCGGGGCGGCCGGCCGCGGAGGCACCGGGGTCTCGACGCCTCAGCGGGTGACCTCGTGCCGCTCGTTCGGGACGCAGTGCGTCATGGTCAGGCCGCTGACGTCGCGCGGCGGGTTCTCGCCGAGGTTGGCGAGCCGCTTGCGGTCCTCGTCGGTCAGGTCCTGGCTGGCCAGCGGCTGGAGGTGCGCCACGTCCTTCGGGGTGATGCCGATGCCCTCGCCGACCTTGAGGCCCAGCTCGTTCTCGACGAGCAGGAAGTGCCAGACCATCCGCTCCTGGATCTCCCGGGGGCACTGGGAGAGCAGGTCGATGAAGTTCTTGACGAGGTCGTCCCGCTCCCACTGCTCCATCAGGCAGTAGCGCTGACCGGCCTGGAGGTAGTCGTTGGTGAGCGGGATGCGCTTGCGCGTGAGCCTGCCGCGGATCTCCGGGCCCTGCTCGTCGTGGGTCGGGTACTGCGCCTCCCGCAGGCCGCCGGTGATGGACGGCTCGTAGTTGACGATGGGGTTCTCGCCGCCGCCGTCGACGTGATACGTCATCTGGCCGTCGCGCTGGTTGGTGCGTACGCCGGCGTTCTTGGCGTGGTTGACGGGCAGCTGGAGGTAGTTGGGGCCGACCCGGTAGCGCTGGGTGTCGCTGTAGGAGAAGGTGCGGCCGACCAGCATCTTGTCGTCGGAGAAGTCCAGGCCGTCCACGAGCACGCCGGTGCCGAAGGAGATCTGCTCGTTCTCCGCGAAGAAGTTCTCCGGCATCCGGTCGAGCACCATCCGGCCCACCGGCTTCGGCGGGAAGTCCTGCTCGGGCCAGGTCTTCGTGTCGTCGAGCGGGTCGAAGTCCAGCTCGGGGTGGTCGCCGTCCTCCATCACCTGGACGAGCAGCTCCCACTCGGGGTGGTCGCCGCGCGCGACCGCCTCGTACAGGTCCTTGGTGGCGTGGCCGAGGCCCTGCGCCTGTACGTTGGCCGCGTCCTCCTCCGTCATGCTGCGCACGCCCTGCTTGGGCATCCAGTGGTACTTGACCAGGAGGGTCCGGCCCTCGTCGTTGACCCACTTGTACGTGTTGACGCCGAAGCCCTGCATGTGGCGGTAGTCCGAGGGGATGCCGCGCGGGCTGAAGAGGTTGACCAGCATGTGCATGGACTCCGGGGTCTGCGACATGAAGTCGAAGATCCGCCGGGGCTGCTGCTCGAAGGTCACGGGATCCGGTTTGAGCGCGTGGATGACGTCGGGGAACTTGATCGCGTCCCGGATGAAGAAGACGCCGAGGTTGTTGCCGACGAGGTCCCAGTTGCCGTCCTCGGTGTAGAACTTCACCGCGAAGCCGCGGGGGTCGCGGGCCGCCTCGGAGGAGTCGCGGCCGCCGATCACCGTGGAGAACCGCACCGCGACGTCCGTGCGCTTGCCGGGCTCCTGGAAGAGCTTGGCGCGGGTGAAGCGGCTGATCGGCTCGTCGCCGAACTTCCCGTACGCCTCGAAGTAGCCGTACGCGGTCACGCCGCGGGCGTGGACGACGCGCTCGGGGATGCGCTCGCGGTCGAAGTGACTGATCTTCTCCAGGAACTGGTAGTTCTCCAGCGTCGCCGGGCCGCGGGCGCCGACGGTGCGCTGGTTCTGGTTGTCGTAGACCGGGTGGCCCTGCCGGTTCGTGAGGGTCTTGCGGTCGTCGTCCGGGGCGGGGCCCTTGCTCGATACGTCCGTCACGATCTGTCGACTCCTTCAGCCCGATTTGATCCTTTTGCTGCTATTCATCAAGCTAAGCGTGTTGCCCTCCGGGCGCCGCTCAGCTGTTCGTGCCGGAGCCGCCCGGGTACCCGCCCGGCGTCCGCCCACCCATCCGTCCCGCGACGCGATCCAGCAGGAGGCCGCATGACCGCCCCAACCGACCCCGCCGCTGCCGCCGCCAAGGTGGCCGTCGTGACCGGCGCCGACTCCGGCATCGGGCGGGCCACGGCCGTCCGGCTCGCCGAGGCGGGAATGGACGTCGGCATCACCTGGCACAGCGACGAGGAAGGCGCCGAGCGGACGGCCGAGGAGGTGGGCAGGCACGGCCGGCGCGCGGCCGTCGCCCGGATGGACCTGACCCGGCTGCCCGATGCCGCCCGGGTGGTCGACGACCTCGCCGAGCGGCTCGGCCGCGTCGACGTACTGGTCAACAACGCCGGCACCGGCACCGCCACCCCCTATCTCGACCTGGGGCACGAGGACGTGCGGCGCGTCCTGGACGTCGACCTCGTCGGGCCGTTCCTCTGCGGCCAGCACGCCGCGCGCCGCATGATCCGACAGGGCGACGGCGGCCGCATCGTCAACGTGACCTCCGTCCACGAGCACCAGCCCCGCGTGGGCGCGGCCCCGTACTGCGCCGCCAAGGGCGGTCTCGGACTGCTGACCCAGGTGATGGCCCTGGAGCTCGCGGAGCACGGCATCACCGTCAACTCCGTCGCGCCCGGCGAGATCGCCACGCCCATGACCGGCCAGGAGGACACGGACGTGCACGAGGAGTCCCGTCCGGGCATCCCGCTCGGCCGGCCCGGTGACGCCCGGGAGATCGCCGCCGTCATCGCCTTCCTCGCCGGTCCCGACGCTTCGTACGTCACCGGCGCGTCCTGGGTCGCCGACGGCGGCATGGTGCGGATGGGCCCGCAGGCCGGCTCGCACCTGAGGAGCGACGCGTGGCGGCGGCCCTGAGCCGTGCCGCGCGAAGAGGCGGCGCTCCGGCGACGGCGGTATAAGGGAGATCCGGCACCCCTCGCACCGGCGCGGCACGGTGCCGCACGGCAACTGACCCGTGTCGAACCCGGCGGGCCGGGTACCGGAGCTGCCTGGAGCAGGGATCGTCGGAGGCCGCCGGACCGCACGCTCGGTGCGGTGGGCGGCATCCGGAAACGGAGCAGCAGGTGACGCCGAACGCAGAAGACACCCCTCCGAAGGGCCGGAAGCCTCTCACGGAGCTGCCGCCGCCGGGCACGGCCGCGGTGGGCTCCCCGTACCACGTGGTGCCCGCGGAGGAGCTTCCCCCCGACCTCAATCAGGCCATTCTGGAGGCGACCAAGCAGGTGGCCGCCGTCCTCAAGAGGAACAACCACGACTTCGCCCTCGCCGGCAGCGTCGCCGTCTACGCGCACGGCGGCACCGGCAACCTCCAGCACGACGCCGACTTCTGCATCAAGCCCGAGGACGCCGAAGCCGTCGCCGCCACCCTGGAGGACGCCGGTCTCGCGGTGTACGCGCCGCCCGAGGACTGGCTGCTCAAGGCCAAGTGCCTCGGCCAGGACATCGACCTCATCTTCCGGCTGGCCCATCAGCCGGTGACCGACGAGCTGCTGGGGCGCGCCACGGAACTGCCGGTGGACTCGGTGCGCATGCCCGTCCTGGCGCCGACCGACCTGATGCGGGCCCTGCTCGCCGCCTTCTCCGAGCACCACTGCGACTTCGGCGCCGTGCTGCCGATCGCGCGGCAGCTGCGGGAGCGCGTCGACTGGGAGACGGTGCGCGACGAGGGCGGGGACGCGCCGATGCCGTCCGCCTTCCTGTATCTCCTGGAGCGCCTGGACGTCATCGCACCGCGAGGAGGAGACCGATGAACGACCAAGCCAACGTCGAATACCGCATCGCCCACCTGAAGGAGCGGCTCGCCGCCGAGGAACTGGGCGAACTCGGCCTGCGCATCGAGCACCGCGGTTCGTCCGTGAACGTCGTCGGGACGGTGCCCACCTCGCACTGCCGCGAGGAGCTGCTGCGGACCGTGAACGAGCAACTGGCCGGCCTCACCGTCCACTGCGACATCGTGGTGGCCGATTCGGCGGCCCCCGACCACCCGGAGGAAGTCGTATGATCCGCATCGCGGCCGTGGGCGACATCCACATGGGCCTCGACAGCAAGGGCGTGCTCAGGCCCGCCTTCGAGACGCTCCCCGACTGCGCGGACCTGCTGCTCCTCGCCGGGGACCTCACCCGGCACGGCACGGTGGAGGAGGCGCGGGTGGTCGCCGAGGAGGTGGCCGGCCTGCCGGTGCCGGTCGTCGCCGTGCTCGGCAACCACGACCATCACGACGAGCGGCCCGAAGAGGTCACCGCCGTCCTGCGCGACGCGGGCGTACGGGTGCTCGAAGGAGAGGGCACGGTCGTCGAGGTCGACGGGGCGCGGGTCGGGGTCGCGGGCACCAAGGGGTTCGGCGGCGGGTTCGTCGGGCGCAGTGGGAGCGAGTTCGGCGAACCGCTGATGAAGGAGTTCATCCGGTACACGCGCCGCTGCGCCGAGGGCCTGCGGACCTCCCTGGACGAACTGGCCGGGCAGGGGTGCGACACGAGGGTGGCGCTCACGCACTTCGCGCCGGTCGCGGACACCCTCGCGGGAGAGCCCCTGGAGATCTATCCGTTCCTCGGCAGCTATCTGCTGGCGGAGGCGGTCGACGAGGCGGGCGCGGACCTGGCCGTCCACGGCCACGCGCACGCGGGCACGGAGCACGGCATGACCAGCGGCGGCGTGCCGGTGCGCAATGTCGCGCAGCCCGTGATCCGCAAGGCCTTCAACGTCTACCACCTCAAGGGCGGGCGCTCCGCCGAGACGGCGGCCGCCGCCACCGGCAGCGCGTAGACCGGAGACGCGGACCGGGAAGGCGGACCGGAAACGCGCCGTCGGCAGCGCGTGGTCAGCCGCTCCCGCTCAGCAGCTTCTGCACGCCGCGCACCACGTCCTGGGCGGTGACCTCGCTCAGGCACGGATGGCCGGGCACCGGGCAGTGGCGGGCGCGGGTGGCCGCGCAGGGGCTGTTCTGGTCGCCGAGGAGCACCGCGGGCACGCCGTAGGGGCCCCGGCGCTCCGCGGGGACGACCGGGGCGAAGACGGAGACCACCGGGGTGCCGGTCGCGGCGGCGAGATGGGCGGAGCCGGTGTTGCCCGCGATGACGGCGTCGGCCGCCCGCAGCACGCCCGCCAGGGTCCGCAGGTCCGTGCGCCCGCCGAGGTCCACGGCGGTGCCGCCGCTGACCTGGCGGG
>NZ_JAFEXF010000029.1 GCF_016905445.1 Streptomyces sp. G44
CCTCGGCCGTGCGCGAGCCCTCCCGGCAGCCCCCGACCAGGGTCGGGACGAGGCCGAGCACGCGGCCCGCCGCCATCGCCGACTGCGGCGGGCAGGCGCTGGACAGGCCGGACCGGCTCCTGGTCGCCTGCGGCGACGGGACGGCCGGGCTCCTGGGCCTGTCGTGGTCGGGCTGGGGCGAGCCCACGGCCCGCGCCACCGGGCGCGGTTGGCACGTCACCTGCGAGCCGAGCTGCGCGGAGGGCAGGGAAGTCCGGTACCCGGTGACGGTGACCGTCGGCGGCCTGGCGGGCGCGCGCTACACGACGATGCGGGTCGACGCCCCCCAATCAGCCGACGACCCTGTCCGCTCCTACTCCCTCGACACGCTCGGACCGACGCGGCGCGACTGACACGCACTCCTCAAGCGCCCCACGCGGTGAACGCCCCCCAGCCGGACTGCGCGGAAGGCAAGAAGGGGTCCGGTTACCCGGTGGGGTTCACCGTCAGCGACCTGGTCGGCTGGCACTGCACGCTCGGGCCGACGCGGCACGACTGACACGCGCTCCCCAGACGCTCCAAACCGTGAACGCCGCCGGCCGAGCTGCGCGGAGGGCGGGGACGGGTCAGGGTGTGGCGCGCTGAAGGCCGCCGGAACCGACGGCGGCGACTCCCTCGGAACCCATGGTGATCATCCCCAGGTGCTTCTCGTCGATCCCCGTCGAGTACATCTGGGCAGGCAGGGAAGCCGGGCAGGCGGTGTCGGCGGAGTCGTCCCGGGGCGACCCCGGCTCCAGGTTCGTGGTGAAGAGCAAGTCCTTCTTCTCGCCGGATATCGAGAACACGCCGCCCTGGTAGTAGCACCAGGTGGCCTTACCGGGCTTCCCCGCCTTCAGGGAGACCGCGACCTTGCTGGTGAGGAGCACCTTTCCCGGATCGATGGTGACCGTCTGGAGCTGGAGCTTCCGGTCCCGCGAGAAGCCGCTGTCGTCCTCCCTGAGTCGCCAGTGGCCCGTGAACGCTGCCGGCACCTCCTGCTCGACGGCGATCTTCGGCTTCTTGAACAGCGTGACCGCGTAGTCGCCGAACTCCCACTTGAGCGTCGTCACCTCGCTGTTCTCCGCACCCTCCGCGACGAGGCTGCCGATCCGCTGCTCCGCGCACGCGTCCTTCTCGGATGCGGGTGCGCCGGTCCGGAGCTTCGGCGTGCCGAGCACCAGCCGGTCGTAGAACTCCCTCTGCACCTTGACGGGGGCGGATTCCACGATGCAGAAACGCTCGGAGTCGACGGTCTGCACAGAGATCTTGGCGTCGCCGGGCAGGATCTCGACCCGTACGACGCGATCGCTCTTCATCGCGCCCTTCTTGGCGAGCTGCCCCTCCCAGGTGCCCGTGAACTTGCTCGGGACGGTGGCCATGGTGACTTCGCCGGCTGTTCTTCCCTTACCAGCCGTTCCATCACCGCCGCTGCCGCCGTCTCCCCACGGGTCGAGCGCGACCAGCCCACCGACGGCGGCGATCGCCGCGGCCACTGCCCCTGCCGTGACGGCCGTACGGCGGCGGCGCCGTGCGGGGTCCGACGGCAGCGGCGCGGCAGGGGGCCGCGCGGGCATGGTCGGGAACGGGGGTGCCGGCCCGGGGGTGCGAACCGTGGCTGGGTGGCCCTGCGATGCGGCCAAGGCAGTCGGCGCCGGGTCGTAGTCGAGCAACTCGGCGGTGCGACGGGCCAGTTGGGCGAGCACCTCGCCGGGTAGCCAGGGCTCGGTCGACCCGTCCTCGGTGTGCTCGGCGATCTGGCCGGGGGTGGGGCGCTGCCGCGGGTCCTTCGCCAGGCAGCCCCGCACGAGATCCACCAGTGAGGACGGCACTCCGCTCAGGTCCGGCTCATCCTCGGCCACACTGAACAGCTGGGCGGCGAGCCCGCCGTTTCCGCCCGCGCCGAACGGCTGGCGCCCCGTGGCCGCGTACACGAGGACGGAGCCGAGGCAGAACACGTCGCTGGCCGGCGTGAGTTCGCGACCGCGGGCCTGCTCGGGGGACATGAACCCGGGTGAGCCGATGACCATGCCCGTGCGGGTCACCGCCGGTTCCGCGGCCGTCGCGTCCAGGGCGTCGAGGGCCCGCGCGATCCCGAAGTCGATGACACGCGGCCCGTCGACCGTGACCAGGATGTTCGACGGTTTGAGGTCGCGGTGGATCAACCCGCCGTCGTGTACGGCCTGGAGGGCGAGGGCGAGGCGGCAGGCGAGGAAGCGTACGGAGCGCTCGGGGAGCGGGGCGAAGTCCTGTGCGACCACGGTGTGCAGATCCGGGCCCGGGATGTACTGAGTGGCCACCCAAGGGACGACCGCTTCGACGTCGGCGTCGAGAACGGCCGCGGTCCACGGTCCGGCCACACGCCGCGCGGCATCGACCTCGCGCGCGAACCGACGCCGGAAGTCGGGGACTTGGGCGATCTCGCTCCGCACGACCTTGAGGGCGACCGTGCGTCCGCCCTCCGACCGGCCCATGTACACGCGGCCCATGCCGCCCTCGCCGAGCACACCCAGGAGCCGATACGCCCCTATGCGTGCTGGATCCCCGTCGCCCAGTGCCTTCACGCCGTCCCCCGCTGTCTGCCGCGCCTGGTCGAAGGTCAAAGTACCCCACTCGCGTGCGGCAGGGCGGGAGGGTCGAGCACACCACCCACCGCCCGCGCCAGAGCCACTGACCAGCGGCACATCAGGTCCGCTCCTCAGACGCCCCACGCGGTGAACGCCGCCCAGTGGACCGGTGAGGCGAACGGGCGGTCCTGCGTCGCCCTCGCATGGGCGGCGTACCGGTCCGCGAGGTCCGCGAGGTGCGGATGCGTGTCCGTGTACCGCGCGAACTCCTCCCACGTGAGGCGGCGCAACCAGCGGCGCGCGCGGCGCAGTGCCGGTACCGGTACCGGCACCGGTTCATCGGCCTGCCAGAGGCATTCGTAGAAGCGCGTCATCAGGAACGCGGTGGCCATGTCGTCCACCTGCCACAGGCCGGTCACCGCGCAGGCGGCGCCCGCCTGGAGGAAGGCGGCAGGGAGGCCCTGGAACTCGTCGGGCGTCTCGATGATTCCGTAGTGCCCCGACTGGCATGCGCTCGCCACCGCGAGTCTGCACAGCGGGAGTTGGTGCCGCACGAGGGTGTCCATGTCCAGGTGGCCGTCGGCGAGGACCAGTGAGCCGCCCCGGCTGTCGGAGCCGGCGCTGCCGTGACAGCTCAGGTGCAGGTACGACGCCTCGGCGAGGTGGTCGAGCACCCAGCCCACCGTGGCCTCCTCCCCCACCGCGCGGCTGACCTCGCCGCGCGGCGCGAACAGCGCCTGCACTTCCGCGAGTTCGCCACGGCTGCCGGGGAGCGAGCCGTCGGGGTCGGTGACGGCCACCAGACGCGGCACGGCGCGCGGCGGGCGAGCGGCGCGGTCCCGGGAGACGGCGTGGACGGCCGCGGACGGGGTGAGGGTCACGGTGCCGAGGTCGTCGACCACCCGGTCGGGGCCGAGCGGCACGGCGTGCAGCGGGACGAGGCCGAGCAGGCCGGTCGGGACGACGACCGCCTCGTTGTGCGGGTCGTCGGCGAGGAGCGCGGCGAGGGGGCGCATGAGGGGTTCGAGGGCCGTGAGGCGCTCCAGCGTGGCGGGGAAGGTGCGCCGCCACGCCAGCCTCGTGCCGTACTGCGCGAGCCACAGGCCGGTGGTGCCCTCGTCCGGGTCGATGACCAGGAGGTGCAGCAGGGTGACGCTGCTGACCTCGGGGACGTGTACGGCCCGCACCGCGGGTTCGGCGCCGGTGGCCACGAGGACGTAGCTGCCCCATGGCGCGTTGACCAGGTACACGAGCGGTTTGCCGCCCGCGGCCTTGACGATGTCGCGCAGTTCGGTGGTGCGCAGGAAGTCCTCGAAGCCGGGGATGGCGCGGATCTCCTCGACCACGGTGCGCACGGCGCGTTCGGCGTCCGCCTGTGCGCGCGTCGCGGAGGCGGGGCCGCCGGGTGTTGTCGCGGTCGGTTCCGTGGCGCAGGCGCTGTAGCGGGCTCGGGCGGTGCGGTAGCGGCGGGCGACGACGGGGGCGACGCGGTCGAGTTCCGCGAGGGCGGCCGCTCCCCGCCCCGCCACCACCGAGAGCTCGCAGGCGAGGCCGCGTTCCAGCGCTTCCACCGCGCGCTCGGGCTGGCCCGCGCGGGCCAGCAGGAAGGCGGTCCAGCGGGCGAGCCGGTCCACCTGCACCAGGACGCCCCGGCGGCTCTCGACGGTCACTTGGGCGTCGTACAGCACGTTCACGGCGGTCAGCATGCCGGACGCGATGTCGGCCGCCTCTTCCCAGCGGCCCGCGTCCGCGTAGCTGTCGACCAGCTCGCGGGCGATGCTGAGGTGCAGGGAGGGCGCGAGGGCGGATGGTACGGCGGCCAGGGCCGCGCGGCGCAGGCGGAGGCTCTGGGCACTGTCCGGCCCGTCGATGAGGTCACTGGACCGGGCCAGCAGCCAGGTGATGCGGCCGGTGTCGAGAAGGCCGGGGTGCTCCGTGGCCAGGTCGAGCACGGCCGAGGCGGCGGCCCGCGCGCCGTACGGGTCCGGGGGGTCGCGGGTGAGGAGCAGGTCGGCGAGGTTGTACTGGGCCTGTGCCCAGAGGGCGGGGTCGTCGCCGGGTGCGAGGTGGCGCAGGGTGTCCTGGTGGCAGCGTTCGGCCTCCCCCAGGTCGCCCGGCTCGGCGCGGCGCTGGAGGAGCAGGCCGAGATTGACCATGGAGTAGGCCCAGTTGACGGTGGAGCGCTCCGGGGAGCGTTCTTCGAGGCCGGCCCTGATGTGGCGGATGCCGAGGCCGAGGTCCGTGGCGTCGCCGCCCGGCCGCTCCGACAGGAGCAGGCCATAGTTGGTCTGGATGCGCGCCCAGAATTCGGGGTGTGCGCGCCGGTCGAGCTCGCCGGCGCGGGCGAGCAGGTCGCGGGCGGTCTCCCAGACCTCCAGGCGGTCGCCGTCGTCGCGCGCGTAGTGGGCGCTGGCGAGGTTGTTCGCCACGTGCACCCACTCCAGGCTGCCTTCGGGGAGCCGGGCCAGGGCGTGTTCGAGAAGCGTGACCGCTTCGGACAGGTCGGCGTCGGGCCCGGCGTGGGCGGCGGCCACCAGGCGCTCGCCGAGCAGGGCGGCGATCTCGGCCTCCAGCTCCTCTTCGCCGAGGTCGGCGGCGAGGGCCAGCGCCTCGCGGGCCGGTGCGATGGACGCGGTTCCCTCGGCGGTGCGGGCCGTCTCGTACAGCGTGTACAGCCGTTCCCGCAGAGCGCCGCCGAGGGCGCTCAGGGAATCGAAGTAGCGCTGGAGCGCCTCCTCCTGCGGGGTACGGCCGTCGCTGAGGTCTTCCAGGAGCCGCTGGCGCCGGCGCAGATCCGGTTCGAACGGGGCGCCCGCGGCCGCCTCCAGTTCCGCGCGCCCGGCGTCGCGCACCTTCGTGTCGCAGGTCAACTCCGGTCGGTTGCGCAGGAGTTCTCTCAGCTGGTCCGGGAGACTGGTCAGTACGGCGTACAGCAGGCCGTTCACCTCGGTCTGCTCCCGGTCCTCCGCGAGGTGGTGCAGGAAGGTCTCGTAGTTGTCGGCCGTCGGCTCCCCCTGCGGCGCCAGCTCGGCGCGGGCCGCCGCCGGGTCGGCCAGGTCCCGGTCGAGGTCACGGGCGAGGACGACCGGCAGCAGCCTGCGGGGCAGCGGGATCACCTGCCCGTGGAAGACGGTGTCGCGGAAGGCTCCGGCCCGCCCGGCCTCTCCGAGCAGGACGGGCGCGGACGGCAGGGCTCCCGACCGGAGCTCCGTGAGGGAGAGCGCGAGCAACAGGGGTGCCGTGACGCCCGGCCGCAGGACGAGCAGCGGCGCGTCGATGGCCGTCCGCGCGCCGCATCCGGAACAGTCCACCCACGCCAGGCCGGGGCTCTCCCCGCTCAGGGCATCGGCGCGTTCACGAGCATCGACGACACGCCAGACGACGGCCGCACTCTCCCGCTCACACCCCTCGCACCGCCACGAGTAGGTCACCCTCGCCGAGACCGCCATCCTGCCTCCGTAGATATGCCTGCCGGGTCTGGGGCTGGCCGGGCCTGCCCCCCCTGCCCGGACCCGGCCGCCGAGTCCCGTCCCCTTACTTGCCCCCGCTGACCCGCGAAAGCAACGCCGTGAAGACCCGCCCAAGCGCCGCCTCCTTCATGGCCCGCTTGTGGATGGTCAGGCTCCATTTCCCTTCCGTGTCCCGCCGCACGCGGACCTCGGTCTGGAGGAGGACGACGACGAGCACGGTGACCGAGAGGCCGACGGGGTCGAAGCGCTGCATCGGCGAGCGCGCGTAGTCGACGGCCTCGCCGACCGTGCGTGACAGGTCTTCGCCCTGGGAGGCCGCGTACGCGAGGGTGGCGCGGGCCAGTTCCCCCTCGGTCGCCTCGGGCCGGTCCGGCCCGACGTACTCCGCGACGTCCTCGCTCTCCAGCGTCTCGGCCAGCTCCTCGCCGTCCCAGTCGGCGGCGTGGGCGCGGGGCAGGAGCCCCCGCTCCTCGACCACGGCCGCGAGGGCGCGCACGGCGGCCTCGTCGGAGAGTTCCCGGATGTCCCGCTCCAGTTGTTCTCGCGTCTGCATGTCTCGATTCTCGCCGGAGCGGCGGCCGTTGGGGGGTCGCTTCACCGACCCCGCCGCTACTTCACGGACCCCGCCGTGAGCCCCGACACCACATGCCGCTCGATGAAGGCGAACAGCACGATGACCGGGATGATCGCGACCACCGACGCGGCGAAGAGGTAGTTCCACTGCACCGTGTAGTTGCCGATGAAGTTGCTGATGCCGACCGTCAGCGGCTGCTTGTCCGGTTCGGTGGTGAGGGTCAGGCCCATTACGAACTCGTTCCAGGACGTGATGAAGGTGAAGATCACCGCCGTGACCACGCCCGGCAGCGCGAGCGGCAGCGTCACCCTGATCATCGCGCCGAAGCGGCTGGTGCCGTCGACCATGGCGGCCTCCTCCAGCTCCGGGGGGATCGAGCTGATGTACGCCGTCAGGATCCACACCGCGAAGGCAAGGTTGAACGCCGCGTTGGTGAGGATCAGGGTCCAGACCGAGTTCAGCATGTCCAGCTGGTGGAACTCGCGGTAGAGGCCGACCAGCAGCGCCGTCGGCTGGAACATCTGGGTGACCAGGACCAGGAGCAGGAAGAGCTTGCGGCCGCGGTAGCGCATGCGCGCCGTGTAGTACGCCGCCGGCAGCGAGACCAGGAGGACGAGGAGCGTCGCGCCGCCCGCGACCAGCAGGGTGACCTGGAGGTTCTGGCCGAGCTCGGACTCCTTCCATACGTCGATGAAGTTCGCCCACTCCAGGTTCTGGGGGAGGTAGGTGCGGTCCCGCAGTTCCTCCTTGGGGCGCAGGGCGGTGACGATCATCTCCAGGTACGGCGCGAGGAAGACCGCCGCGAGGAGCCAGGCGCAGGCCGTGATGACCAGGGTGCGGGGCCGGAAGGTGCGCCCGCGTGCGCGGCCCTTCCCGGGGGCGGGGCGGGTCGCCGTCGTGGTGGCCATCAGTCCTCCTCGTTCCATCGGCTGACCTTCAGGAAGATCAGCACGAGCACCACGACCAGCAGGAAGTTGACGACCGACATGGCCGCGGACTCACCGATGTCGGTCTCCTTCAGCTTGTACATGAACACCATCGACGTGGAGGTGTCGTAGCCCGGACCGCCCTGGGTCATGGCCCAGATGATCGGGAAGGAGTTGAAGACGTTGATGAGGTTGATCACGACGCCGACGAGGAAGGCGGACCGCAGCATCGGCAGCGTGATGTGGCGGTACGTCTGCCAGGACCCCGCCCCGTCGATGCGGGAGGCCTCGTAGACCTCCTGCGGGATGGTCTGGAGCCCGGCGAGCAGCGTGTACGTGGTGAAGGGCAGGGAGACGAAGACGGCGACGGCCATCATCCAGGGCCAGGCGGTCTCCGGCCTGCCCAGCCAGTCCTTGGAGCTGTCGATGAAGCCGAGGTCGAGCATCAGGGTGTTGAGAACGCCGGCGGTCTGGTTGAGCATCCACTTGAAGCCGATGGCGGTCATCAGGACGGAGGCCGCCCAGGGGGCGATGAGCGCCCAGCGGGTGATGCGGCGGCCGGGGAACTTCTGGTTGAAGAGCTGGGCGAGGGCCAGGGAGAGCAGCATCGTGACGCTGACGACGACGAGCGTCCACACCACGGTCCAGAGCAGCACGGACCCGAAGTCGCTCTCCTCGAAGAGCTTCTTGAACTTGTCGGTCCCCGCGCCGCCGCGCACCTTGCCGGCGATGGAGATGTTGAGGAACGAGGTGCGGATCAGCTCGATGACGGGCCAGACGACCACGGCGAGGATCAGCAGGATGACGGGCGCTATCCAGGGCAGCGGGCCGAGCCGGGCGATTCCGCCGCGGCGGCTTACCGGCCGAGGTGCGCGCCCGCTCCGACCCCGGCCGGGACCGGCCGGGGACGGAGGGGCCTTCAGTGACACAAGGTCTCCTTGCGGACTGGGGACGGACCAGAGGGACGGACCAGAGGACTGACCAGCGGGACAGACCAGCGGGACGGGCGGCGTGTTACTTGGCTTCGGCCGCCGCCGTCTCCGCCTTCTTCTGGAGGTCGCCGAGGACCTGCTTCGGGTCGTCGACGACGGCCTTGCCGCCGGTCTTCTTGATCTCGGCGGAGACGACGTCCCACGCGGTGTCGCCCAGCGGGTAGAACCTGGCGCTCGGCAGCACCTCGAAGAACGGCTCCAGGTCCTTGTGCCTGCCGTTGGTCTGCATGGTCTTCAGGGCGTCCTGGGTGACCGGCATGAGGTTGTACATCTCGTCGAACGCCAGCATCTTCTTGGAGTACGTGAAGTCCAGGAACTTCTTCACGCCTTCCTTCTCCGCGCCGCCGTCCTTGAACGCCATCATCCAGTCGGCCACGCCGAGGGTGCTCTTCAGCGGCCCTTCCTTGCCGGGGATGGGGGCGACGCCGTAGTCGACCTTGCCCTCCTTGGCCATCTGGATGAGGCTCGGGTGGCCGTTGAGCATGCCGACCTTGCCCGCGGCGAAGTCGGCGAAGGCGGTCTTGCGGTCGGTGGAGGCGGGGTTGGCGTAGGTGAGGCCCGGCTCGACCAGTTCGCTCTTGAGCCACTGGAACGTCTCGACGTTCCGGGCGCTGTCCAGGGTGTACTTGCCGCCCGCGTCGGTGTAGCCGCCGCCGTTGCCCAGCTCCCACATCATCGTCTCGCCCTGGGTCTCCTCGGGGCCGAGCGGCAGGGCGTACGGGGTCTCGGCGGCCTTCTCGTCCTTGATCTTCTTCGCGGCGGCGGCCAGTTCGTCCCAGGTCTTCGGCGGGGTCTTCACGCCGGCCTTCTTGAGGACGTCCTTGTTGTAGAACATCACGCGGCTGGAGGAGACCCAGGGGATGCCGTACTGCGTGCCGTCGACCTCACCGGCCTTGGCGAAGGTGGGGATGAGGTTGTCGCGGGTCCTGGCGGACATCACCTCGTCCGCCTTGTAGAGGAGGTCGTCGGCGACCTTGTCGGCGTAACCGCCGGTCTGGAGCAGGTCGGGTTCGTTGCCCGCCTGGATCATGTTCTTGACGGACTTGTCGATCTCGTTCCAGTTGATGACCTGGACGTCGACCGTGTAGCCCTTGTGGGCCTTCTCGAATTCCTTCTTGACCTGGTTCCAGTACACCTTGGAGGCGTTGGAGGCCTTGTCGCCGTAGTCGGCGGCGACGAGCTTGATGGTCTTGCTGTCACCACTGTCGCCGTCCCCGCCGCAGGCGGTGAGTCCCAGCGCCATGCAGAGCGTTGCCGTACCGGTGGCGACCCATCGATTCCTCATGCAGTTCAACCCTTCGACCTCGGTGTCGACTTGGCGCGTACAGTCGCCCCCCGCGGCGCCGTCGCGCCGACACTACTCACGTCCCGTTTTGCCTCGACAGGCCTAGACCACTTTCGTGGCCAAGCTGAAATCACCTGCCTCACCAGGTCACTTGAGGGCTCCGGCGGTCAGACCGGCCTGTACCTGTCGCTGGAAGACGGCGTACACGACGAGCACCGGGAGCATGGCGATCGTCAGGCCCGCGAAGAGCGCGCCCCAGTCGCCGCGGTAGCCCTGGGAGACCGCCAGCGAGGCGAGTCCCTGCGGCAGCACGTAGTTCTTCTCCTCCTCGTTGTTGAGCAGCAGCGGCAGCAGGTACTGGTTCCACTGGCCGAGGAAGTTGAAGATGCCGATGCTGACCAGGCCCGGCTTGGCCATCGGGAGCATGATCTGGAAGAACGTGCGGGTGTGCGAGGCCCCGTCGACCATCGCCGCCTCCTGTACGCCGGTCGGCAGCGTGCGGAAGAAGGAGGTCAGGAAGAAGGTGGTGAAGGGCAGCGAGTAGGCGATGTACGCGATCATCAGGCCCGGCCGGGTGTCGAGGAGCCCGAAGTTCTCCATGACGGCGAAGAGCGGGACGAGCGCGAGGATGACCGGGAACATCATGCCGCCCGCGAACAGCATGAAGACGAAGCGGTTGCCGGGGAAGGTGAAGCGGGCGATGACGTAGGCCGCCATGGAGCCGAGCAGCATGGTGCCGGTCAGGGAACCGCACAGGATGACCAGCGAGTTGACGGTGTACCGGCCGATGTCTGCCTTGTTCCAGGCGTTGGTGAAGTTCTCCCAGTGGAAGGCGGCCGGCCAGGCCGTCGGATCGCTGAGGATGTCCGCCGAGGGGCGGAACGCGGTGAGCGCGACCCAGATCAGGGGCCCGGCGGCCAGGACGACCCACAGGACGAGGAAGGCGTGCGAGAAGACGTTGAGGGTGCCGCCCGACTCCTTCTCGCGGCGGGGCGTCCCGGTGGCGCCGGGGCGGGGCGCGGTGGTGGCGGTCGTGGTCATGACGCAGTGGCTCCCGCGGTGTCAGTATTCGATCCGGTCGCGATGTCCGACCCGCATGACGATCAGGGAGAACGCCACGCTCAGGACGAGCAGGACGACGCCGATGGAGGTGGCGTAGCCGTACTGGCCGTCACGGAAGCGTTCGTAGAGGAAGACCGGGGTGACCTTCAGGACGTGCGCCGGCACCATCACGAGGCAGATCGCGAAGGTGTCGAGCGCCTGGATGCCCATGTAGATCCAGCCGGTGCGCACGGTGTCCCAGATCAGCGGGAGCGTGACGCCGAAGAAGGTGCGGGCGCGGCCCGCGCCGTCCAGGAGCGCGGCCTCGTGGATGTCCTTGGGGATGGAGCCCATCGCCGCGGAGAACAACACGACGTAGAAGCCGACGAAGCTCCAGCTGATGACGGTGAGCAGCGTGAACAGCGCGAGCGTCTCGTCGCCGCCCAGCCAGGCGGGTCCCTCGATGCCGGCCTCGTCCAGACCGCCGTTGATCAGACCGCTGTTGGTGTTGAAGACGCGGCCCCACACCACGGCGACGATGGAGACGGACAGCACCTGCGGGAAGAAGTAGACGACCTTGTAGAAGGACGACCCGGCGACGCCCGCGATGGCCTGCCCCCTGCGGTGCCGGCCGCCCGCGGTGATCATGTAGGCGAGGAAGAGGCCGAGTACGAGCGTGACGGCGGGCGCGATGACCAGCAGGAGCGCGCTGATCTTGAGAGAGTCCCAGAAGCGGGCGTCGTCCCACATCTTGAGGTAGTTGTCGAAGCCGGTGAAGTTCGCGACCGGGCCGCCGGACCAGTCGGTGAACGAGTAGTAGATCGCCTGGAGGAACGGCGAGACGACGAAGAGCGCGTAGAAGGCGAGCGGCACGGCGAGGAAGCCGAGGATGAAGCGGTACTTGTCGAGCGTGCGGTAGCGCCGGTCGTAGCGGACGCGCCGGGGGGTGAGGCCGGGCGGCAGCAGCACCGCCGGCCACAGCAACAGGCCGGGGAGCGGGGCCGGCGCCGGCTTGCGCTCGCCCAGCGCCTCCGTCGAGCCCTTCGGCTTCTTCGCGTTCTTCGCGTTCTTCGAGTTCTTCGCGTTCTTCGAGTTCTTCGGGGGTGGCGGCTCGCCCACCTGGGTCTCGGTCTTCACGCTGCTCAGCCTCGCCCGCTCTTGTGCCTCGTCGGCTCTCGTGCCCGCTCCGCCGCTCAGGCCTTCTTGACCTTCGTGATGTCGGGGTCCTTCAGGATGCGCTCGGAGGCCTTCTGCATGGTGTCCATCGCCTGCCTGGGGCCGATCTGGCCCTGCATAAACTTGTGGATCATGTTGTTGAAGTCCTCGCGGAACAGCTCGTTGTACCAGTCCATGAACTGGGGGATCACGATGTTCTCGCCGGCCGCCTCGATCGCCGCCTGGGCGCTCGCCGTGCCCGAGGGCAGCTTCACGCCGTCGATGGCGCCCTTGACGACAGGCATCGAGCCGACCTCCTTGAAGAGGTTGAGGGCGGCTTCCTTGCTGTACATCATCCGCAACCACTCCAGGCCGCCCTGGCGGTTCCTGGCCTTGGCGGGGACGATGAAGGGTTCACCCGCCGGGGCGTAGAGCGTGCCGAACGGCATCTTGTCGCCGGAGTCCAGCGAGGGGGTCGCGCCGACCGTCATCCTGAAGTCCTCGGGCGTGGTGTCCTTCGCCTCGTTCTCCACCCAGGAGCCGTTGGGCACGAAGAGGCACTTGCCCTCCTTCGTCCACGCGGTCTGCATCTCGGTGTGGGCCTGCTGCCCGTCGAAGCCGGTCAGCACGTACTTCTTGGCGACCAGTTCCTCCCAGGCCTCGAAGACGTCCTTGACGGCGTCGTGCCGCCAGGCGTCCGGCTCCAGGTAGTCCATCGCCTCGATGACGTCGCGGCCGCCGCGCTGGGCGAACATCGCGTACATGCTGAAGAACATGTAGCGGGGGTGGCCGCCGGGGTAGCTCCAGCCGTGGATGCCCTTGGCCTTGGCCTTCCTGCATACGGCGAGCATCTCGTCCCAGGTCTTGGGGTACGCGGCGTCGAGCCCGTCCTCCAGGAGCTTCGCGGAGTACCAGTTGCCGTACACCGTCAGGGCGATGTTGAGCTGGTAGCACTCCTGGCCGCCGAAGCGGCCCATCTGCTCGACGACCGGCACCAGGGTCTCGCGCACGGTGACGTCCGGGTCGTCCCAGGAGGGCGCGTCGAGCACCTCGCCGAGGTCGGCGACCTGCTTGTTGTGCACCAGCTTGCCGATGTTCATCTGCTCGGCGCCGGAATTGTTGACGACGTCCGCCGTGGGCTTGCCGCGGACGATCTTCGGCTGGACCTGGGTGGCGATCTTCTCGGTCGCCTTCTGCTCCGGCTCGGCCTTGGGATACTTGTCGGCGTACATGTCCGTGACGAACCGGGCGTACTTGTCGCCGTAGCCGCCGTTGAAGATGTAGACCGTCAGACCCGCGTCCTCTTTCACGCCGAGCGGGTTCTTCTTGGACTTCTCGCCCTTCTCGGCCTTGTTCTCCTCGCCGCCTCCGCTGGCGCAGGAGCTCAGCGCCCCGACGGCCGGCACCGCGAGCAGGCCGGCGGCCGCCGCCCTCTTCATGACATCACGACGGTTGACGCTGGTGGATCCCATGCTCAAGTCCTCGCCTTCTCCAGGACTCAGGCGGTGAACCGGACCCTCCCCGGCACCGCGGTGGTGTGAAGCTGGGGTCGTGCGATGGTGCCGAACGCTGGGCGAATGCCGACAGGTATAGTCCACTCCCGGTTGGCGGGGCAAGATCGAACACAGGCTTCCGGTACAGGTTTTCCGAGTTGAGACCTACGAAGATCCTGGTCGCAACCTCTCGCACATCGCGTCGCCGACACGTGGACTTTCGCGGCGATTCCCATGGACTTTCGCGGCGGGCCCGGCCCGGAGGCGGGGGGCTCCGGCGCGGACGCCGGGGTTTGGGGGCCGGGCGCGGGGGACTCCGGCACGGGCGCCGGGGTTTGAGGGCCGGGCGCGGGGGACTCCGGCACGGGCGCCGGGGTTTGAGGGCCGGGCGCGGGGCGCTCCGCGCGGACGCCGGCTCTTTCCGCGTGGACGCGGGCGTATCCGCGCGGCTGCTGCCGGACTTTCCGGGCCGGTGCGGGGCGCTTCCGCGCGGATGCCGGGCTCGGCGCGCGGACGCCGGACTTTCACGCGCGGCCCGGACGCGGGAGTCACCCGCGAAAGGGCCGGCCTTCCCCACGTGCACGCCGGACTTTCCCGCGCGACCCGGACGCGAGGATCTGCCGCGTGGACACCCGGCTTCTCGCCCCGGACGCAGGCGCTCCCGTGCGGATGCCGGGCCTTCCACGCGGACCCCGGACATTCCCACGCAGCCCGAACGCGAGGATCTGCCGCGTGGACACCGGGCTTCGCGCCCCGGACGCAGGCGCTCCCGTGCGGATGCCAGGCCTTCCACGCGGACGCCGAACTTTCCCGCGCACACGGGCGCTTCAGCACGGACGCCGGAACTTCCGACCCGCACACAGGACTCTCCGGCGCGGGCACAGAACCTCTGGCCCACACCCGGGACACCCACGCGAACGCCGGGCCTACCGGCCCGCACCGCAAGACTCTGCCGCGCGAACGCCGGACAGTCCTGCCCGCATGAGGGACTTCCCCGCGCGGATCACAGGACTCTCCGGCGGTCCGGCTTCGGCGCTCTCCCGCGCAGACACCGGGCTTCTCGGCCCGCCCGTCGGCTTTCCGACCCGCATGCGGGACTCTCCCAGCGAAAGCCGGACTTTCCGGAACCTTCCGGCCCGGCAGGGGCTCCCCCACGCGGACACGGGACTTGCCGCGCGCACGCGTCGGCCTTCCGGCGCGGACGCGGAACTTCCCGCCCCGCGCGTGGGCCCCTCCCGCGCGGACGCCGGCCTTTCCGACCCCACGCTGAACCCTCCCCCGCTCAGAGACCGGACCACCGGCCCGCACGCGGTGACGTGCCAGCCCGCCCGCGTGGATGTCCCCGCACGGACGTGGCCGACGCCGGGAGCCGCCCACCCCCCCCATGGTGCCCCCGACGCCAGGTGTGCCATCCCGCCAGGCAGCCACCCCCGAGGCCGGGAGCGCCCAACCCCGCAAGGTGCCCCCCGACGCCAAGAGCGCCCTCCCGCCAGGCAGCCACCCCGGCGCCAGGAGCCGCCCACCCCCGCAAGGTGCCCCCCGACGCCAGCCGCGCCCTCCCCCACGCGGCGGTCGCCGCCCGGCGCCGGAAGCTCGTCCGCCCCGTGACCGCCCCGGCGTCTCGGTGGCCGTGGGCGACGCCTCGGTGGCGGTTCAGGCGTCGATGATCACCGGGATGATCAGGGGGCGGCGGCGGTACGTGCGGAACGCCCAGTTGGCCACGGCCCGTGCGATGAGCTGTTCGAGTTGGCGGGCGTCCCCGACGCCTTCCTCGGCGGCGGTGGCCAGGGCCTTCTCGATCACGGGGACGACTGACTGGAAGGTGGTCTCGTCGTGGACGAAGCCGCGGGCCAGGAAGTCGGGGGCCTCGGCCAGGGCGCCGGTGTCGGCGTCGACGATCGCCACCACCGTCACCACGCCCTCCTCGGCGAGGGTACGACGGTCCTTGAGGGAAGCCTCCGTGGCGCCGCCCACCTCCATGCCGTCCACGTAGACGTTGCCCGCCGGCACCTTGCCGGTGATCTTCGCGCGTCCGTCGACGAGGTCGACGACGACGCCGTCCTCGGCGATGACGACCCGCTCGGGGTCGACCCCGGTACGGATGGCGAGGTCGGCGTTGGCCTTCAGGTGCTTGAACTCCCCGTGCACCGGCATGACGTTGCGGGGCTTGACGATGTTGTAGCAGTAGACGAGTTCCCCGGCACTGGCGTGGCCGGACACGTGCACCTTGGCGTTGCCCTTGTGGACGACGTTCGCGCCCCAGCGGGTCAGGCCGTTGATGACGCGGTAGATGGCGCTCTCGTTGCCCGGGATGAGGGAGCTGGCGAGCAGGACCGTGTCGCCCTTGCCGATGCGGATCTGGTGGTCGCGGTTGGCCATCCGGGACAGCGCGGCCATCGGTTCGCCCTGGGAGCCGGTGCACACCAGGGTGACCTTGTGGGCGGGCAGGTTCTCCAGTTCCTTGGGGTTGACCACCAGGCCGGAGGGGACCTTGAGGTAGCCGAGGTCACGGGCGATGCCCATGTTGCGGACCATCGAGCGGCCCACGAAGGCGACCTTGCGGCCGTGCTCGTGCGCGGCGTCCAGGACCTGCTGGATACGGTGCACATGGCTGGCGAAACTGGAGACGATCACGCGGCGCGGCGCGGTCCGCATGACCTGCTCGATCGCGGGGTTCAGCTCCCGCTCGGAGGTGGTGAAACCGGGCACCTCGGCATTGGTGGAGTCGGTCAGGAACAGGTCCACGCCCTCCTCGCCGAGACGGGCGAAGGCACGCAGGTCGGTGATGCGGTCGTCCAGCGGGAACTGGTCCATCTTGAAGTCCCCGGTGTGCAGGACCAGTCCGGCGCTGGTACGGATCGCGACCGCGAGGCTGTCCGGGATGGAGTGGTTGACCGCCACGAACTCGCATTCGAAGGGACCGAAACCGCGCCGGTCGTCCTCGCGCACGCGCACCGTGCGCGGCCGGATGCCGTGCTCCTTGAGCTTGGCCTCCAGGAACGCCAGGGTCAGCTTCGAGCCGACGACGGGGATGTCGGACCGTTCGCGGAGCAGGTAGGGCACGCCGCCGATGTGGTCCTCGTGACCATGGGTGAGAACGATCGCCACCACGTCGTCGAGACGGTCCCGGATGGAGGTGAAGTCCGGCAGGATCACGTCCACCCCGGGCTGGGTCTCCTCGGGGAACAGCACACCGCAGTCGACGATCAGCAGCTTGCCCGCGTGTTCGAAGACGGTCATGTTGCGGCCGATCTCACCCAGGCCGCCGAGGGCGACGATCCTCAGCCCGCGCTTGGTGAGTGGCGGGGCGGCTTTCAATTCTGGATGCGGATGACTCATGCCCCGACGCTACCGGAGAGGCGCGTGGGTGATCCTTTCCCGCCCTCGGACGCGTTCCGCCGACCACCCGATCTGCCCCGGAGCGGCCCGCCGGCCATCGTACGCCGGGCCGGCCGCGGGCCGGCCCGGAGGCCGAACACGGAGCCACCCGCGGGGCCGGCCGCGGAGCCACCCGCGCACGCGGCACGTCAACCCCGCGAAACCCGTCAACAGCCTTGACACCCTTCGCCACTTGACTCCCTACTAGACCTTGCGCAGCGATCGTGACAACGTTGTCCAACTCGCAGGGAGGGGCTCGGGGATGCCGTATACGGCACGCAGATCTCGTCAAGGACACCATCATCCGCCGGTGGCCGTCGGCACGCTGGCGCTGGCATTCGCGCTCGTCGTGGCCGCGCAGGAAGCCGCCGTCGCGGGGCCGGAGAAACCGCCGCGTGCCGACCGGGAGTTCGCTTCCTCGTTCGAGGAGGGCGAGGCGCAGCCCGACTGGCTGAACACCGTGGAGAGCTCCCCCGGCGGCGGCAAGAAGGCCTCGGGCGTCAACGGCGCGTTCAGTTCCGGCCTGCCCGGCAGCGTGATGGACCACGTCACCGAGGTCCGGGCGAGCGGCGAGAACGCGGGCTCGGGCGAGGTGGCGGAGAACCTCGTCGACGGCGAGGCCACCAGCAAATGGCTGACATTCGCGAAGTCCGGCTGGGTCGAGTTCGACCTGAAGGAGCCCGCGAAGGTGGTGACGTACGCGCTGACGTCCGCCAATGACCACGCCCCGCGCGACCCCAGGGACTGGACCCTGAAGGGCTCCGCCGACGGCAAGGACTGGAAGGTCCTCGACGAGCGCGCGGGCGAGGTGTTCGACGGCCGCCACAAGACGAGGAAGTACGACTTCACCGACGCGACGGCGTTCCGCCACTACCGCCTGGACATATCCGCGAACAACGGCGCCCCCGACATCGTCCAGCTGGCCGACGTGCAGCTCTCGGTCGGCGGCACCGAGGCGCCCGCCCCCGAGGACATGCTGAGCCTGGTGGACCGGGGCCCCAGCGGCTCGCCGACCGCCAAGTCACGCGCCGGGTTCACGGGCAGGCACGCGCTGCGCTATGCGGGCACCCACAAGGCCGACGGCCGCGGATACTCGTACAACAAGGTCTTCGACGTGAACGTGCCGGTGCGGCGGAACACCGAGCTGGGCTACCGCGTCTTCCCCTCGATGGCGGAGGGCGACCTCGACTACGCGGCGACGAACGTCGCCGTGGACCTGGCGTTCACCGACGGCACCTATTTGAGTGACCTCAAGGCCACGGACCAGCACGGTTTCCCGCTGGACCCGCGCGGTCAGGGCGCCGCCAAGGTGCTCTACGTCAACCAGTGGAACAACGTCGCCTCGCGGATCGGCGAGGTCGCGCGCGGCAAGACGGTCGACCGGATCCTGGTCGCGTACGACGCCCCGAAGGGCCCGGCGAAGTTCCGCGGCTGGCTGGACGACGTGTCACTGAAGGAGAAGGCCCCGCCGAGGCCCAAGGCGCACCCCTCCGACTACGCGGACACCACGCGCGGCACGAACTCCAGCGGCGGCTTCTCGCGCGGCAACACCTTCCCGGCGACCGCCGTCCCGCACGGCTTCAACTTCTGGACCCCGGTGACCAACGCGGGCTCCTTGAGCTGGCTGTACGACTACGCGCGCGGCAACAACGACGACAACCTGCCGACGATCCAGGCGTTCGGCGCGAGCCACGAGCCGAGCCCGTGGATGGGCGACCGGCAGACGTTCCAGCTGATGCCCTCCGTCGACAAGGACACGCCGAGCGCCTCGCGGACCGAGCGGGCGCTGCCCTTCCGGCACGAGAAGGAGACGGCGCGCCCGCACCACTACGGCGTGACGTTCGAGAACGGCCTCAAGGCCGAGATGGCGCCCACCGACCACGCCGCGATGATGCGGTTCACCTATCCCGGTGACGACGCGAGCGTGATCTTCGACAACGTCTCGGAGAAGGGCGGCCTCACCCTCGACAAGGAGAAGGGGACCGTCTCCGGCTTCTCGGACGTCAAGTCGGGGCTGTCGACGGGCGCCACGCGCCTGTTCGTGTACGGGACCTTCGACGCGCCGGTCACCGCGGGCGGCAAGCTGGAGGGCGGCGGGGGCGGTGACGTCACCGGCTATCTGCGTTTCGCCCCCGGCAAGGACCGCACGGTCACCCTCCGGCTTGCCACCTCCCTCATCGGCGTGGAGCAGGCGAAGGCCAACCTGGCCCAGGAGATCCCGGCGGGCACCTCCTTCGAGCGCGTGAAGGACCGCGCCCAGAGGCAGTGGGACGCGATCCTCGGCAAGGTGGAGGTGGAGGGCGCGAGCCAGGGCCAGCTGACGACGCTGTACTCGTCGCTGTACCGCCTGTATCTGTACCCCAACTCGGGCTTCGAGAAGGTCACTTCAGCGGGCGGCAAGTCGACGTACAAGTACGCCTCGCCGTTCTCCCCGCAGACCGGTCCGGACACCCCGACCCGCACCGGAGCGAAGATCGTCGAGGGCAAGCCGTACGTCAACAACGGCTTCTGGGACACCTACCGGACGACCTGGCCCGCGTACACCCTCTTCACGCCCAAGAAGGCGGGCGAGCTGGTCGACGGGTTCGTGCAGCAGTACAAGGACGGCGGCTGGACCTCGCGCTGGTCCTCGCCGGGCTACGCGGACCTGATGACGGGCACGTCCTCCGACGTGGCGTTCGCCGACGCGTACGTCAAGGGCGTGAAGTTCGACGCCAAGGCCGCGTACGAGGCCGCGCTGAAGAACGCGACGGTGGTGCCGCCGAGTTCGGGCGTCGGCCGCAAGGGCATGCTGACCTCGCCGTTCCTCGGCTACACGAGCAGCGAGACGCACGAGGGCCTGTCGTGGGCGCTGGAGGGCCACCTCAACGACTACGGCATCTCCCGGATGGGGGCGGCCCTCTACAAGAAGACGGGCGTCAAGCGCTACAAGGAGGAGTCGGAGTACTTCCTCGACCGTGCCCGGGAGTACGTGAACCTCTTCGACGAGAAGGCGGCGGGCGCCGGCACGGCCCCCGGCTTCTTCCAGGGCAAGGACGCCAAGGGCAAGTGGCGTGTCCCCTCCGAGAAGTTCGACCCGCGCGTGTGGGGTCACGACTACACGGAGACCAACGCCTGGGGGTACGCCTTCACGGCCCCGCAGGACTCGCGCGGCCTCGCCAACCTCTACGGCGGACGCGAGAAGCTGGCCGAGAAGCTGGACACGTATTTCGCGACGCCCGAGACCGGCTCCGCCGAGTTCGCGGGTTCGTACGGTGGTGTCATCCACGAGATGACGGAGGCGCGTGACGTCCGCATGGGCATGTACGGCCACTCCAACCAGGTCGCCCACCACGTGGCGTACATGTACGACGCGGCCGGGCAGCCGGCCAAGACGCAGGAGAAGGTCCGCGAGGTCCTCGCCCGGCTCTACACCGGCAGCGAGATCGGCCAGGGCTACCACGGCGACGAGGACAACGGCGAGCAGTCCGCCTGGTACCTCTTCTCCTCGCTCGGCTTCTACCCGCTGGTGATGGGCAGCGGTGAATACGCCGTCGGCTCACCGCAGTTCAAGAAGATGACCGTGCACCTGGACAACGGCCGGGACCTGATCGTCAAGGCGCCGAGGAACAGCGCGAAGAACGTGTACGTGCAGGGGCTCAAGGTCAACGGCAAGGCGTGGACGTCGACGGCGCTCCCCCACAAGCTGATGGCGCGCGGCGGGGTCCTGGAGTTCGACATGGGCCCGAAGCCGTCCGCGTGGGGCTCCGGCAAGAACGCCCAGCCGACGTCGATCACCCGGGGCGACGAAGTGCCGTCACCGAAGAAGGACGCGCTGGTGGGCGAGGGCGCACTCTTCGACAACTCCTCGGCCACGGCGGCCACTTCACGGTCCGGAGCCGTGGAGCTGCCGGTCGGCAGCGCGACCAGGGCGGTGCAGTACACGCTGACGTCGTCCACCGACAGGGCGAAGGCGCCACGCGGCTGGGTGCTGGAAGGCTCCGCCGACGGGCAGCGGTGGAAGCGGCTGGACAAGCGCTCAGGTGAGTTTTTCGCCTGGGACCAGCAGACGCGGGTGTTCACGGTGGCACGTCCGGGGACGTACCGGCACTACCGGCTGGTGCCGGAGGGGGCGGCGACGCTGGCGGAGGTGGAACTGCTGTCCTGAGCGCGGAGCGTGTCCTGGCCCGGGCCGACCTGTGCGGCCTGGGCCGGCTGCTCCTGGCAGACGCAGCGCGACGGTGGCCGCCGGTCTCCTTCTCCCGGCCGACTCCATGGTCCGGCAGCAGACGATCGTCCTACGACGCAGGAGCCGTGTGCTTCCCGGGGTCGCACACGCCGAACCACTGCTCCGCGCCGTACTCCTCGAACCGCTCCACCTCGGTGAAGCCCAGCTTCGCCGCGAGGCGCATCGCGCGGTCGTTGGCGGTCTGGGTGCAGAGCACCACCGGATCCCCGGGAAGCGCGGCGGCCAGCCAGCCGAGTGCCGCCGCGCACGCCTCGGCGGCGTACCCGTGGCCCCACGCGTGCGGCAGGAACAGGTAGCCGAGCTCGGCCTCTTCGGCGTCCGGGTGGAGGTGCCCCGGACGCTCCGCGTCGCGCCGGTCGAGCATGACCGTGCCGATCAACGCGCCGTCGAGCTCGACCACGAAGACCCCGGGGCGCCGCCCGGGCACCTCCGGCACCGCGCGTTCGAGCTCGTCACGCGGTCGGGGGCCACCGAGGTGGGCGCGCACCTCCGGCGAGGCGAACAGCTCGATGAACGCCGTACGGTCCCGGGCCTCGGACTCCCGGAGCAGGAGCCGTTCGGTCCGTATCGGGGCGGGCGGCCAGGCGACAGGTCCCAACTCAGTCATGCCGGGCAACCTATCGTCCGCCGTGACCGTCCCGTTCGGGGCCAGGAGAGCGCTGGCGCCGGAGGCGTGGCGGCGCGGGAACCGTGGGTCGCCGGGGGGGCGACCGGGTTCGGGCGCCTACCGCCTGTCGCGCAGCAGTGCGAAGACGACCGCCCCCAGCGCCAGGCAGACTCCGGCCAGGCCCCAGAGCACCAGGTGGAACGCGTCGTCGTACGACCGCGACGCCGTGAGCGTGGTGAGCACCGAGCCGTACAGCGCCACCGCGACCGCCTCGCTGCCGAGCCGCAGCGTGTTGAGGAAGCCCGCGGCCATGCCCGCCTTCGCGGGGTCGACGAGTGCGAGGGCCTGGCCGTCGACGAGGCCCGCGGCCAGGGCCATGCCCGCGCCGGTGACGATCATCGGCAGGGCGACGACGACGACGGACACGTCCGGCCCGAAGAGCGTCAGGGCGGCGTCGCCGACGACCAGGGCGCCCAGGCTGACGTAGATGATGGTCAGCGCCCGGACGCCGCGGGCCACCAACGTGGCGGCCAGGAGCGGGAAGACGAGCATCGGCGCGGTGAGCAGCACCATGAGGAGCCCCGCGGCGCCCGTGCCGCGGCCGGTCACCTCCGTCAGATAGCTCGGCAGGTACGTGAGCATCGTGACGAAGCCGAAGGAACCGGCGACCGGCACCAGGCACAGGCCCAGGAAGCGGCGGTCTTGGAGCAGGCCGAGGTCGAGCACGGGGTGGGTGCGGCGCTTCTCCACGGCGGCGAAGACGGCCAGCGCGACGGCGGCCCCGGCGAAGAGCCCGAGCACGCCCGCGCTGCCCCAGCCCCACTGGGAGCCCTGCACGATGGCGGTGGTCAGCAGCACCATGGCGACGACGAAGAGCGCGCTGCCGGGCACGTCGACGCGCGCGCCGCCCGGCCGGGGCACGGCCGGGAGCGAGCGGGCGATGGCCGGTACCGCGGCCAGGACGAGGGCGAGCGCCACCGCGTGCACGGCGAAGACCCAGCGCCAGCCGGCCGTCTGGAGCAGCACCCCGGAGAGCGAGGGCCCGACCGCGACGCCCACGCCCGCGACGGTGCCGAAGAACGCGAACGCCTTGGCGCGCGCCGGGCCCTCGTACACCGTGGACAGGATCGCGGAGCCGCAGGAGAAGATCGCCGCGCCGCCGATGCCCGCGAGGGCGCGGGCCGCGTCCAGGAGAAGGACGTCGGAGGCGACGGCGCCGGCGAGGGAGGCGACGGCGTAGAGGGCGGCGCCGGCGGCGAAGGCCCTGGCGCGGCCGACGATGTCGGCGACCGAGCCCCAGACGAGGGTGCAGCAGGCGAAGGCGACGTTGAAGGCGTTGACCACCCACTGGAGGGGCGCGGGTCCGGCGCCCGTGTCGGCGCCGATGCCGGGCAGGGCGACGGCGGTCCCGGAGATGGACATCGGGACGACGAAGACGGCGAGCAGGATCGCGGCGAGCGGAAGCCACGGCGGCTTCGGTGGTGCCGCCGCGGGTGTCGCGGGCGCGAGCGGTGCCTGTGGTCCGGGCATGACTGGGGGACCCCCGAGAGGAGACGACGTGAGGTTCGGAATTGATCGAACCTGACCCTGGCACGCCCACGAGGTACGATGCAAGTCGAACCTATCGAGGAGGCCTCCCATGCCGGACGACGACGGACACCCCCTCCCCGAGGAGATGGACCTGCGCACGGTCCTGCACGCACTCGCCGACCCCTTGCGCCTCGGGGTGATCGCCCGCTTCCTGCACGAGCCCGCGGGCACCGAACGCACCTGCGCCTCCTTCGAGTTGCCCGTGTCGAAGTCCACGACCTCGCACCACTTCAAGGTGATGCGCGAGGCGGGCCTGCTGCGCATGGTCGACCACGGGAACAGCAGGACCGCCGTACTGCGCAGGGAGGAACTGGACGAGCGGTTCCCGGGACTGCTTGACCTGGTGGCCGCCGGATGATCAACGGCGCCCCGGCACGCGGTCGACGTGACCGTCGTCAACGTCACCCTCGCCCCCGCCATCGGCGCCCGCTTCGGCGCGGAACCGGTCGCCCTGTCGTGGGTCGTCACCGGCTACACGCTCGGCGGCGGCCTCCTGCTGTCCGGCGGACGGCTCACCGACCGATGGGGGCGTTGGCGGGCCGCAGGGAATAGCTCTCGACAGCGGGATGGCGCCGTGTCTAAGATCCACGGCGACATCGCGTGTCGGTCACCGGCCGGGTGAGGCATGGAGGTGTCAGGAGATGCCTTGTGGAGGCATTCCTTGTCGGTCGAGCTGAACCACACGATCGTCCACGCCCGGGACAACCGGGAGTCCGCCGAGTTCTTCACGGACCTGCTGGGCCTGAAGATCACCGCGGAGTGGGGCCCGTTCATCGCGGTGGCCCTGAACAACGGCGTCACTCTGGACTTCGCCACCATCCCCGCCGAACACCTCACCCCGCAGCATTACGCCTTCCTCGTCTCCGAGGCGGAGTTCGCGGCGGCGTACGAGAAGATCCGGGCACGCGGCATCCGGCACTGGGCGGACCCGCACCAGAAGCAGCCGGGTGAGATCAATCGCAACGACGGCGGCCGGGGGGTCTACTTCCTCGACCCGTCGTCCCACGCGATGGAGCTGATCACGGTGCCGTACGGCGGCCGGCCGCAGAACTAGAAGCGGCCCGGCAGGGCACGGACACGCGAGGGCCGCACCCCGTACGAAGACGGGGTGCGGCCCTCGACTGCCGCCCGCTGCCGCTTACTTGCGGATCAGGCTGCGCAGCACGTACTGCATGATGCCGCCGTTGCGGTAGTAGTCCGCCTCACCGGGCGTGTCGATGCGGACGACCGCGTCGAACTCGACACCCGTGTCGGTGGTGACCTTCACCGTGCGGGGAGTCGTGCCGTTGTTCAGCTCGGTGACGCCGGAGAAGGAGAACGTCTCCTCGCCGGTCAGGCCGAGCGACGAGGCCGACATGCCCTCCGGGTACTGGAGCGGCAGGACGCCCATGCCGATGAGGTTCGAGCGGTGGATGCGCTCGTACGACTCGGCGATGACGGCCTTGACGCCGAGGAGCGCGGTGCCCTTGGCGGCCCAGTCGCGGGACGAGCCGGAGCCGTACTCCTTGCCCGCGAGGACGACGAGCGGGATGCCCTGCTCGATGTAGTTGCGCGAGGCGTCGTAGATGAAGGAGACCGGCGCGTCCTCCTGCGTGAAGTCACGCGTGAAGCCGCCCTCGGTGCCCGGCGCGATCTGGTTGCGCAGGCGGATGTTGGCGAACGTGCCGCGGATCATGACCTCGTGGTTGCCTCGGCGCGAGCCGTAGGAGTTGAAGTCGCGGCGCTGCACGCCGTGCTCCGTGAGGTACTTGCCGGCCGGGGTGTCGGCCTTGATCGCACCGGCCGGGGAGATGTGGTCGGTGGTGACCGAGTCGCCCAGCTTCGCCAGGACGCGGGCGCCCTGGATGTCCTCGACGGGGGACGGCTCCTGCGCCATGCCCTCGAAGTACGGGGGCTTGCGGACGTACGTCGACTCCGCGTCCCACTCGAAGGTGTCGCCGGTCGGGATCGACAGGGCCTGCCACTGGGCGTCGCCCGCGAAGACGTCCTGGTAGGACTTGTTGAACATGTCCTCGCCGATGGCGTTGGCCACGACGTCGTTGACCTCGGCCTCGGAGGGCCAGATGTCCTTGAGGTAGACCGGGTTGCCGTCCTGGTCGGCGCCGAGGGCCTCGGTGGTGATGTCGATCTTCATCGAGCCGGCGAGGGCGTACGCGACGACCAGCGGCGGGGACGCCAGGTAGTTCATCTTGACGTCGGGGTTGATGCGGCCCTCGAAGTTCCGGTTGCCGGAGAGGACGGACGTCACGGCCAGGTCGTGGTCGTTGACGGCCTTCGAGACCTCCTCGGGCAGCGGGCCCGAGTTGCCGATGCAGGTGGTGCAGCCGTAGCCGACGAGGTTGAAGCCGACCTTGTCGAGGTACGGGGTCAGGCCCGCCTTGTCGAAGTAGTCGGTGACGACCTTCGAGCCCGGGGCGAGGGTGGTCTTGACCCACGGCTTGCGGGTCAGGCCCTTCTCGACGGCCTTCTTCGCGACGAGCGCGGCGGCGACCATCACGTACGGGTTCGAGGTGTTGGTGCAGGAGGTGATGGCCGCGACCGTCACCGCGCCGTGGTCCAGCTCGTACGTCGAGCCGTCGGGGGCGGTCACGAGGACCGGGTTCGACGGGACGCCGTTCGTGGTCGCCGGGGCGTCGGAGGCCGGGAAGGACTCCTTGCCCGCCTCGTCCACGGAGTCGACGTAGTTGCGTACGTCGATCTTGAACTGCTCGGCGGCGTTGGCGAGGACGATGCGGTCCTGCGGGCGCTTCGGGCCGGCGATGGAGGGGACGACCGTGGAGAGGTCCAGCTCCAGCTTCTCGGAGAAGTCCGGCTCGGCGGCCGGGTCCAGCCACAGGCCCTGCTCCTTGGCGTACGCCTCGACGAGCGCGACCTGCTGCTCGGAGCGGCCGGTGAGCTTGAGGTACTTCAGCGTCTCGTCGTCGATCGGGAAGATCGCGGCGGTGGAGCCGAACTCCGGCGACATGTTGCCGATGGTGGCGCGGTTGGCGAGCGAGGTGGCGGCGACGCCCTCGCCGTAGAACTCGACGAACTTGCCGACGACGCCGTGCTTGCGCAGCATCTCGGTGATCGTGAGGACGAGGTCCGTGGCGGTGGTGCCCGGCTTCAGCTCGCCGGTCAGCTTGAAGCCGACGACGCGCGGGATGAGCATGGAGACCGGCTGGCCGAGCATCGCGGCCTCGGCCTCGATGCCGCCGACGCCCCAGCCGAGCACGCCCAGGCCGTTGACCATCGTGGTGTGCGAGTCGGTGCCGACGAGGGTGTCGGGGTACGCCTGGCCGCCCCGGACCATGACCGTGCGCGCCAGGTGCTCGATGTTGACCTGGTGGACGATGCCGGTGCCCGGGGGGACGACCTTGAACTCGTCGAAGGCGGTCTGGCCCCAGCGCAGGAACTGGTAGCGCTCCTTGTTGCGGCCGTACTCCAGCTCCACGTTCTGGCCGAAGGCGTCGGCCGTGCCGAACTTGTCGGCGATCACGGAGTGGTCGATGACCAGCTCGGCCGGGGCCAGCGGGTTGATCTTCGCCGGGTCGCCGCCGAGCTCCTTCACGGCCTCACGCATGGTGGCGAGGTCCACGACGCAGGGCACGCCGGTGAAGTCCTGCATGATCACGCGGGCGGGCGTGAACTGGATCTCCTGCGACGGCTGCGCCTGGGAGTCCCAGCCGCCGAGCGCGCGGATGTGGTCGGCGGTGATGTTCGCGCCGTCCTCGGTGCGGAGCAGGTTCTCCAGGAGGACCTTCAGGCTGTAAGGGAGCCGTGCGGAACCCTCGACCTTGTCCAGCTTGAAGATCTCGTACGACTCGTCGCCCACGCGCAGCGTGCTGCGGGCGTCGAAGCTGTTCGCCGACACGACAGTCTCCTTCATTTTTGTGCGCGTTCCAGCACATCCTGCCGCCACGACTCTTCGTCGATCCGCTAAGGTAAGGCTTAGTTAGGTAACCCTTACCGAGGGGCGGCTCCTGGTGCGCCTCGGCAGATATCTCGATGTCGAGATAACTCTAGTACATGACCCGCCGTGACGACGAGGCACGTCGCTCTGTGCTGCCCTGGACTGCCTCACTGTCACCACCGCCCCGTTCCGCCGCGCCGCCGTCGACCTGGCCTCGACGTCGGCCATGCCGCCATGGACCCGCCGCCCCTTCCTGCCGCGCGCCACGGGGGTGCGGTTCGGGCGTCTCGCCTGCCGAAGGGCGCCTCGGGCGCCCTCGGCGCCGCACGCCGGCAGGCGGACCCGCCACGCCCCCCGCCACCATCGCGGCGGCCGTTCTCGCGCCGCCCGGCGGCGACATGACACCCCGTCCGGTGGCCGATATCGCTCCGCCGAAGTGCGCCGCACGCGCGGCGGAGGCAGAGTGGGGACCGACGCGCAGTCGTCGGCAGGACGCGCGGCCGCCGCCCGGGTGACGCGGGCGGCGGCAACTCCCTTGCGGGGAGCGGCCGACGGAGGACCGCTTCCCGAACGGCCCACCCCAGCGCGCGCGTCATCTCATATGTGAGATAACCTGCGGCACATGGCAGACGACTACCTCGTACGCATCGGCAAGCTCATCCGCGACGCCCGCCAGCACCGGGGCTGGACGCAGACACAGCTCGCCGAAGCGCTCAGCACCAGCCAGAGCGCCGTGAACCGCATCGAGCGCGGCAACCAGAACATCAGCCTTGAGATGATCGCCCGCATCGGTGAGGCGCTCGACAGCGAGATCGTGTCGCTCGGCTACGCCGGGCCGATGCACCTGCGGGTGGTCGGCGGCCGCCGGCTCTCCGGCTCCATCGACGTCAAGACGAGCAAGAACGCGTGCGTGGCGCTGCTCTGCGCGTCGCTGCTCAACAAGGGCCGTACGGTGCTGCGCCGAGTGGCCCGCATCGAGGAGGTCTACCGTCTCCTGGAGGTGCTCAACTCCATCGGCGTACGCACCCGTTGGATCAACGACGGCGTCGACCTGGAGATCGTGCCGCCCGCCAAGCTGGAGATGGACGCGATCGACGCGGAGGCCGCGCGCCGCACCCGCTCGATCATCATGTTCCTCGGCCCGCTGCTGCACCGCATGGACCGCTTCAAGCTGCCGTACGCGGGCGGCTGCGACCTGGGCACCCGCACGATCGAGCCACACATGATCGCGCTGCGCCGGTTCGGCCTGGACATCGCGGCGACCGAGGGCCTCTACCACGCCGAGGTGGCGCGGGACGTCTCCCCCGACCGGCCCATCGTCCTGACCGAACGCGGGGACACCGTCACGGAGAACGCGCTGCTCGCCGCCGCCCGCAGCGCCGGTACGACGGTCATCCGCAACGCCTCGTCGAACTACATGGTCCAGGACCTGTGCTTCTTCCTGGAGGCGCTCGGCGTCAGGGTCGAGGGCATCGGCACGACGACGCTGACCGTGCACGGCGTGCCGACCATCGACGTCGACGTGGACTACTGCCCGTCCGAGGACCCGGTCGAGGCGATGAGCCTGCTCGCCGCCGCCGTCGTCACGGAGTCCGAGCTGACGGTGCGCCGGGTGCCGATCGAGTTCCTGGAGATCGAGCTGGCGGTCCTGGAGGAGATGGGCCTCGACCACGACCGCTCGGCGGAGTACCCGGCGGACAACGGCCGCACCCGCCTCATCGACCTCACCGTCCGGCCCTCCAAGCTGGAGGCGCCGATCGACAAGATCCACCCGATGCCGTTCCCCGGCCTGAACATCGACAACGTCCCCTTCTTCGCGGCCATCGCGGCGGCGGCGCAGGGCAAGACGCTGATCCACGACTGGGTCTACGACAACCGCGCGATCTACCTCACGGACCTCAACCGCCTGGGCGGCCGCCTCCAACTCCTCGACCCCCACCGGGTCCTGGTGGAGGGCCCGACCCGCTGGCGCGCCGCCGAGATGATGTGCCCGCCCGCGCTGCGCCCCGCCGTGGTCGTCCTGCTCGCCATGATGGCGGCCGAGGGCACGTCGGTGCTGCGCAACGTGTACGTGATCAACCGCGGGTACGAGGATCTGGCGGAGCGGTTGAACTCGGTGGGGGCGCAGATCGAGACGTTCCGGGACATCTGAGCGGGGCGCCGCCCCCTCTCGACATGAGGCGTCGCCGGCCGGTAGGGGGCGGCGACGCCTCTGGAACGTTGCCGGGCTACTCCCTGAGCGCCATGGCCAGGCTCTGCAGCTCCACCAGCACGGACACGCTCTGGAAGATGGCCTGGAGGGACGCGGTGATCCGCCGGGCGGGGCGCCGCAGTTGACGGCTGGAGGCGCCGAACATGTTGATCAGTGCCACCCCCTCCCGGAAGGGCCCCGCTACGGCCTGCATCTCCCAGGGAGCCGCCACAACCTGCTCCAGCACCTCCTCCGTGTCCTCCGGCCATTCGGCGCGTGGCGTAGTGCTGGCCCATTGCAGGAACACCCGCAAGGCGTCGACGCTGGCCCCCATACGCTCCGCGAAGCGCTCCGCCGCCGCCTCCAACTCTTCGGCCGGCCCGTCCAGGGCCTTGGCCAAACGGTTGACCAAGGCCTTCTTTCTGCCCGCCGAAGCGCCGGCATGTCCGGTCCGGGACATGTCCTCACCGATGAGAGCCATCATTTCCCCGAGGTCTGCCAAGGCCGACTCGACGTCTTCCATGTCGCCGGTGAGGGCTTCCATGTGTGCCTCGGCTTCGACGACCAGATCGAACAGTCCGGGCACGTCCTCGTCGTCCTCGGGGTCAGGCTTCGGGTCCGTCGCAGGTGTGGCCGCAGCGGGCAGGGACGGGGAGCTGTGCCCGTGGAGCGCCTCCGTCGCGAGGAGCCCGGTCAGCTGCCGACGAGTGGCGACGATGTCGTCGGGCCGTGTGGGGAATTGGATGCTCTGCGTCATACCGGGAGCGGGGAGCTGATCGGTCTCTCCCTCCACATGCACGGTGCAGCGCCCGAGGGCATGTCGCATACCGAGCCCGAAGGACAGCTCCGCGTCGAAACCGCTGAGGTCCGCGATGACGACGTCCGCCTCGGTGAGCATGCGCAGCAGCTGGTCCCTGGGCAAGCCGGCCTGTGTGAGGCTGTCGGCTCGTAGAAGGGTCAGGCCGAGCTGTTCACACGCGGGCCGCACGATGTCCTCGTAGAGGACGGTGGACCGGTGACGTTCCTCGGGAGGGCACGGTCCAGAGGGGAGGACGGGTGTCCCGCAGAGGGCGAGGCAGGTAGGCATGGCAGGCTCCTTCGTTGGGTGAGGGGCCCTGTCGGCGATCGCTCGGCCGACAGGGCGACGGCGGGAGTCAGTCGAAGAGAGTGAGCGCAACTCCGTCGGCGACTTCGTCGGCGAAAACCGGGCGCTCCTCGATGCCCAGCGCGTGCAACAGATCCACGGTGAGCACACGATGGCGTCGGCCGACCCGAACGCTCCGGCACGGGAAGGCGTCTTGGGCGACAAGCCTGTATGCAGTGTTCAGGCACATCCCGAACGCTCGGGCCGCAGTCCGTAGATCGACGCTGACCGGAAGATTGAAGATCTCTCGGAAGGTGAGGGGTGACTCGATGCGGTCGTTCATCCGCTCGTCCCCGCACGCCGAAGGGAAATCTTGGCGACCTGACGGCCCCGGCCGGAGTACCCGACGCTCGCAGCCGCGTCGGCCACACCCCAGGCTCGGGCCAGCGCGCCGAGCCGTACTCCTTCGACGCGGTGAGCAGGAACTGTGATACGCACCGGGGCAGAAAGCCCTGACGCGCGCGGGACCGGTTCGTAATCCGCCTGCCAGTACCCTTCCGCGTCGGCTTCTTCGCGAGGGCCGCCGATTCTGTCCACGTCATCCACAGCCGTCTCCAGGCGAGCCTTGCGCCATACGCTCCACGCTCGCGAACAGGCGGAACGCAGTACGGCACCGCCAGGATCCGGATGGTGTGCTCCAACCTTGGCAAGCTCTTCGAGGTAGCAGGTGACGAGTTCGGCCTCGACGTCGCCGCGTTCGGCGCGGCAACGCCAACTGATGTTGAACGCGGTTTTGCGAAGCCCGGGGAGCCCGAGCCACACGACCGCCGTCGGCCAGTCGGGCCCGTCCCCGCCGAAGCGGGCGCGCTCGGCGACCTGGTGCCAAAGGTCCGCACGTGCCGCGGGGCTCACCGAGCGGTCGTAGAGCAGTTGACGGGCCCGAACCAGAGCCAGAGGCACGCCGGCCGGGTCCGGCCCGTCGAAGAGACGTAACGGGGGCGTCGGCTCGCTGTCCGCGCACTGACGCTCGACGACGGCGAAGATACCGGAGTGAGAGGGCAGTGACATCGAGTCTCCTCAGCAATCGCTAGGTATGACACAGGTGTTGTCGCGCCACATGGCGAGCGCTCGAGCGGCCGGCTCCTTGCCCGGCATCTCGTCCGGTCCCCTGCCGACCGCCAGGAGCCAGCGCAGGAATCCGGGCTGCCGGGCAGCCACCAGGCCATCCATGAGGACACCCAGTGCCCGAACCCGGTGCTCGTCACCGTCCGCCTCGGAACACCAGGTGAGGAGGACCTCGCGCATGGCCGCGAATGTGGCCGGCTCGTTGAGGGCATGCCCTGTCAGCTCTACCGCGCTCGCTGCCGACTCGACGCTGGCCGGCAACTCGTCGCTCCACCAGGCGGGATCCGTACCGGCGAGCACAGGGAAGGCGAAGGCCATCAGCAGACCGGAAACGGTCTCGGGGTCCGCCCAGTCACGCATGCGGCGCAGGAGCGCTGCCCTGGCCCGGGATTCGCCGGCTTCGAAACGCTGCACCAGCGCCGCGATGATGACGGGGAGGACGGACAGGCCGTCCTCGTCGTCATCCAGCGTTTCCATGAGCTGATGCAGAAGGTGCAGGGCACGTTCTTCCGGAACCTGACCACGGTCCGAATGACAGGCGTACGCCACGGCCTTTCGCAGCGGCGGCTCGGGAGCGATACTCCATTGCTCGAGCAGGTCAGTCACAGCCCGTGCCGCTGCCGGGTTCTGGACAGCCGCCCCGAGACAGGATGCGGCCACCTCCGGGGCCGAGGGCGAGGCCGTCGCCACATCACGCAGGAGGTCCAGGGACCGGCCGCCTGTCGCCACAGCGACAGTGGTGAGTGCCCGGCCGGCCCGTTCGATCTGATCCATTCCAGGACCGGAGCGAGCGAGCCACGTGTGTACCGGAGGCAGGAGACCCGGGTGATCACGGCAGAGGACCTCCCACACCGCCTCGCTCACGGCAGGCCAGAAAAGGGACACGGTGTCCGTGGCGTCCTCTCCCAGGTTCTGCACACGGTGTGCGCCGAGAATCCGCAATGTCTCGGACAAAGGCCGCTGAGGGGCATTTCCGGCCAGGTGGCCGACCGTGCTCTGAGCACCGTAGCCGGGTTGGCCTGCCGGCTCGACCAGTCGCAGAAGGTCCCCGGCTCGCTCCGTCACAACGCTGTGATGCAGCCCTCCATAAACGCCGATGGAGAGCAGATGAGCCAGGAGAGCGGGGTCTGACTGAGCTCTGGCGACGACTTCGGGGCCCTCTGTCTGGGCCAGGTGCCGCATGACTTCGCCGGCGGAGGCCCCGCCCACGACACCCATCCGCAGCACGGCCTCCACTGCCTGCGCCACACGGCGGGGCGGAAGGCCGTCGGGCAACAGGTCATCGAGCCTGCCTGATTCCAGTGCCCGCAGCCACCGGGCGTGCCCGTGTTCCTCCGAGCGGCTGTCCGAGAGGTAGGCGGCGAAGACCTTCCGCGGGTCCGGTGGGTGATGGCGCACGACCGGGATACCCAGGTGATCCTTGAGTGTGCCCACGAGGCCAGGGGCGTCCGCCAGCACGATGACCAGACGCGCTCCGGCCTCGGCCAAGGAGGTCTCCAGGCGAGACAGGTCCCATGCCCTGAGCGCGAACGGGTCCGGGGGTTCCATCACCAGATATCCGTGCACGCCCTGAGCCCTCGGCGCCCACCGGGAGAGACTGACGGCCCCGTCCACCTGGACGAGCACAGGTTCTTCTCTGCCGTACGCCAGCAGGTTGAGGGCATGCGTCTCACGCCCAGTCCCGCGCTCCCCGACAAGCACCGTGACACCGGAATCGATCGCGGCGAGCGCCTCCCTGAAGCATGGCGGCGGTACGAAGCACCGTCTCGCCGTTCTCAGGTGCTTGGCCCGTACGGGGCCTTGCCGCATCGGCGCAGCGGTCGCGCCGCTCTCTGCCGGGGCGGGCATCATCTGCCGTTGCCCGCCCGTCACCAGTCCGGTGTTGACCGTGCCGTGGGGGGCCACGACCACCATGTCCCGGGCCGACAGGGTTCCCAGAGCCGCCAAGACAGCGTCGAGATCGCTGCTCCTGGGAGCATCAGACGGCACCATCGGCTCCAATGTCGGTGCGGTCGGAGAACTCGATGGCAGTGACGTGCTGGCCACCATGGACGATGCCGGTGTTGATGATGCCGCGTTCGGCATTCAAAACCATCGCGGGAGGATCCTGCGTATCGCTGTCGGCCTCCGGCATCACGGGACGGACGCCCACCGGCTCGGCGGCTCCCTGTGGTCGGCCAAACGCAATCACGTTGTCAGTGCGCTCTTCTTCTGGTCGCATGTCACCCTTCCTACGCCGCAACGCCCCGAAAGCCTTTCGGCAGCGCGTCTCTCACTCGTCGAGAATCCCGCACGCCTTTCTGCGCGTCCGTTCCAGAGACCCAGAAATGAGGTGACCCCGGTCACATCGAAGGATGGACTGCGGAGCAACGAAAAGGGCGAGTGCGATACCCGGAGGCACCGCACTCGCCCTTTTTGTTCAATTGTTCAGCAGCGCCGCTCGGGTTAAATGGCTCCCCCCGGAACCGAGCGTCCAAGCGCGGACAGGCGATCACGCAGGAGATAGGAGATCTCCTTGCGTTCCTGCTCGGTCAACGTCCCCAGCAACACGGCCAGCTCCTCCTGCCAGTCACTGCGCGGAGGGCTCAGCAGGTTCTGGTGATCGACCGCCCAGTCCAGGACATCGCGCACTTGATCGGGGTGCCTGAGCAGCCAAAGCGCTGCCAGTGAGACGGGCCCCGCGTGAAGCGCCTGGAGGCAGAACTCGTACTCGCCGCGGCGGCTGGTCGTCCAGGAGTAGCGGACTCCCTCATTGTCGTCCTTGCCGAGGAGCAGCTCTTCACCGGTTTCCCGGAGCCGTACATCGAGCACTCGGTAGCTCAGGCCCGTATCCTCCAGCCGCTGCGGCAAGCCGAGGTGTTGCATGATCTCCGGAGCCCCCAGGCCGTTGCCGGCCGCCGCCTGCGCCTCAGCCAAATGGTGCAGTGCGCTGGTGAGGCGAGTACGTACCGCCTGCCAGCCGTGCAGGGTCCTCGTGCGCACGACACGTACGGGATCGTGAACCCACCACGCCACCCAGAGGTCGACCGACTCCGTCCCGTAGACCGTGGGAAGACCGACCGCCCGGGTGTCCAGGTGCTCGGCAGCATCCACCTGGAAGGCCTCGGTGTAGTCTCCACCCAGACCGGGAGCTGTGGCTTCGTCCGGCACGGGCAGGAGGGCCCCGGTGTCCTCCGGGTCTCCTCGGCGGCCCAGAAGGAAGTAGTCCCCTGCCGAGTCTTTGAGCACCAGCGACCAGTCGGCCGCCGCGGACCAGCGATGCCTGAGGATTTCCCGCCAGGGCGGCCTGGTGGTCCGGAAGTAGAGCCGCTCGGCCGACTCGTCACTCATGCCGCCTCCCACCGTTCGCCGGACCGCCACCTGTTGAGCGAAGTCCGTGCCGTCTCCAGTCCTGGCCAACCGTCCGAGGCCTTCTCATCCATTTCCACGAACAGCCGGAACTCTCCGAAGCGCATGGAACTGGCCAGGGCAATGAACAGGTTCTCCACCGCGCGGAACAATGTTTCGTCCCAGCGTCCCCACTCGGCCCAGCGCAACAGTTCCGCACATGTCGCGTCGAACGAACTTTCCGCGTTCAAAGCGTGGCGGATGATCTCGATGATCAATCCGGCTTCCGTGCCCTCATCGCCCAGTTTCCGGATGAACCATTGGGGAGATTGCAACAACTGACCGAAAAGTGAGAGCAACTGCTCCATGTCGCATCGTTCCGCATCCAGCCACTGGACAAGGCAACCGAACACCTTCTCCTCGTGACCGGCCTGGAAAAGACTCGTGATCGCCACCCTCACGGCCAGCAGAATCGTCGCATCGCCTTCGCGGGCCTGATCGTCGTGACGGCCTCGGACGCCACTGAGGAGCGTGTGGAGCAGTTGCAGAGCCAAGTCCGGACGGGAAAGACCGAACTCGGCACCGCACGCGTACGCCACGGTCGTCCGCAAGCGGAAGCCCGCTGCTACGCTCCATCGCTGGAGGCGATAGCGAACCTCGGCGACGAGTACGGGATCCTCGGCGGCGATACCCAGCGCGGTCGCCGCGATGAGACGGCTCGTGGTGCGCTCCGACTCGGCGAGAGCCTGGATGTGCCGCAAGGCGCGCCGTCCACCTCCCCACATCGCCGCTTTGCCCATGAGCCGACCTACCGGCCGGGTGAGTTCGCTGGAGCGGTGCACGTCCCGCAGCCATTCGACCAGCAGCTCCGACAGCTGCCCGTACTCACGCCACACGTACTTCAGGACCGCCTCGGCCTGCCGGTGTCTGACGAACACGACTCCCTCCACGCTGTGCGCGTATGCCCCCTCCGTGCGGATCTCCCGTGTTCGTCGGACGGCACGGATGGCGTGCAGCAGTTCCGTCAGGGAACGCCGGAAGACGAAGTCCGGGTTGGGCCGCTCGGCCTGCTCGACTCCCTGCGGGGACGTTCCCGACAGCACGGCCGCCAGACGACCGTCGGACAGCTTCAACAACCGGTCGGCCTCCTCCCGGACGAGGCGGTGATCCAAACCCTCGTAGACACAGGCGGCCAGCAAGAAGGCCAGAGCGTCGGGGTCCTCGCACAACTCTGCGATGAGGTGCGGAACTTCACGCTCCACCCGGTGGCTCAGCCGTGCTCCCAGATCACGCAGTGCGTTCGGGTCACCGTCGGCGGCCACGATGGCCATGACCAGCTCGACCACTTCGACCGGCACCAGCTCCGGGACCAACAGATCTCCCAGATCATGTCGTGGGTTCAGCGCCGACAGCAGACGTTCCCGTTCCCGCTGTTCCGGCACCACCGCTTCGAGGTAGCTGCCGAACACCATGACAGGCGGTGGTGGTACGCACACCGTGGGCCTTACGTGGAGATCCTCTTCGAGTCGACGCAGCAGAGCCGCGTCATCAGGCAGCACGATCACCATGCGCGACCTGGTCTTCTCCAGCAGCGAGCGCACGTGCCCGAGGACGCCGGGGCCAAGGGGCCGGGACGGGAACAGGCCGTCCATGAGGTAGCCGCGCGCCGACGCGTCAGTGGGCTGCCAGCGATCCAATTCCGTGACGCTGTCCAGCGCCCGCAGCTGTGCCCCTTCCCCACAGCTCATGCGCAGCAGGTTGAGTGCGGCGGTACGGCGACCGGACCCCGGCCGGCCCGCCAGGAAGAGCGGCCCCTTCTCGAGATCCTTCAGGGCCGTGTCGAACCAGTCAGGCCGCGCGAAGCCGAAGGTCGCGGCCAGAACTTCCGCTTCCGGGACAGGCCCTTCACGGACTCTGCCTTCCCTGCGGCCTGGCCGCCCTTCCTTCACGGAGCTGTTGTGGACGCGTTGGCCGCCGTGGACGGAGCCGGTGTTCACATTTCCGTGCGGTGCGTACACGAACGAGCCCGCGGCTCTCGCAGCACCACCGATGGCGTCCATCAGCTCGGAGACATCGAGACTGTCCTCTGGATGGGGCAGCTCGCCATGGGACGGGGACGCCGGAGCGGCCTCCGCTGTGGAGTCAGTCGCGGCTGGTATGGGTTTGGGCAGCTCCGTCGGCCTCCCTTCGTCAAGGGTCACTGCCGCCCCTGGTACTTGTTGCCGTGCACCTGGTCCCCCTGGAAGCCGCGAACACGGTCCGCCTTGTTGCCTCCGACGTGGTCACCGGCGACGTGGTGGTTGGCCACGCTCTGGCCGCCGTGAACGGTGCCGGTGTTGATGTTGCCGTGGGGCGCGCTGTTCCTCGTGCGAGGAGTGTGCGTGTCGTCGCGTTCGCTCGGGCGGCCGGTCTCCCCAGGGGATACCTGTGAAGGAGCGGCATCAGAGGGTTCGTCGTGCAAGGGGCCGGAGGGTTGGGGTACGTAGATCCAGGCCCGCTGGGAGAACGGCTTGCCCTCCACTGTCGCGGCCACCTCCACGAAGTGGTCCGGGTGGCGTCCGGTGTACCCACTGGCGACCGCGTCTTCGTAGCAGCGGTCGGAGAGAATGGCCGCCACATGCGTGAGGCTTTCCTTGTGGGACGCGAGCACGGCCTTGACGGGGCGCGAGTCGAGCAGGCGGTGCGTGTCGTTGCGCGCCGTCCCGTTACCGCCGAACTCGTCCCCGGTGTCGGGCAGCGGGCCGACGTGCAGGCTCACCCTGAGCCTGATCGGTACGGCTCCGTGGGAGAGGACGTTGAAGTCGGTCAATACGTCTTGCAGCGTCAGCAGGAGTGGATGGATCACGAAAGGCATGCGCGTGGGGTCGAATCCGAAGACGTATCCGTCACCGGTCGAAGCGGGGAATTTGCGGTCGTACCAGAGATCGTGCAAGTCCGCCTTGGAGAGCGCCGTCTTGAGCAGTTCCGGTACGGCGCGGCTGACGGCCTCGTGCTCGATCGCCGGGCGGCCGGTGAAGTCCTTGGCGTCCACAGCCAGGATGCCCCGGTAGGGGGGCAGCGGACGGGTTCGGGTGTACGGGCGGGCGGTGTGCCGGGGCAGTTCGCTGTGGTCGACCTCGCGCATGTCACTCCTCTGTGAAGCCCGCCCGGCCTGCCAGGACCGGGCGGAGACACTGTGCGTGCGATGTCACGCACTCCGAGCTTCACTGTGAGCGCGACGATGTTCTGTGCCGCAGGCCCAGACGGCGAGTGACATGGACCACAGGCGGTTACGGGGCGACGCAACCGCCGACCGTCTCGCGCAGACCCTCCACACTGACCACTTCGATGCGGCTCTTCCCTGCCTTCACCCGCTCCGGCCCGAGCCGTGCCAGTGCTTTGGTGACGGCCTTGCGGCCCACGTCGATGTGCTGCGCCAGGTCTTCCCTGGTGAGAGAGAAGGAACGCAGCCCTCCAGAGACCTCGACCAGGCGAAGGAGTGCCATGGCGAGACGCTCGTGCACGGCTCCGTCATGGACTTCGGTCTGCTCACGAAGGCGGTTGGACGCCATCACGGCGAGCGGGTAGGCGAGCCGGTGCTCATGCACGAAGCGCTGAAACTCTTCCGCAGGAACGACAGCAGCTTTGCATTCGCTCATGGCCCATACGTGCGCCAGTCGTACAGCCCCGCACTGGAGCGCCATCTCTCCGAGGATCTCTCCCGACCCGCGGAAGGCGAGCAATCGCTGACGCCCGTCACGGTCGGTACGTACCACCTTCACCAGTCCACTGACCAGTACAAGTACGTGACTTGCTTCGTCCCCCTGTCGAAGCAGCGCTCGACCCGCCAAGTAGGTCTGCGCCCGGTAACACATCAGCCCCTCCCACTCCTTGTGCGGGACCAGAGCACGCAGAGGGGACGCCAAGAGAGAGCGACCTTCGCTCATGCGATCACGCTAGGGGAGGAAGCAGCCCGGCAAGTACGGAATTGCACATCCAGTGCTCCGGGGCATGCAAAGAGGCCGGAACTTTTCCATCAGGCGAAATCTGACACAGCAGCGGGTTGTTCCCCGCCGTGGTCTGCCGGTGGAGGGAACGCAACGGGCCCATCCGCTCACAACCCACCGGCGCACCGGGCCCGTTGCGCTAACCTCGGGCGCATCATGCGCAGCGCCCTCGCGCCCTCGCTCTCCCGCGTCGACCCCTCAGGAGGCATCGGTGACCGCCGCCGACGAGACGGGCGGGGTCACCCCGCCGGCTCATACGAACGACGACACTGCCCACGGCAGTCGGCTGGAGCGGCTGGAGCGGCTGGTCGAGGAGAGCGGCAAGCTGGTCGCGGCGACCGTCGTCTACGGCGAGGCGGTCACCACTGCGGGCGTCACCGTCATCCCCGTCGCCGAGGCCGGTTACGGCTTCGGGGTCGCCGGGGGCGGGGACCCGTCGGGGGGCGGAGGGGTTCAGGCGCGGCCCCGCGGGTTCATCGAGATCAGGGACGGCGCCGTCACGTACCGGCCGCTGCGGAAGCGGTGGGTGGCCGTCGGTGTGCCGCTCGCCGCCTTCGTGGCGGGTGCGGCCGTCCCACGCCTCGTACGCCTCCTCGGCGGGCGCCGTCTCGGATGAGGGCGTGGGCGGCCCCTGCCGGCCGCACACGCGCCATCCGGGTCGGTGAGGTCACCGCCCCGCAGCGGCGAGCTGCTTGAGGTCGACCACGTCACCCTTGGACGGTGTCTTCGGGCTCACGGGCTTGTCGTAGTCGGAGAACGTCGCCTCGTTCGGCTCGTTGCCGCCCTGCACGGTGGTGCGCAGGATGTACGGCTTGCCTTCCGTGGCGACGTACATCGTGTGCGTCTCGCCTCCGGACGCCTTCTTCTTCAGGGCGATGGCCTCCTTCCCGTTGATCGTCGTGGTGTCGCCCTTCTTCATGCCCTTGCGGGTCGACTCGTCCTCGTCCATCGAGGCGATCAGGCCCTGCTTGTCGCACATGCCGGACGTCGAGGCGTCGTCGGCGGGCATCTTCACCCACTTGTCGACGACCTTGGACAGCACCTTGCCCGAACCGGGCTGGTTCTTCAGGCTGTTCTTCCAGTACTGCTCGTTGCCGCGCACGTACAGCGTGCCGTTCATGTGCCGCAGCTCGGCCTTGGCGCCCGCGTTGTCGACGGTCCCCTCGCAGTTCTTCTCCTGGTCGACCGCGAGGTCCAGGCTGACGGTCCCGCCCTCCTGCCGCATGTCCCCCTTGAGGCGCATCGAGTCGGCCTTCTTGGTGGCCTCCACCGCCTTGGCGGCGATCTGGTCGGCGCTGTCCTTGGCGAAGGGCTTGTCGGAGCCGCCCCCGTCGCCCCCGTCGCCGCAGCCCGTCAGCAGAGCGGCCGACAGCCCCATGATCCCGATGACACCCGAAACCTTGCTCGCACGCACGTCTTCACCCCTCCTCGGCGCCGCGGTCCGGTTGACCGCGGCTGTCTCCATGTACCCGGCAACTTGACGGTGACGCAGCCGAGTTGACCTCACGGCGACGGAGGGGCGGGGCGGTCTGGTGCCAGGGGGCGGTGCGAGGGGCCTCGGGCCGTTGTCCGCGCGACGAAGCCGTTCTCCGACGGGCACGGCCATCGTGCGCGGCCCTCAGTCCAGGACCGCCACCCCGTCGAGCTCGACCAGCGCCTGGTCGTCCCACAGCCGTACGGCGCCCACCACGGCCATCGCGGGGTAGTCGCGGCCCGCCAGCCGCCGCCAGACGCGGCCCAGTTCGGGCGCGTGCTCGCGGTAGGCGGCGACGTCCGTGGTGTAGACGGTGACGCGGGCGAGGTCGGCGGGGGTGCCGCCGGCATGGCGCAGGGCGGTCAGGAGGTTGGTGAGCGCCTGCTCGAACTGCGCGGGCAGACCGGCTCCGACGACCTTGCCTTCGCCGTCCAGCGAGGTCTGCCCGGCCAGGAAGACGAGGCGGGATCCCGTCGCGGTGACGGCGTGCGAGAAGCCGGTGGGCGGGGAGAGTTCGGCGGGGTTCACGCGGTGCAGGGCCATGCGGGCGGCTCCTTCTCGGAGGACTGCGCGGAGTACAGCTCCTTGGCGATGATCGTGCGCTGGATCTCGCTCGCCCCTTCGTAGATCCGGGGCGCCCGCACCTCACGGTAGAGGTGCTCCAGGAGGTGGCCGCGCTGGAGCGCGCGGGCCCCGTGCAGCTGGACCGCCGCGTCGACGACGTACTGCGCGGTCTCCGTGGCGAGCAGCTTCGCCATGGCGGCGCGCCGCGCGACGCCGGAGCCCCGGGCCGCCTCCGCCCCCTGCGCCGCCTTCTCGTCGTACGCCGCCGCTGCCGCGTAGACCATCAGGCGGGCCGCCTCGGTGCGCGTGGCCATCTCGGCGATCTGGTGCGCGACGGACTGGAGGTCCTTCAACTTGCCGCCGAACGCGTCCCGTTCGGCGGTGTGGGCGAGGCTCGCGTCCAGTGCGGCGGCGGCCATGCCGACCGCGAAGGCGCCGACGCTCGGGCGGAACCGGTTCAGGGTGGTCATCGCGACCCGGAACCCCCGGTCGGTCCCGCCCAGGACGTCGTCGTGGCCGACCCGCACGCCGTCGAAGGCCAGGGCGCCGATCGGGTGCGGGGAGAGCATGTCGAGGGCCGTGCCCGTCAGGCCCGCCCGGTCGGCGGGGACGAGGAAGGCGGTGACGCCACGGGCGCCGGCGTCCGGGGACGTACGGGCGAAGACGGTGTAGAAGTCGGCTTCGGGGGCGTTGGAGATCCAGCGTTTCTCGCCCGTGAGGCGCCAGCTGCCGGAGCCGTCCGGCTCCGCCGCCAGGGACAGGGCCGCCGCGTCGGAGCCGGCGCCCGGTTCGGAGAGCGCGAAGGCGGCGATCGCGCGTCCGGCGCGGACCTCGGGCAGCCAGCGCTCGCGCTGTGCGGCGGAGCCGTACGCGTGGACGGGGTGGGCGCCGAGGCCCTGGAGCGCGAGGGCGGTCTCGGCCTCCGTGCAGGCGTAGGCGAGGGATTCGCGCAGCAGGCAGAGACCGAGGGCGCCGGACGCCGGACGCCCCGCCCCGCCCCGGCCGCCGGGCTCCTCGAACAGATGTTCCAGCAGGCCCAGTTCGCCCAGCGCCTCGACCAGTGGCCGGTTCACATGGCCCGGCTCCCCCTTCTCCGCCAGGGGACGCAGCCGCTCGGCGGCGAGCGCGCGCAGCCCCGCGCACCAGGCGTTCCGTTCGGGATCGAGGGAGAATGTCGTCATCGCGAACCCCTCCGGTATCGCGCACCGTTGACTGCCGTCACCATCACGATACGCTCGTGAGGCGAGCCCACCACAGCGCCCGACCGGCAGGCAAGGGGGCGGAGCCGCCATGGCACCGAACGGCAACCCAGGGCTGACACCGTCCGGCCACACCGACACGTTCGCCCGGGACCATCTCCCCCCGCCCGACCAGTGGCCCATGCTCGTCCACGACCGCCCCGAGCTGCGCTACCCCGCCCGTCTCAACTGCGGCACGGAGCTCCTTGACCGGACGGCGGACCGGCTGGGCGCCGAGCGGCCCGCCTTCCACGCCGCCTCCGGCGAGACCTGGACGTACGGCCTGCTGCGCGGCCACGTCGACCGCGTCGCGCACGCGCTGACCTCCGGGCTCGGCATACGCCCCGGCGAGCGCGTACTGCTGCGCGGCCCCACCACGCCATGGCTCGCGGCCTGCTGGCTGGCGGTGATGAAGGCGGGCGCCGTGGCCGTGACCGTGCTCGCCCGGCAGCGCGCGCGGGAGCTCGCCACCATGTGTGAGATGGCCGAGGTCCGGCACGCGCTGTGCGACATCCGGTCGGTGGACGACCTGGTCAAGGCCGGTGTGCCGGGCCTGGACATCACGACGTACGGCGGTGGGGGGCCCGACGACCTGCTGGCGCGCGCCGCCCGGCAGCCCGAGCGGTACGCGGCGGTGGACACGGCGGCCGACGACGTGGCGCTCATCGCCTTCACGTCCGGCACGACGGGCCGCCCCAAGGGCTGCATGCACTTCCACCGCGACGTGCTCGCCGTCGCCGACACCTTCGCGCGGCACATCCTCAAGCCGGTCCCCGACGACGTGTTCGCGGGCAGTCCGCCGCTCGGCTTCACGTTCGGGCTCGGCGGCCTCGTCGTCTTCCCGCTGCGCTTCGGCGCCTCGTCGGTCCTGCTCGAACAGGCCGCGCCCAAGCAGCTGCTGCCCGCGATCGAACGGCACGGGATCACCGTCCTGTTCACCGCGCCGACCGCGTACCGCACGATGCTCGACCAGCTCGACGGGCACGACGTCTCCTCGCTGCGCCGCTGCGTGTCGGCGGGTGAGAACCTGCCCGCCGCCACCTGGAGGGCGTGGCACGAGCGCACCGGGCACCGCGTCATCAACGGCATCGGCGCCACCGAGCTGCTGCACATCTTCATCTCCGCCGCCGACGACGCGATCCGGCCGGGCACGACCGGGCTGCCCGTGCCGGGCTGGCAGGCGCGCGTGGTGGACGGCTCCGGCGCGCCGGTGCCGGACGGCGAGCCGGGGCTGCTCGCGGTGCGCGGTCCGGTCGGCTGCCGCTATCTCGCCGACGAGCGCCAGCTCCAGTACGTGCGCCACGGCTGGAACGTCACCGGCGACACCTACGTCCGCGACGCCGACGGCTACTTCCGCTACGTCGCGCGCGCCGACGACATGATCATCTCGGCGGGGTACAACATCGCGGGCCCGGAGGTGGAGGAGGCACTGCTGCGCCACCCCGATGTCGCGGAGACGGCCGTCGTGGGGCGCCCCGACGAGCTGCGCGGCCAGGTGGTCGTGGCGTACGTGGTGCCGCGCGAGGGCGCGCCACGGGACGCGGAGCGGCTGCGCGCGTTCGTGCGGGCGGAGCTCGTCCCCTACAAGTGTCCCCGTGAGATCGTCTTCCTGGACGCGCTGCCGAGGACGGCGACGGGCAAGCTCCAGCGGTTCCGGTTGCGTACGCCGTCCGCCGCCGACCGCTCGGCGGAGCCGGGCCCGTAGAGTGATCACGTGTCCGAGCAGCACACTCCACGGTCCCTGATCGTCACCTTCTACGGCGCCTACGGCCGGGCGGCGCCCGGTCCCGTGCCGGTCGCCGAGCTGGTGCGCCTCCTCGCGCCGGTCGGCGTCGACGCGCCGTCGGTGCGCTCGTCGGTGTCCCGGCTCAAGCGGCGCGGGCTCCTCGTACCGGCGCGTACGGAGTCGGGTGCGGCGGGGTACGCGCTGTCGCCGGAGGCCCGGCAGCTCCTGGAGGACGGCGACCGGCGCATCTACGGCCCGGTGACCCCGAGGGAGGGTGCGGGCTGGGTCCTCGCCGTGTTCTCCGTGCCGGAGGCGGAGCGGCACAAGCGGCACGTGCTGCGGTCCCGCCTGGCGGGGCTCGGCTTCGGGACGGCGGCGCCGGGCGTGTGGATCGCCCCCGCGCACCTCTACGAGGAGACCCGGCACACCCTGGAGCGCCTCCAACTCGCCCCGTACGTCGATCTGTTCACGGGCGAGCACCTGGGTTTCGCGGCGACGGCGGAGGCGGTGGGCCGCTGGTGGGACCTCACCTCGCTGGCCAAGCAGCACGAGGCGTTCCTGGACCGCCATGAGCCGGTGCTGCGCGCCTGGGAGGCGAGGGGGGAGACGGTGGTGCCGCCCGAGGAGGCGTACCGCGACTACCTCCTGGCCCTCGACTCATGGCGCCGGCTTCCGTACGCCGACCCCGGGCTGCCCGCCGGGCTGCTGCCGGCGGGCTGGCCCGGCGCGCGGTCGGCCGAGGTGTTCGCCGGACTCGACGGGCTGCTGCGGGCGGCGGGCGCGCGCTTCGTGTCGGGCCGGGCCGGTTCTGAGCCTGCGTCAACTCCCTAGCGACAGGCGCGGTTTCGGGGCATCCGTGCGGCCCGTCTGGGGGCGGCGGCTGCCCGCGCGGTACGGGAGCGGCCAGACGGCGCCCGGACCCGCGTAACCCTGCTCGGCCGCCGCGTGCAGGGTCCAGTGGGGGTCGTAGAGGTGGGGGCGGGCCAGTGCGCAGAGGTCCGCGCGGCCCGCGAGCAGCAGGGAGTTGACGTCGTCCCAGGAGGAGATGGCGCCGACCGTGATGACGGGGATGCCGGTGCGGTTGCGGATGAGGTCGGCGTACGGCGTCTGGTAGGAGCGGCCGTAGGCGGGCCGCTCGTCCGCGACCACCTGGCCGGTGGAGACGTCGATCGCGTCGGCGCCGTGGGCCGCGAAGGCGCGGGCGATCTCCACGGCGTCCTCGGCGGTGGTGCCGCCGTCGGCCCAGTCGGTGGCCGAGATGCGGACGGTCATGGGCCTGCCGTCGGGCCACACCTCCCGTACGGCGTCGAAGACCTCCAGGGGGAAGCGGAGCCGGGCGGCGAGGCTGCCGCCGTACGCGTCGGTGCGGCGGTTCGTCATCGGGGAGAGGAAACCGGAGAGCAAGTAGCCGTGGGCGCAGTGGAGTTCGAGGAGGTCGAAGCCCGCGTGTCCGGCGCGGCGGGCCGCCGCGACGAACTGCCGGCGGATCTCCGTGAGACCGGCGCGGGAGAGCTCGCGCGGGGTCTGGCTGCCCGGCTTGTACGGGAGCGGGGAGGCGGCGGAGAGAGGCCAGTTGCCGTCGGTCAGGGGGTCGTCGATGCCTTCCCACATCAGTTTCGTGGAGCCCTTGCGGCCCGAGTGGCCGAGCTGGACGCCGAGGGCCGTGCCGGGGGCACGGGCGTGCGCGAAGTCGGTGATCCGGCGCCAGGCGTCGGCCTGTTCGGCGGTATAGAGGCCCGCGCAGCCCGGCGTGATGCGGCCGTGTTCGCTGACGCAGACCATCTCGGTCATGACCAGGCCCGCGCCGCCCAGGGCGCGTGCGCCGAGGTGGACGAGGTGGAAGTCGCCGGGGACGCCGTCCACGGCGGAGTACATGTCCATCGGGGAGACGACGACGCGGTTGCGCAGGGTGAGGCCGCGGAGGGTGAAGGGGGTGAACATGGGGGGCGTGCCGTCGGGGCAGCCGAACTCGCGCTCCACGGAGCGGGTGAAGCGGGCGTCGCGCAGGCGGAGGTTGTCGTGGGTGACGCGGCGGCTGCGGGTCAGGAGGTTGAACGCGAACTGGCGGGGTGGTTGGCCGAGGTGGTCGGGCAGGCGCTCGAACCACTCCAGGCTGGCGCGGGCGGCGCGCTGGGTGGACTCGACGACGGGCCGGCGTTCCGTCTCGTACGCCTGGAGGGCGCTCGGGATGTCGGGCTGTTCCTGGAGGCAGGCGGCGAGCGCGAGGGCGTCCTCGACGGCGAGCTTGGTGCCGGAGCCGATGGAGAAGTGGGCGGTGTGGGCGGCGTCGCCGAGCAGGACCGTGTTGCCGTGCGACCAGCGGGAGTTGACGACGGTGCGGAAGGTGGTCCAGGCGGAGTTGTTGCCGCGCAGGGGGCGGCCGCCGAGGGCCTCGGTGAAGATCTTGGCGCAGCGGTCGGTGGACGCGCGTTCGTCGAGGCCGTCGAAGCCGGCCGCTTTCCAGACCTCCTCGCGCATCTCGACGATGACGGTGGACGCGCCGGAACCGGTGGCGGAGAAGGGGTAGCCGTGGAGCTGCATCACGCCGTGCCCGGTCTCGGCGATCTCGAAGCGGAAGGCGTCGAAGGCGAAGTCGGCGGCGAGCCAGATGTAGCGGCAGCGGTGGGTGGTGATGGCCGGCTGGAACGCTTCGGCGTGGGCCTCGCGGGTGAGGCTGTGCACGCCGTCGGCCGCGACGACGAGGTCGTACGCCGTGGCGAGTTCGGCGGCGGGCGGTGCCTCGGTACGGAAGCGCAGCGCGACGCCGAGGTCGCGGCAGCGGGCGTGCAGGATCTCCAGGAGCCGTCGGCGCCCGAGCGCGGCGAAGCCGTGGCCGCCGGAGGTGTGCCGCCGGCCGCGGTGGACGATGTCGATGTCGTCCCAGCGTACGAACTCGGCCTGGAGGGCGGCGTAGACGGCGGGGTCGGCGTGCTCGATGCCGCCGAGTGTCTCGTCGGAGAGAACGACCCCGAAGCCGAAGGTGTCCTCCGGGGCGTTGCGCTCCCAGACGGTGACCTCGCGGGCGGGGTCGAGCCGCTTGAGCAGGGCGGCGGCGTAGAGCCCGCCGGGGCCGCCGCCGATGACGGCGATGCGGTGCGGGCGGCCTTCGGGGGTCGCGGAACCCTCGGCGCGAGCAGGGGCCTGGGCCGCGGCCACGCTCCCGGCCTCGGCGCCCACGTCCGGCGCGGACCATCCGGCCGCCGCAGCGCCTTCGGTCACCGGGAAACCCCCGTCGCGGGTGGTGGCAACGGCCCCGCGACCGGGCCCGGACCGCCCCGCCTGCGCCGAAGGCACGTCAGCCCCGGCCCCCACCCCTCGCGCGGGCTCCGCAGGCCCCGGCAGGCCGAGGACGGAGGGCGGGAGCCCTTGGCCCTCGGGGCGGGGGGCGCGGCGGGCTGACACCGTGGAGAGGGGCTCCGTCACGGTCCCGGGGTCCGCTCCCGCCCACGAGACGGCGACAGCCGCCGCGACCGCGGGCCGCCCCGCCGGGCGAGCGCCGTCCACCGCGGGAGCAGGACAGGACTCCGACGGCCGGGCGCGGCGGCCCCGCTTCTCCGCCGTCACCGGCCCCGCCACTTCGGGGGGCGCTTCTCAGTGAAGGAGGCGTGGAACTCGGCGTAGTCCTCGCCGTTCATCAGCAGCGCCTGGGTCGCCGCGTCCAGCTCCACGGACGCTGCCAGGGGCATGTCCAGCTCGGCGGTGAGCAGTGCCTTCGTCTGGGCGTGGGCGAGGGCCGGGCCGTCGGCGAGGCGGCGGGCCAGGGCTCGGGCCGCCTCGGGGGCCTTGCCTTCGTCGGTCAGCTCGCTGATCAGGCCGATCCGCTCGGCCTCGGGGGCGCGGACCGCGTCGCCGAGCATCAGCAGCCGCGTGGCGTGGCCGAGGCCGACGACGCGGGGCAGGAGGTAGGCGGCGCCCATGTCGCCGCCGGAGAGGCCGACCCGGGTGAAGAGGAAGGAGAAGCGGGCGCTCGGGTCCGCGACGCGGAAGTCCGCGGCGAGGGCGAGCACCGCGCCGGCGCCCGCGGCGACCCCGTGCACGGCGGCGATCACCGGGAAGGGGCACTCCCTGATGGCCCGCACGACCTGGCCCGTCATGCGGTTGAAGTCGAGGAGCTGGGCGGTGTCCATGGCGAGGGTCGCGCCGATGATCTCGTCGACGTCGCCGCCCGAGCAGAAGCCGCGCCCCTCACCGCCGAGCACGAGGGCGCGCACGGACCTGTCCCGGGAGAGCTCGGCGAGGAGGTCGCGCAGGTCGGCGTAGGCGCCGAAGGTGAGCGCGTTGAGCTTGTCGGGGCGGGCGAGGGTGACCGTGGCGACCCCGTGGTCGACGGTGAGGCGCAGGTGCCGCCACTCGGGGGTGGGCGATGCGGAGCCGGTGAAGGGACTCATCAGGTGCGGCCTCCTCGGCCTGAGGGCTGAGTTCGCGGGATGCGCTGAGTTCGCGGGGTGCGCTGAGTTCGCTCCACCGAAGCTATCACCGATCTGTGACCGTCGTCATGAGTGCACGATAAGGGTGCGTCCGGCCTCCTGGGACGGGCAGGGCCATACGTCCCCCGCATGCCCGACCCTCGCCCCTGTCGGCATAGCGCTTAGGATTCGTACGGTTGAAAGCAGGACCGCCTGCTGCCCTGAACGGACCCGCCTTGCACGAGCCTCCCTCCTCGCCCGCCTCCTGGCGCATCACGCTGCCGCACACCGCCGCGGCCGTGCCCGTCGCGCGCGCCCTGGTCCGTACCGCGCTCACCGACATCGAGGCGTCCCCCGACACGGACACCGCCGAACTGCTCACCGCCGAGCTGGTCGCCAACGCCGTCGAGCACACCGTGGGGCAGGACCCCATAGAGCTGGTGATCGAGCTGCTGCCGACCGGCTGCCAGGTCGAGGTGCACGACTCCAGCCCGCTGCCGCCCGGCGACCTCACCGCCCCCGAACCGCTCTGCGAACCGGATCCCTGGCAGGAGCACGGCCGCGGACTGCTCCTGATCCGCACCCTCAGCTCATCCTGCGGCCACCGCCCCACCGCGTCCGGCAAGGCGGTGTGGTTCACGCTCCCGACGCGGCCCCAGGGGAGCCGTCCCTGAGGGAGCCGCCCCAGAGGGAGCCGACTCCAGGGAAGCCGTCCCAGGGGCTGCCGTCCCTACATGCCCGGCACCGGGTCCCGCGTCACCGGGCAGCTCATGCACCGCGGCCCGCCCCGGCCGCGCCCCAGCTCGCTGCCCAGGATCTCGATGACCTCGATGCCCTGCTTGCGCAGGTAGGTGTTGGTCGTCACGTTCCGCTCGTACGCCACCACGACGCCCGGCTCGACCGCGAGGACGTTGCAGCCGTCGTCCCACTGCTCCCGCTCGGCCGCGTGCACGTCCTGGGTGGCGGTGAGCACCCGGATCGCGTCAAGGCCGAGCGCGGCGGCGATCGCCCGGTGCATGTTCTCGGGCGGGTGGTCGGTGACCTTCAACTCCCGGTCGCCGACGCCCGGTTCGATGGTGTAGGAGCGGAGCATGCCGAGGCCCGCGTACTGGGTGAAGGTGTCGCCGTCGACCATCGTCATGACCGTGTCGAGATGCATGAACGCGCGCCGCTTCGGCATGTCGAGCGCCACGATGGTCTGCGCGGAGCCCGCCGCGAACAGCTTGTGCGCGAGCATCTCCACGGCCTGCGGAGTGGTGCGTTCGCTCATGCCGATGAGCACCGCGTCCTTGCCGATGACCAGGACGTCGCCGCCCTCGATGGTCGAGGGGTAGTCCGCCTGACCCTGCGACCAGACGTTGAACTGCTCGCCCCGGAAGAGCGGGTGGTGGCGGTAGATCGCCTCGAAGTGCACGGTCTCGCGCTGCCGGGCGGGCCAGCGCATCGCGTTGATGGAGACGCCGTCGTAGATCCAGGCCGACGTGTCGCGGGTGAAGAGGTGGTTGGGCAGCGGGCGGAGCAGGAAGTCGTCGAGGTCCATGCAGTGGAACCGCACGGAGGTCGGCTCGGGGTGGGCCTCCAGGAACTCCCGTTTGGTCATGCCGCCCACCAGCGCCTCGGTCAGCTCCACCGACGGCATCGTCTCGAAGGCGACCCGCAGGTGGTCGGTGGCGAGGGGGCCGTACTCCTTCTCGTCGAAGACGCGGTCCAGGACGAGCAGGCGCGCCTCCGGTACGTCCAGCGTCTCTTTCAGCAGGTCGCCGAAGAGGTGCACCGCCACGCCCCGGTCGCGCAGCACGTCCGCGAAGCCGTCGTGCTCCTGGCGGGCCCTGCGCACCCACAGCACGTCGTCGAAGAGCAAGGCGTCCTTGTTGCTCGGAGTCAGCCGCTTGAGCTCCAGATCGGGGCGGTGCACTATGACGCGGCGCAGCCGCCCGGCCTCGGAGTCGACATGGAATCCCATGGGTCCATCTTTCCCCGGCCGGGCGGCCCGCGCGCGGTCAACACGGCAACGGCACCTGATGCCGCCTCAGTCGCGTGGCGTCCGCCCGGTCAGAGCCGGGGGTCCACCGGCTCCGACTCCAGGGCGAGCACCGCGAACACGGCCTCGTGGACGCGCCACAGCGGCTCGCCGTCCGCCAGCCGGTCCAGGGCCTCCAGGCCGAGCGCGTACTCGCGCAGGGCGAGTGAACGCTTGTGGCCGAGGGTGCGGCCGCGCAGCTTCTCCAGGTTCTCCGGCCGCGTGTACTCCGGGCCGTAGATGATCCGCAGGTACTCGCGGCCCCGGCACTTGACGCCGGGCTGCACCAGCCGGCCCTTCCCGTCCCTGGCCAGGGCCTCGACGGGCTTGACGACCATGCCCTCACCGCCGCGTCCCGTCATCTCCAGCCACCAGTCGACGCCCGCCCGCACCGACGCCTCGTCGCCGGTGTCGACGTAGAGGCGGCGGGTGGTCTGGAGCAGGTCGGAGCCCTGACTGCCGTCGTGCTCCACCATGCGGTCGATCAGGGCCAGTTGCCGGTCGTGCGGGAGTCCGGCGAGGCTGCGGCCCTGGACGGCCAGGATCTGGAACGGCGCCAGGCGCACGCCCTCCAGGCCGTCGGTCGGCCAGCAGTACCGGCGGGCTCCGGCCGCGCGCCGCCCCGCGTCCCCCCCCCCTCCGCCGCCACCCCCCGCTGCCGGCTGAACTCCACAAACGTCCCCGGCGTCGACATCACCGTCACACCACCGGCCAACGCCAACGAGCACTCACCATTACGCAACGCCTG
>NZ_JAFEXF010000002.1 GCF_016905445.1 Streptomyces sp. G44
GCGGCAGGAGCGGGGCCCAGCGCTCGTGGCCGCGCGGCAGCGGGCCGGGCGCGGCGGTGAAGAGGCCGGCCGGCACCCTGTCGTACGCGTAGTCGACCTCCACCGGATACGACACGGCATCCGTGCTGGTCACCGGGCACCCGCTGGTGAGCGGCGGCCACAGGGGGAAACGGACGGAGGGGTCACCGAGCGAGCGCTGGCCGGTGGCGAGGGAAGCCGGGGAGGTGCGGGGCGAGGCCGGAGATGTCATAGGTGCAGCGTAGGTTCACCCCTGACGCGGTGCGCCTCCGCGTGTCGACGGCGCGCGTCCGATCTCCACGCGTACCGCGATCGCGGTACGCGGGCGCGGAGTCTACTCCCCGAGGAGTCGGCACAGTTCAGACCGGCGGCTGCCCCGGTTGTCGGTGGCCGCCCGTACGGTTGACGCATGGATCTACGACTGCCCAGGCCCCGGCTCCCCGGACCACGCCGGCTCATCGCCGCCGTGGCCGCCGTCGTGGTGCTCGCGGGCGCCGGCACCTGGACGGCGGTGGCGTCGGACGACGGCCCGTCGGTGCACCGGGCCGACGGCACGCTCCGCGCCGACGGCGCGAAGATCGACACCTCGTACTTCACGGCGGGGGACGCGGACACCAAGCGCCCCGCCGTCCTCATCGGCCACGGCTTCGGCGGCAGCAAGGCCGACGTCCGCGACCAGGCCGAGGACCTGGCCAGGGACGGTTACGCCGTCCTGACGTGGTCCGCGCGCGGCTTCGGGAGGTCCACCGGCAAGATCGGGCTGAACGACCCCAAGGGCGAGGTCGCCGACGTCTCGAAGCTGATCGACTGGCTGGCGAAGCGCCCCGAGGTGCGGCTCGACAAGGCGGGCGACCCGCGCGTGGGCGTGACCGGAGCCTCGTACGGGGGCGCGGTGTCGCTGCTCGCCGCCGGGCACGACCGGCGGGTGGACGCGGTCGCCCCGCAGATCACCTACTGGAACCTCGCGGACGCCCTCTTCCCCGACGGCGTCTTCAAGAAGCTGTGGACCGGTTCGTTCATCAACACCGGTGGCGGCTGCGAGAAGTTCGAGAAGCAGCTGTGCGCCATGTACAACCGCGTCGCGGTCGCCGGGAAGCCCGACGCGAAGGCACGCGAGCTGCTGGCCGCGCGCAGTCCCGCCGCCGTCGGCGACCGCATCAAGGTGCCCACGTATCTCGTCCAGGGCCAGACCGACTCGCTCTTCCCGCTCGGCCAGGGCGACGCCATCGCGCGGGCGGTCCGGGCCAACGGCGCGCCCGTGGCGGTCGACTGGATCGCGGGCGGCCACGACGGCGGCGAGCGCGAGGCCGAGCGCGGACGCGTCGAGAAGCGCGTCGGCACCTGGTTCGACCGCTATCTGAAGGGCGACAAGGGCGCCGACACCGGCCCCGCCTTCCGCGTCACCCGCACCGGAGGCGTCGACTCCACCGACGGGGCGGCCCAGCTGCGCGGCGCGAGCGGCGACACGTACCCCGGCCTGGAGAGCGGCCCGCGCGCGGTGCCGCTCAGCGGGCGCGAGCAGACCTTCGACAACCCCGCGGGCGCCAGCCCGCCCGCCGTCTCCACCCTCCCCGGCCTCGGTGGCACAGGCCTCTCCCGGCTCTCCACCCTCGGCATCGGCGTCTCCCTGGACCTCCCCGGGCAGCACGCCAGGTTCGAGTCGAAGCCACTGGGCAAGGACCTGCGCATCACCGGCACACCGACCGTGCGGGCCCACGTGCGGTCCACGCGCGGGGACGCCGTGCTCTTCGCGAAGGTCTACGACGTCGGGCCCGGCGGCAAGCAGCAGGTGCTGCCCTCTCAACTCGTCGCCCCCGTACGCGTGGAGAACGCCCGGCAGGGCAAGGACGTCGAGCTGCGGCTGCCCGCCATCGACCACGAGGTGCAGAAGGGCCACCGGCTGCGGCTCGTCCTCGCCTCCACCGACCTCGGGTACGCCTCACCGGCCGAACCCGCCGCGTACACCGTCTCCTTGAAGGGCGACCTGACAGTGCCGACGGCCGCCGGTGTGAAGACCGCCGCCGCGCCGCTGCCGTCCTGGGTGTGGTGGCTGCCGGCGGCCGGGGCGGTCGTCGCCCTCGGCCTGCTGATCACCGGGCGGCGGCGCACGACGGCGCCCGCGCCCGACCCCGCGCTCGCCGAAGTGCCGCTCCAGATCACGGACTTGAGCAAGCGGTACGCGAAGTCCGCCGACCGTTACGCCGTCCGCGACGTCTCCTTCCGCGTCGAGAGGGGCCAGGTCCTCGGCCTCCTCGGGCCGAACGGCGCGGGCAAGACCACGACCCTGCGCATGCTGATGGGCCTGATCCGGCCCGACGCGGGCGAGATCCGCGTCTTCGGGCAGGCGATCCGCCCGGGGGCGCCCGTCCTCTCCCGGGTCGGCGCGTTCGTCGAGGGCGCCGGATTCCTGCCGCACCTCAGCGGCCGGGAGAACCTGGAGCTGTACTGGAAGGCCACCGGACGCCCCGCCGAGGACGCCCACCTCAGCGAGGCGCTGGAGATCGCGGGGCTCGGCGACGCCCTGGCCCGCGCCGTGCGGACGTACTCCCAGGGCATGCGCCAGCGCCTCGCCATCGCCCAGGCCATGCTCGGCCTGCCGGACCTGTTGATCCTCGACGAGCCGACGAACGGCCTGGACCCGCCGCAGATCCGCGAGATGCGCGAGGTCATGATCCGCTACGCGCGCGGGGGCCGCACGGTCATCGTCTCCAGCCATCTCCTCGCCGAGGTCGAGCAGACCTGCACGCACCTGGTCGTCATGGACCGCGGCCGCCTCGTCCAGGCGGGTCCCGTCGCCGAGATCGTCGGCTCCGGGGACACGCTCCTCGTCGGCCTCGCGCGGGACATCTCCGGCCCGCTGGTCGAGAAGATCGCCGCGCTGCCCGGCGTCGCCTCGGCGGTGCGCGCCGACGGCGGCCTCCTGGTGCGGCTCGACGGCACCCCGGAGGCGGGCGCCGCGCGCCTGCTGCCCGAACTGGTCCGCCTCGACGTGCCCGTGGAGTCCCTGGGCCCGCACCGCCGCCTCGAAGACGCCTTCCTGACCCTGATCGGAGGCACCGCATGAGCGCCCCCACCCTGGAGCGCCCCACCGCCCCCGGCTACCGCGCCGGACGCACCCTGCCCCTGCGGATCGAGGCGGTCCGCCAGCTGAAGCGGCGCCGCACGCTCGTGATGGGCGCCGTCATGGCGCTGCTGCCCGTCGTGCTCGTCATCGCGTTCGCCGTCGCCGGTTCGCCGGGGGAGCGCAACAGCGCGGTGACGCTGATGGACACGGCCACCGCGTCGGGCGTGAACTTCGCCGCGACCTGCCTGTTCGTCTCCGCCGGATTCCTCCTCGTCATCCCCGTCGCCCTGTTCTGCGGGGACACCGTCGCCTCCGAGGCGAGCTGGTCCTCCCTGCGGTATCTGCTGGCGGCGCCCGTGCCGCGCGCCCGCCTCCTGTGGTCCAAGCTCACCGTCGCGCTCGCCCTCAGCGCCGCCGCCATGGTGCTGCTCCCGCTGGTCGCGCTGGCGGTGGGGACGATGGCGTACGGCTGGGGCCCGCTGGAGATCCCGACCGGCGGCGAGCTGCCCGCGGGCACGGCGGCCCAGCGGCTGCTGATCGCCGTCGGCTACGTCTTCGTCTCCCAACTGGTCACCGCCGGGCTCGCGTTCTGGCTGTCGACGAAGACCGACGCCCCGCTCGGCGCGGTCGGCGGCGCGGTCGGCCTGACGATCGTCGGCAACGTCCTGGACGCGGTGACCGCGCTGGAGGACTGGCGCGACTTCCTCCCCGCGCACTGGCAGTTCGCCTGGGCCGACGTCCTCCAGGCCCGCCCGGAGTGGGGCGGCATGATCCAGGGCGCGGCGATCTCGGTGACGTACGCGCTGGTGCTGTTCGCGCTGGCGTTCCGGGGGTTCGCGCGCAAGGACGTGGTGTCCTGACCGGGGCGGGGGCGGCCCCGCAGCGGAGTACGGCGGTGGGGACTCAGCGCCAGTCGTCGATCACATAGGCGTCCGGATGGCTGTAGCCCGCTTCGTTGGGCTTGTGCATGGTCACGCCTTGCAGCCAGGTACGGAAACCGCGGTCGGCCATGCGCCCGTAGGCATCCTGGCGGGCCAGGTTCACTCCGGCGTCCAGCTGCCCCAGCCCCTTCTCGGCGGCCAGCTGCTCGCACGCGTCCAGCAGCCGTTCGAACCGTTCCGCGGCGCCGGGGCCGGGGCGTACGGCGCCGAATTTGACGTAGCACACGTCCTCGCCGGCCTCCGACCCCGCGCCGCAGTGGCAGACGGCCAGACCGTCGAGGCCGGAGCCGGCGCCCTGGAGGAGGACGGTGTCGCCGATCCCCTGCGCCTGCGCGGCCGTGATCTCGCGCTCCAGGCTCAGCCCCTCGTACACGGCCTCCGTCAGCGCGCGGCAGAGGCTCAGGGCGCCGGGCCGCTCGGCGGCGCCCAGCTCCCCGTACAGCACGCGGCCGGGGGTCGTGGCGCGGACGGTGACCTGCTTCTTCATGACGGCGGTGAGGAACCGGGGCCAGAAGCCGTACCGGCGGTAGAGCTCCAGGTGCTTGGGGCTGTGCGAGAAGGTGAACAGGCCGACGTGGCGGCTCTGCCAGGTGTCGAAGCAGGCCATGACCGGTTCCATGAGGCGCCTGCCGATGCCCTGGTCCCACAGGTCCGGACGGATGGTCAGCGGGCCGAAGAACCCGACGCTGCCCCAGTCGGCGGCGAAGTTCGATCCGACGACCTCGCCCTCGACGGCCGCCGCGAAGGCCGCGTGCGGATCCGCCGCCCAGCGGGTGCGGACATAGTCGGCGGCCCCGAAGAACGTCTCCGGCTCAGGGGCCCCGAAGAACGTCCCGAAGGCGACCCGGAAGATCTCGTCGGCCCGATCCAGGTCCGCCTCCGCCAGCGGGCGGACGGACGCCGAGGCCGCGACACTCGTTCGCTGCGCTGCGGGCATGATCGCTCTCCCTTCCACCCCCACCTCCATCGCACCACGGACACGCGCCGCGGGCCAAGCGACCGGTCCGGCGGTACCTCACGGCCCGAACTGCCGCGTTCCCCGGCGGCCGGGCGGCAGCTGTTGGTCTCGTTCGCGTACAAGCCCTTGACCAGGGAGTCGGCCGAGCAGGCAGCCGGTTCCGCTGATCCTCCCGAAAGGGTCGGGCCGCGCGCCCGCGACGCGAAGGCGCGGGTCGCCTTCGACCCCGGGACCGTCGAGCGGTTCCGCCTCATCGGCCACGAGAACCGCGAGGTCGCCGACGGCGACTTCCGCGACGCTCCGGGGACGGCGGCGAGACCGGCCCCGGCCACACGGCGAACGGCGCTGTGCGCGGTGCGCGCCGGGCCGGGCGCCGGCGGCCACCCCGCCACAGCGTGCGTGCGCCGGCTCGATCCAGGCACGGCTCCTCCCGCGGCGTGCCCCACGAGCCGTTGCCGCCGACGGCCATCAGCCGGTGGGTGACCCCGCGCACGGTCCGAGCACGCGGCTCCACCCGGCCGGGTTTCCCGTCACCGCCGTACGACAGGCAGCCGTGCCCCACGCCACGTCCCCGCCCATGCCCCCGGTGCGGCTACCCGCACAACTCCCGCTCCGCCCGCACCGGATCGTTGGGGAACCGGAACGCCGTGAGCCCCGCCGCCCCCGTCAGGTTCCGCCAGAACCGCCCGGCCGTCAGCGGCGCCCGCGTGGCCGCCCGCAGCTCGGCGAACGGCTCGCAGCGCAGGGCGCGCCGCGCCGCCGCGACGCGCTTCGGGTCGAGCCCTTCGGGCAGCGCGCCCCTGACCCCGCGGTCGGCGACGATCCACTCGTCCGGCAGCCGCTTGTCGTGCCCCACCCGGCCGTTGATGGGCTGGGAGTGGGCCGCCAGCGGATAGGCGAGCCCGATCGGGTCGAGCGCGGCGCCGGACAGCGGGATCACGGAACCGCTGAAGCCGAGCGTGTTGTAGACCCCCGTGATCCCGGGCCGGGCCGCCGCGACCGGGCTGCGGGCGAGCAGCAGCGTGGGCGCGCCGTCCCGCGCCCGTTCCCGCACGAGACCGGCGTACGCCATGTTGCCCGGCTGCCCCGCGAAGGTGTGGTGCACGGGGTGCAGGGCGTCGTTCTGCTGGACGTACACGCCCCGCTCGTCCGCGATCCCGCCGGGCCCGATCCGCCCCTCGTACGGCACCCGCAGCACGGCCGCGCACGTCACCGCCCACACCGCGACCCCGGCGGCGACGATCGTCCACGCGCGCGTGACGGGCACGAGGAAGACCGGCAGCAGCATCAGCAGCAGCCCCGGCAGGAACATCCGCCCGTGCATGAAGTCACCGCCCACCTTGATGACGTAGAGCCAGCAGAGGGCCCCCGCGATCACGGGCGCCGTCACGACGACGCGTTCGCGCATCCGCCCGGACGCCAGGAGACCCGCCACGATCATCAGCAGCGGCAGCCACAGCAGATATGTGCCGGCGAAGTCGTCGAGATAGTCGGCGCCCCGCCACCACAGGCTCCGCGACGCCTCCTTGGTGACGCCCGGCAGCGGCATCAGGTGGCCGTAGTAGCCCATGCGGAAGATCTCGTACGCGACGGGCAGCGCCCCCGCCACGCCCGCGCCCGCGAGCACCCCGCGCCAGGACGGGCGCGCCACGGCCCACTGGGCGGCGAGGAAGACCAGCGACACCAGCGCCAGGTCCGGCCGCACGAGGGGCCCGAGCCCGAGCACCGCGCAGGTCGACAGCTCCCGGGGGCGGGTCACGAGCATCAGCCAGCCGCCCGCGATCCAGCACGTCGCGAGCCCCGTCTCCAGGCCGGACGTCGCGAAGTCCCAGACGGGCGGGAGGGCGAGGAGCACGAGGGCGCCGCAGGGCAGCAGGAGGCCGTCCCCGCCGCGCAGGTGCAGCGCGGCGGCCGCGGCGAGCGCGAAGCCGAGGGCGGTCAGGAACAGCCCGCCGTACATCGCGGCCGTGGGGATGTCGAAGCCGGGCGCCCCGGCGGCGACCAGCAGCCACTGCCACAGGGTCCCGGTGGACGACTCGGCCCGTTCCCCGACGTTGAAGACGGGACCGTTGCCCGCGAGCACCTGGCGCACCGTCCGCACGTAGATGTGGCCGTCGTCGGACATCCACCGCCGCTGGAACCCGGCGAAGGCGACGACGAGGGCGGGCAGGAAGGCGAGCCCGAGCCGCGCGGCCGTCCGCCATCGCTCGCTCCGGGCGTCGACGGGCGGCGGCTCCGCGGTACGGACACCGGAGGAGCCGAACGAGTACGTAGACGTCATGGGCCCTACATCGGCGCGTCCCCCGCCCCGCTTGAGGCGACGGTTCCGCCCCGCTTGCGGCGTAGGCCCCGCTCGCGGCGGGCCCTACGCCTTCGGGATGTCGAAGTACCGCGTGAGCGCCGCGGCCAGCGCGACATCGCCCACGACCTTGACCTTGCGCAGCAGGAACAGCGTGACGGGACTGGCGTTGCCCGACACGAGCCTCAGGAACTCCGCGTCGGCCATGGCGAGCGCGAGCCGGGGCTCCGCCGCCGAGCGGCCCTGACGCACGGTGCACGTCCCGTCCGCGATCCTCGTCTCGTACACGACGTCGGGGCCGGCGCCGCCACCCGTCACCGTCCAGCGGATCAACGCCGTGAGCGACCCGGCCGCCTCCGGTCTGAACTGCCGCTCCATGCGCCCGAAGACCTCGCCGAGCACCCGCTCCCGCAGCGCGCCGTCCCGGGCTATCCCGGTGAGTTGGCGGCCGGAGAGTCCCTTCACCATGCGGGCGAAGTCGTCGGGGGTGACGCTCGTGAAGTCCAGTCGGGCGATCCTGCTGATCTCGTCCGCCACGGCCATCTCCTTTAACCCTGCGGTAGTCGGTCCAGGCCCCCGTCGGCATACGATATGGGGATTGTCATTCCGCTACGCACGCGTAGGTCGACCGGGAGGCAAGCCGCCGCCCTCTCAGGGCGCGCCCGATCCGGTCGAGCTGCCTGCCGACCACGCCGTCGAGCGGCAGCCGCGGCGGGCGCCGCGCGTCACGGTCGCTGACGCGCGCGGTGAGGGAGCCCACGCGCACCAGTACGCGGTGGTCGGTGAGCGGGCGGCCACCGGAACCGTCCGCGCTCAGCTCGAAGGAGGACGGGTCCGCCACCGGGCTCGGGCGTCTTTCCCACGCTCCCAGGGGAGTTGACGGCGGGCGCGTGTGCGGCCGTTGACGCGGAAGAGGTCGCGGGTGACGGCGACGCCGAACACCCGGCGAGCCCCGACACACCGGCGGCCACCACGGCTCCGCAGGAAGGCGGTCAACACAGCCGGCCACCACATGGCGGTCTGCACGGTTTCTCGGTCTCTGCTCGTGGAACCGGCGCCGGGCCTCGTGTACGTGGGGCCGGGCGCCGGTTCTCGGACACTGTTCGGGCGTGTGGCAGCGGGGATCACTTCTTGGCGGGCGGCATGTTCCGCTTGCTGACAGCCGTTCCCGGGGTGAGGGACTCGTCCTTCACGTCCGTGTCCTTCGGGTCGTAGGGCACCACCGGCTCCTCGGCCGGGGTGTAGGGCAGCGGCCGGTGGGTCTTGCAGCGCGCGATCTCGGTGGGCGAGAGGGTGCCGTGGCGCTGGAAGACACGGTCGGAGGTGATGCGGGAAGGGCCGTCGTAGGTGATGAACTGCCGGTAGACGGCCGGCTCGATCGTGCCGTTGAGGTCACTGCCCGTGACGGTGTAGTGGCCGTCGGCTCGCTCCCGCGCGGCGGACACCTCCACCCAACTCGCGTGATTCTTCGGTGTGACGACGTCGATGTCGCGTTCCGCTGTCCGCGACCACTGCCAGGGCTGGTCACGGACCTTCTCGTAGGCAGCGGCGAAGTGCACTGCCGCCTTTCCGTGGTCGGCTTGGTCGGCGTCCTTAGCTGCACTGGTCCCGGGTTCGGCGTGTGTGACATCGCGGCTCAGGTCATCCTTGACCAGCCCTTGGTGCGAGCCGGAGTCGAGAAACTGCGTGTGTGCGACCTGATTGGCGCTGTCGAAGGAGCGCTCGCGGTAGACGACCTTCCTCTTGTCCCGCAGAGCCGCCGAGGCCTGGCTCTCGCTGAACGTGCAGTTCTCGTAGACCTCACCGATCGGCCTGGGCCGGTCGTAGTAGCCGTAGGAGTACCGCTGGTTGAGGGTGAACTTGCAGTCGTTGGTGGTCTTCGCGCACTCCTTCAGGGCCCGGGTCGGGTCGGGCGTGGTGGTGAGCGTCTCGGACATGGACGGCTCGTTACCCGTGAATGACTTGGCGGGTGGCAGGTCGCTCTTGCGTCGGCTCTTGTCGACCTCGATGGGTCGCTGACGTGCCGACACAGCAGCAATCATGGGATGGCACTCCGCCATTACCGGGTACTTGAATGTCTCGCCGTACTGCACGTCGGGCAGGACGAAGGCCACTTCGGGGTGGTCGGTCTCGGCTTTGAAGGAGACGGTGGCCCGATCCCACTTCGTCTTCCTTGCTTCGACCGGCCCATACGTGGTCTGAATGGTGTCAAACTCCGGCTTGGGCACCATCACCTTCCACGACTCATTCCTCTTTCCGTCGATGCGTACCTCCAGTGGAAGTTCCTTGCGCTGCTGGGCCGCGCCCTGCCCGGCCTTGGGGCATGTCCGGTCGACTGTGGGGGCGTACTCGTACGTCAAGGTCACCTCGGACCCCTTACGCACATCCCACAACCGCGTCTTCAGCTGCTTGAGAGGGTCGAGACCCTTGCCGTCGGCGGTGAGGAGCGCATCGACACGCACGGCCTGATCGGTGCCACGGTTCGCCCGATACTGTCCGGCCGCGACCACCACGCCGGCTGTGGTGCTACTGCCACCCGTTGTACCCCAGTACCACGGTGTCTTTTCCGAGATTCCGTAGACCTGCTCCCAGTCATTGGCACTGATAGGAGCGACTTGCGGCTTGCTGAAGGACCCATTGACGACCGGGACGTCAACTTCTCTCTCCTCCAGGCCCGGCGGCGTCGGATCCGCTCCTGCCGCGTGGACGGCCGATACCGGCAGGCAGGCCATCACCACACCGACTGCAAGCAGCACACGACGGCTCATTCTCTGACTCACTTTTCTCTCCTTCTATGCCTGGCACCGAAGCGCCAACTTCTTTCTGGGGCCACTTTTTTGGCTCACGCGTCACCGTCAGCAGAACCTGTCCTTCGGGTCGAAACGGGTGACGTCCGGCGGGACGGTCGCCAGCAGCGGCAGGGGAATGGTGCAGAGCCCGTTCGCCGCTTCACTGAACGAAGTGTCACGATCCTTCTGGGCTTCCTGGAAACCCGTGATCTTCGACTCAAGGCCCTTCTGGAAGGCCTGCTGGTGGTTGTGGGCGCCCTGGATTCCCGCCACTTGGTCCATGCACGTCGAGATGTGCGGATCGTCCGCGGCGCGCCTGTCTCCGGACGTTCCGGAGCCTGAAGGCCGGCCGCCGGACTCAGTCGCCGTATCGGATTGGGCCTGCTGGGCGGGCGATGCGGCCGGGTCCGGCGGGCAATCCTTGAGGCGGGTGTCGACTTTGCCCTTCATCTTGCAGGTGGGCGACTGCGACTCCTCCGCCGTGCCAGGGGGACACGGATTCTCCTGCTCGACCGCGGGATGGGTCACTGACGGAGTCGCTACCGGCGACGCCGACGCCGCATCCGGAGTCGGCGCGCGGGAGTAGGAGGGATCGGCTGCCACCTCTGCCATGCCCACTCTGTGCGAATGGGCGCCAGCCGTACCGGAGTTGGGTGCGGCGACCGCTGACGCGCCGAGAAGTCCGGCTGTCAGCATGACGGGGGCGACAATCGCAGCGAGCTTGCGGCTGTCCACGTTTTTCTCCTCTTCGGTTTTCGGGACAACCGGTCGGAGCCGAATACGCGTAATGCGCAGCGGAGGGGGGACGCAGTACACGGCCCCATCGACCGGTCGATACGCCTAACGTTGCGTCACATCCCTTCCGTCACACAGGGAAAGGGATGCCTGTGTCCGATGGAAACACCCCGTTCGGACCTCTGTGCTACCGAGTGGTGCAGGTCAGAGCGCCGGGAATTCGGCCACATCAAAGTTGTAACCCGGCCGCGGTGGCAGCGCGAGTTGAGCTGGGCGGAGGGGCACCCGACGGGCCCACGTGCGTTGGCCCTCAAGCGAACAAGGCAAAGTATTAAGGGCTTTGGAAACACTGGGGGACAACGGCACGAGTGCCACCGAATTGGTTCCATCTGCCCGGGTCGCCAAATGACCCGTACGGCCGCAGAAGTTGGCACCGGAGCAAGACCCGGGCCAGGCTCGGCGCGAAAACGTTTCTCCCTATGCGGGGCGGCCTGACGACGTCGGTCGTGCGCCGCTCGTTCGGCCTGCCCCGCCAACTCCCGAAAGGAGCAACACACATGCGTGCTCTTCTCGCAGTACTCGCCTCCGTGGCACTTGCCTCGGCGGCTCTCACCGGTGAGGCAGCCGCCGAGGCGCCTGTCCGGCCGGCACCCGCTCCCCGTGCCGTGAGCGGCATGGACAACCCGTGCCACCCGTTCCCGTTCGAGCCGGCGAAGGAGGGCGAGGCGTACTGGTACTACGACCAGGACGGCGGCTGGTGCGCCTACGCCGACGTTCAGGTCCCCCGGGACGAGGACGAACGCTGGGACAACTGGGGGGACTGCTGGGACAGGTGCGGCTGAAGTGACCGTCAGGGCTGGGTCGTTACCGGCCCGGCCCTGCACGGAATCACGCCAATGCACCAAAAAATCGGATAATCAACGCCTACGGGTGCAGAGGGCAACAGACCGTGTTTAAGGTGCGGTTGTTCAAGGGATCACTGTGACGGGAATCTCCGGTGACGGGATTCGTGCCGGTCGCCCGTGTGGTCCGTCCCCTCCCCGTACTACCTCTGGAGACCCCTGTGTCCACATCGAACCCACCCACGGCCAGCTCCGCCCGCCGTGGCCTCACCCTCGCAGTGTTCATCTGCCTGAGCCTCACCATGCCGACCGCGCCGGCCCACGCAGATCCCGTCAGCAGCAGCTCCGTGGAGTTGCCCGCCCTGCCCGAGGCGCGCGCCTACGACGCCAAGGGCAAGCCCATCAAGGACTACCGAAAGGTCCTTCAGGAATGCCAGCCGTCACAGGGAAAGCCGTCCCCGTGCGTCTTCGAGCTGAAGAAGGAGAAGAAGGAGTTCAACACTGCTGTGGTGTCAGTCGGCAACGCGGTCGAGAACTGCACCGACGACTCGATCGTCGTCACCAAGGAGGCGGAGCTGACGTCCTCCTCCACCGACAACATCGGCGGCGAGATCTCCGGCAGCGCCATGTTCGAGGGCACCATCAACAACACGGCGTCGGTCACCATGGACGACACCGTCCAGGTGACCGGTTCGACCACCAAGCAGGTCGCGAACGAGAACACGCATCAGACCTGGTCGCCGCACAGCTCCAAGGCCCAGTCGTCCACCACGAACAAGGCCAGCGAGCAGATGAGCGGTACGGCCACCGGCCAGAACACCGCTCACGTCGGCGTCACGGACACCGTCCTCGTGGGGGCGCGCGCCAGCTTCACCGCGGCCTTCCGGGCGACGTTCTCCAAGTCCTGGACCAAGACCGCGAAGGAGACCACGACGCACAAGTTCGAGGTCCGCCCCGGCCGAACGCTGCACTTCGGAGCGTCCTTCGCCATGGCCACCGTCTCCGGTGACATGACGAACAAGGAGAACGGGAACAAGCTGGAGAACTTCTCCATGCACACGCCCTCCACGGCGAACTCCAGCAGACTCATCGCCCAGGCCTTCAACTCGCAGAGCTGCCCGGAGCTCGCCCAGCAGAAGGGCAACCCCAACGGCGAACAGGGCGAACACAGCAATAAGCAGCAGGAGGGCGGCAAGCCCCAGCAGGGCCAGACCGGCAACAACACCGGCAACACCCAACAGGGTCAGACCGGCAACAACACCGGTAACACCCAGCAGGGTCAGACCGGCAACAACACCGGCAATACCCAACAGGGCCAGACAGGTACCGGCAACAACACCAGTGGATCCCCGGATTCGAGCCGTGCGCTCAAGCCCGAGCTGAAGTCCGCGACACAGCCAAGCCTCGTCCCGGGCAAGCAGCCCGTGGAGACCTGGCAGGTGCCACTGGACCGATGAGGCCGGCGACGCGGAGCGGGCCGCCCGGTGAAGGGCGGCCCTGCTCCGGAGGGTGGGCGCCGGATGTCCAGCGCGTGCCCGTCGTTGCCGGTGGTGTGACCGCCGTCGAGGTCGTGGAAGAGACTGTGTGCACAGCCCTCCACGACCTTGCGGCTGTTGGGAGCCTGTTGGTGGGACACGTCGGCCCGGTCACGTTCCAAGGAGAAGGAGAACGCTGAGAGGGAAGCCCGCGACGGCGACGGCTTCGCTCAGCTCCTCGGTGCGGTACCGGGCGGTGGCGGTAGCCGGCCGCACGCGTCCGTCAACTCGGTGCGCCGTCACGGTCTTCGTGGTCGGCGAGCCCCTAGTGCGAAGCGGCTGCGGCGCGCTCAGCTCGATGCGGACGGTGTGCTCGGAGAGCCACCCGACGTACCGCTTCGGGCTGCGTCCGCTTGCCCTGGCGTGCCGCCGTCCACGGTGTTGTCACGGCGAGTTCCGCAGCGTGGCCCTCAGGCCAGGGGCGGCCATCGGTGCGCGAAGCCCGGCCCAGTTCCCGCACGGTTTGCGCCGGTTGTGATCCGCCTCCGTTGAGTGCGTCTTTTCCGCCGTGCAACGGCGTGGCACACAAGGCGAATTGCGGCCTACGGCCTCCAAGTCCCGTTCCATTCGCACGCGCTGGGGATGCGCTCCGCTTGTTCGCGAGTAATGCTTACAACACGGACAAATCGGTCCGTGAGAAATCAGCGAACCCAGAGGAGATGCCATGCGAGCATCCGCTGTACTGACCGCTGTCGGCCTGGCCACCGCCGGCCTCATGGCGGCCCTTCCCGCCACCGCCCAGGCGACCGCCGCCACTTCCGCCGCGACCGCGCGGACCGTGGCCGCGTCCGCCGCCGCGGCCCCGCACTCCGAAGGCCCCGCGCTCATGCTGATGGCGCAGGAGACCGCCGACTGCCTGGGCCTTCCCGCCGAGACGACCGCCGTGGACCGGGGGGTGCGCGGCCTGGCCCTGATCCGCCTCGGCCACATCCCCGTCACCGCCCCGCCGACCACCCTCACCCAGTGCCTGGACCAGGCGGCCAGGGATGACGACAACCCCATCCGCGAGCTGGCGGCCAAGCACGGAGACCTGCTGGGGCTGAAGTCGGACACCGCCAACAACAACAACGACGGCCGCCCGCCGCGTGAGTGGCTGCGTCCCACCCCCGTGAACTCCCACGCCAACCCCGACGCTCACCTGCGCACCAGTGCCGACGAGCCGGTTCCGCCCGACCCCTCGGCTCCCTCGACGCCGCCCGCGCCGGAGGCGTCTCCCGGCACCACGGAGAACCCCCCGGTGGCCATCGTCGACACCGTTATCAGCAAGGTCTGCACCGACGTCCCGATCACGGTGGAGCGGAACACCGTCGGGCTGGTCGGCGCCGAGGTGCGGAACATCCTCACCGCGCAGCGGAACCAGCGGTGCGCCGACGGCTTCTCGCCCTACGGTGAGTACGAGCCCCTGCTCGCCCTGATCGACAAGCTGCCGCCGCTCTCCGAGAAGGACCAGAAGGACCAGAAGGACCAGAAGGAGCCGCGGGAGCAGAGGGAGGAGAAGGAGAGGCTGGAGCGGGAGAAGGAAGCGGCACGGCTGGAGGACAGCAAGCGCCCGATGAACACGTAGCCGCGCACCGCCCCGAGACGGCGTCCCCGAACGCGCATGGCGCTCGGGGACGCCACCCGGACACCCGGCACCCGCACACCGGGCAGCCGGGTGCCGGGCGGCTCAGCCACTCGTACTTGGCAGCCGAAATGCGACCGCGCCCTTGGAGATGAAGGGTGCGGTCGCAAACCTGCCGGGTACCGCTGGACAAGGCCTGCTGAACTGATCACAACCGCGACGCGATTGCCACAACTCTCGCACCCTGACTGGCAACTTGTGCCCGCGGACCGCACGCCGTGATCCGCGTTCACCGCCCCGCACACCACACAGGACGGGCCCCCACGCAGCCCACCCCACCGCTTGACCCAAATCCGATCCCGAACTCTGGTTATCGACTGCCCCATTTATGGGATGGAAGGCCGTGACGGCGACGGCTTCGCTCAGCTCCTCGGTGCGGTACCGGGTGGTGGCGACAGCCGACCTTGTGCCGGACAACTCGGGCCGCGTGTGGTCGTGTTCCTGGTCACCTGGCACTTGGTGCGAAGCGGCTGCGGCGCGCTCGGCGCGATGCGCACGGTGTGCTCGAAGAGCCGCCCGACGTACTGCTTCGTATTGCGTTCGCCCGCCCCCGGCAGCGGGGCGCTCAGGCGATGGGCCGGCAGCCATCGGCAGATGGCGCCGGGCTCTATTTGTCTGCGTTTTGCGCCACTTGTGGTCTGCCTCTGTCGGGCGCGCGGGCCTCGTATCGCACCAGCGCTGTACGCAAAGCGAGTTGAGGCCCGCGGCTTCCAAGTCCCGTTCCATTTGGACGCCCTGAGGATGCGCTCGGCTTGCCCGCGAGTAATGCTTACATCACGGACAAATCGGTCCGTGAGAAATCAGCGAACCCAGAGGAGATGCCATGCGAGCATCCGCTGTACTGACCGCTGTCGGCCTGGCCACCGCCGGCCTGCTGGCGGCCACGCCCGTCACCGCCACCGCGACCGCCGCCACTTCCGCCGCGGCCGCACCCGCCGCGCCTTCCCAGCACTCGAAGGGCCCCGCGCTGATGCTGATCTCGCAGGAGACGGCGAAGTGCATCGGCCTGCCCAAGACCACCGCCGTGGACCGGGGCGTCCGCGGCCTGGCCCTGGTCCGCCTCGGCCACACTCCGGTCAAGGCCCCCCAGCACGTCGTCGCCGAGTGCTTCGACGAGGCGGCCGAGGACGCCGGCAACCCCATCCATGAGCTGGCCCGCAAGCACGGCGATCTGCTGGGGCTGAAGGCTGATTCCGGCAACACCGAGCGTCCGCCCAAGGAATGGCGGCGCTCGACCCCGGAAAGCGCCGACGCCACTCCTGACGCGCACCGTCCCACCCCTGCCGGTGACCCGGTCCCGCCCGACCCGTGGGACTCGGAACCGGTTCTCGGCACCGAGGAGAACCCCGCGGTTGCCATTGTCGACACCGTCGTCAGCAAGGTGTGCACCGACGTCCCGGTCGGGAAGACGCGGGGCATCGTCGAGCTGGCGGGAACCGAGGCGCAGGACCTCCTCACCGCACCCCGGAACCAGCGGTGCGGCGACGACTTCTCGCCCTACGGTGACTACGAGCCCCTGCTGGACCTCATCGAGAAGCTGCCGCGGCTCTCGGACGACGAGGACCGGCCGAACAACAACGGCAGGCGCCCGGCGCGCACGTGACCGCGTAGTCCCGCACGACGACGGCGCCCCCGTCCGTGAGAAGCGGACGGGGGCGCCACCCCCGGAAGCCCGGATCCACGCCCGCACTGCGTCGCCGAGCCTGAACCGGGCGCAGGGACGCGCAGATCTTCGCTCCCGACGCCTGCGTTCAGTCGGCGATGTCGACGCCGTATCCGCGTGCGAGGGCGTCGAGGCCGTGGTCGTAGCCCTGCCCGACGGCGCGTAGGCGCCACACCGGGCCCCTGCGGTAGATCTCCGCGAGCAGCATGGTGCGTTCGGTGGTGGCGGCGTCCAGGGTGGCCCGGGCGAGGGGTGCCCCGCTGCTGCCGGGGGCGGCGCCGATCTGGATTGCGCCGACCGTCCCGAAGGTGGCGGCGCCGTCGATGGCCGCGGCGACGACGACCTTGCGCGTCGCGGGCGGCAGGGAGGCCAGGTTGAGGGCGACGGTCTGTTCGGCAGGGCCGCCGGTCAGCAGTCGCACGGTTCCGGCGGGGCTCTCGGGAGCACCGTAGAAGATGAAGTCCTCGTCGAAGGTGACCTGTTCGTCCTCGTCGAGGAGGAAGGCGACAACGTCGATCTCGTGGCCGGTCTGCGGTGCCCAGCCGGCGGTGACGTACCACTCCGGCGCGGGTCTGCCGTGTGGCATGGGCAGGTCGATGACACCGCCTCTCGGCATCACGTGCGGCTCCTGAGTCCGGAGGGCTGCCGCGGCCGGGTCGGTGGCGGTCGGAGCGGTGAGCCAGTGGAGATCGTGCACGGGGAGTTCGAGGGCGGTGATGCGGCTCATGCGCCGGTCGCCCTGCCCTCCCTCCAGGAGTACGACGTCGGTGACGCTGGCGGACAGGTTGATCGCCGCGGACCCGCCCAGCTCGACGATGCGGGTACGGGCCGCCGCGGCATCGGCATGGACACCGCCGAGCACCAGTACGCGACGCCCGGCCAGAGGCCTCTCCAGCGTGCCGACGGAGGGCACCGGTTGGCGCGGAGCGGGCACCCTCGCACCGGGTGCGGCAGCGGGGAGGGCTGCGGCTTCCGGGACGGGTACGGCAGAGGTCGTGGTGGGTGCCGACTCCACGGGTCCGACGGCAGGTTCTGCTTCCGGCTCGGCCACGGGGTCGACAGCGATGGCCGTCGCCTCATGCGCTGTCCCCGGCCGTACGTCGGCCAGCAACCGCAGGAAGGTGTGCTCGTCGATGACCGGCACGCCTTCGGCGAGTGCGCGTCGGGCCTTCGCCGAACCGGACGCCGGTTCATTGGTGACCAGCACGCTGGTGTGCCGGCTGACGGAGGTCATCATGTTCAGCCCGGCGGCAACCGCCCGCCCGACCAGCTCCGTCCGGGCGTGGGCGGTCTCACCGGTGATCGCGACCTTCATCCCCTGCTGGAGAGGCCCGCCGGGAGTCATGCGTCCCGGATTGCGATAAGCGCAGGGTGTCTTCGGCGGCTTCGGCGTGAACTGCGATTCCGCCCGGGGCGGGCAGGTCACCAGCGGCAAGGGCAGATCGAGCCGCGCCGCCTCGCGCAGTGAGGCTCGCAGGATCCCGGCCAGCACGCGGGTGTCGTCCAGCGCATCGTGCGCACGCTGCCGGGGGACGCCGTAATGGGCGGCGAGGGTGCCGAGCTTCATGTCGTCCGTCGGCGGATCCACCTGGCGATTCAGAGCCAGGGTGCACAGCCGCTGCGACACCGGCAGCCACATCCGCGCACGGGCGAACTCGTGGGCCAGGAAGTCGTAGTCGAACTGGGCGTTGTGGGCGACCAAGACCCGGTCCTGAAGCATTGCTCCGATCCGCCCGGCGACTTGGTCGAAGCGCGGTGCACCCTGTAGCCGCTCGACGGTCAGCCCGTGCACCTCCACCGGTCCCGGATCGCAGCCCGGATTGAGCAGCGTCGAGAACTCCCCGGTCTGCTCGCCGTCCGGGCCGATCGTGATCACCGCGACGGACAGCACGCGATCTCGCCGGGCTATGAGTCCCGACGTCTCCACATCAACCAGGGCCCAGTCGTGGGCGTAGTCGCGCATGTCGGGCACGTCGAAGGAGGTGGAGACGAGACTCATGACGGCAAGGATGATCGGATATCAAGCGCCCCTTCAACCCGTATGACGATTTGCCATTGTTTGGGGGGCTGCCACGAGGCGGTCCTACGACGTGGACCGCTGAACCGGCGGGTGGCGCTGTTCGATGGCCGTACGGCTAGAAGATGTCGACCGATGCATCCTGCGTGAGGTTCTTGAGGATCTTGCGTATCCACGGGCTGCGAACGGCCCGTAGCCGGACCAAGGTGTGCTCGAACGTGCCCCGGTCGGCCCGGAACAGGTAGTCGGGGCGCGGCGGGAGCGGGTCGTCGCGGAGTACGTCTTGGGGTATGCCGCCCGACGCGGGAACGGGCAAGTACGGCTCGGGGGAGACCAGCCACAGCCACACCCCCAGCGGCAGGGGCACCGGGTATGCCGATGCCGCCGGGCCGGCGGGGGTCCAGGTCTGACCCGTCCGGGGATGGACCGGTACGAGGAGGATGTCGACGTCCGCACTGGCGGAGGGTTCTCCCGGCCCGGCCAGCACGGCGTGTCGCGTTGGCGGGCCTGCGGGCAGCAAGGCGTCGAGCGCGCGTTGGAACACGTCCGCGGTCAGACCGCCCGGGACCTGCACCGGCTGCCCTTTGGAGGCCACCAACAGGTGGGCGAGCGCCTGGCCGGCTGCCGCCTCCCATTGGGGACTCCACGACCAGTAGTGGCTCGACCCAGACCGTCCTCCCCACGTGCCAATCGGCTCGAACGGGGGCGTGCTCTCCCCCCTCTCCACCAATTCCGTCCAGGAGAACGGTGCAGTGTGGACACCGCCGATGGGGACGCGGCGCACAGCTCCTGAGCTGAGCCGCACTGCCTGCCAGAGCGAGCAGTCGTCGACCCTTGTCGCCACGGGCAGGTCGCACGCCTCGCAGGCCATGTTGGGCCCGTCGGCTCCGTCGAGGCCACAGCAGGCACCGCCGCGCTTCTCGGGATTCAGCCGGGTTCCGCGGATATCACCGGGAGCAATGACGATTGCCCCGGGCGTGCTGTCGGACAGGGCGTAGACCGGCGCGTAGATGCCGTGTGCCGCCGCCTCGCCCGGATCGATCTCGTCCCACATCCGCCATGGCCCTCCCCATGGGTCCGGGTCCACGGCAAACGTCCCTGACTCCATGAGCACCGGTAGTTGAACCCCATTCCCGTACTTCTGACGGGCATGGGGCGGAAGGGAAACCTGGGACAAAGGGACTGTCAGCTCGACACCGCAGCGCGCACAACTGAAAACGAACAACGGCACCCTCCGTAAGGGAAACAGCTGCATGGTCGCAGCTCGGAGGTGGCCCGCCAACGTGTTTTCATCCGTCCGGCCATGGCACCTGCCACCGTCAGGGAGCGTCAACGCGGCGTGGGTGAGTGCCAGCCGCCGTCCATGACGGCGGCCGCCGTCTGCGCGGCCGAGGGCGATGCTTGTGGCCGACTACAGACCGTGGCCTTGGTGAGCGGTTCGACAGCAAGAGACCGCACCGAAACGTCGGGAAGTTTTCGGGAAGAACGCCCGCCGAGGGCCGGACGAAATCGTCTTCAGCCGGACACCCGCCGACTCCGCCCGAGGGTGCACCCGCACCCGCGAAGCTGCTCCGCCGAGGCCGATAAACGGCCCCTGAACAGCAAAAATGCCCTCCCGATGGGAGGGCGGGAAGAGGGCGCCCCCGGCAGGACTCGAACCTGCGGCCAAGCGCTTAGAAGGCACCTGCTCTATCCACTGAGCTACGGGGGCTGACCTGCGAAAACGCAGTCTTCCTAGCGCTCGTCCCAGGAACCTGTGGGACGTATGTGGGATGAGTGGATCCCTGGGAACCGTGGGACGCTAGCGCGCCGCGGTGGCCCGGACGTAGCTTCTCACACCACCTTCACAGGTCCGAAGACCCTCGCGGAAACAATCCTGCCCTTGCCCGGCGTTGATGATCTCCGAGCCGAGGAGGGGAAGGTGTCGGGCCTGAAGCTGTTCAACACGAAAGGCGGCGTGACTGAGGTCACGCCGCGTCTTGCTGAGGTCGAGGCTGACGTACAGGACCTCGTCGAGGCGAACATGGAGACGATGCTGGGCGTCACGTTCCTCGCGAGCGAGTACGTCATCGACTGCGTCGACGGCGGACGGATCGACTCGCTGGGCCTCGACGAGAACGGCGCACCCGTGATCGTCGAGTACAAGCGCGGCACCGACGCAGGCGTGATCAACCAGGGCCTGTACTACATGGCCTGGCTGACGAACCACAAGGACGCCTTCCGGAACCTGGTCCGCGACCGTCTCGGGGCGACAGCCGCGTCCCAGATCCTGTGGAGCGCACCCCGGCTGATCTGCGTGGCCGGCGACTTCACCCGCTACGACGCGCACGCCGTCCGCGAGCACCGGCGCTCGATCGACCTGGTCCGCTACCGGTACTTCGGCAGCGACCACTTCGGCCTTGAGACCGTAGCCTCCGTCACGGGGAACTCGGCTCAGGCCAAGCGGGTACGCCGCCGTGCGGCCGGGGTACCGCCGGTCCGGGAGCAGGGCGGTGCGACGGTCGAGCTGGCCGAGGCGGTCGACGAGGTCCTGGTCGGACTCGGGGACGGCGTCACCCGGGTGCAGCGCAAGCAGTACCGCGCCTACCGACGGCTGCGGAACTTCGCCAGCCTCTGCCCGCCGCAGCAGACCAAGCTCCTCGTCTACCTCAAGGTAGACCCGAAGGAGGTCGACCTCGTCCCCGGCTTCACCCGGGACGTGACGGGGCTGGGCCACCACGGCACGGGAGACCTGGAGCTGCAGCTGCGTACGGAGCGGGACCTGGAGCGTGCCCAGGACCTGTTCCGCCTCAGCTACACGGCGGCATAGAGGTCTCTTGCTGGAGCGCTGGAGGAGTGTGGAGTTGTGGGCTGTCGTCGTGATGCTGCCTTTCGACGTGACGGGCAGGGAATGGCGGTGGACCACTAATGGTCCGGACGATCCCCGGTTTCGCTAACCGGGGATCGTCTGCTATGTATCGCGCTGCCGATGCGCGGCTCGGGCATAGGGGCTCGTTTCGCCGGTCCGGGCCGATGGGGAGGTCGGCCCGGACTGGGGGTTCTAGCGGGCGGCTCGGACGAGGGCGGGGGCGATCCGCGGTGGCGGCCCGGCCCGAGGGGCAGCCGGGGTTCGGGCCGGGCGGGCGGTACGCGGTACTGCTGGGCTGGCGGCTTGCTGCCAGCGAGAGCGCACGGCAGTGAGGTCGGCCAGAGCCCGCCGGCTGCCGGTGACCAGCTGGTGGGGACTGTTGGCCGGATCGTCGGTGAAGGCGGCGATGCTGACGGCGACGGTCTGCGCGCGGGCGAGCAGAGCGCGCTGCAGGACCTTCTCGCCCCAGTGTTCGGGTGAGCCGACCGGCGTGGAGAGCAGGGTCAGCAGGTCGGCGGGGGCGATGTCGTGTGCGAGGAGGCCGCGGTGCTGGGCTTCCCAGAGCACGGTGACCGGGTCGACGGCATCGCCGCGATGGGTGAGGACGGTGAGGCACTGCCACAGCGCCGCGTGCAGGGGGAGCGCGAAGTCTTCGGAAACGAGCCAGCGCATCTGACTGGTCTCGGCGGGGTACGCGGTCGCGGTGGCGAGCAGGAGGCGTTCCTCGTCGAGGGCTTCCTCGCTCGTGTCCCTGGCGGGTGCCGGCGGCAGCGGGGTACGCGGCAGGGAGCCGGGGTGCGAGGCGAAGCGGCCGGAGAGGTCGTCCAGGAACCGGGCGAGGGCGTCGGCCTGCTGGACGGTGGCCTTCGCGCGGTGGGGCACGGTGGTGTCCAGCGCGGTCTGGGCTAGCCGCTCGGCGTGCATGCGCAGGCTGCGGCGGGCGTGGTCGGCGCGGATCATCCGGGCGTACGTGGCCGCGTGCTGGGGCCAGGGGCAGATCTGGATGAGGGTGTGCAGGTAGGAGGCGGTCAGCCCGGGGGCGTGAGGGCGGGACGCGGCCAGGACGGTGTTCAGCCAGGCCGGGCTCGTGCGGTGCTGCTCGGTGTCGGGGGCCGGCGCCGAGCGCATGGCGCGGAACAGCTCGCCGTGCGTGTGGTTGGAGAAGTGGTCCGGATCCAGCGGGCCGATCTCGTCGAGGCGGTGGGGCTCCAGCAGGAGGGCGCCGAGCAGGGATTGTTCGGCGTAGTGCACGGGTTGGGGCGGCGGAAGGCCGTCCAGGTCGTCGTTCTCGTCGGCGGCGGAGTGAGGGGGCATTAGGCGGCCAGGGTGAAGTCGTCGGGGGTGAGGGACTTGCCGAGGTGCGGTGCGAGCAGGTGGGCGGCGAGGCGGGGCGGGACGGCGTTGCCGACCTGGCTGAAGATCTGGCCCTTGTTGCCCTGCCAGGGGTAGTCGGCGGGGAAGGTCTGCAGGATGCCGGCCTCGGCGGCGGTGATCCGGATCGGGTCGGGGGCCGGGTCGGTGCCCGGAAGCGTGGGGGCGACCGGCTCGGCCTGCCACACGCACTCGTTGGCCCGGTGGCCGAAGAACAGGGTCCCGGCTGGCTCGTCGATGGTGCGGATGGTGGCGTTGGCCTGGTTGTTGTTGCGCAGGGTCCAGCGCCACGCCGCAGGTATCGCTCGGGCGGTGGGGTTCTCGGAGTGGACGGCCCTCCCCGCCCGGCAATCCGCCGCAGTGCCAGCCGGGTTGGCGGGCGGGTGCGGTTTCCAGGTGCCGCGGTCGCGGGCGTCGCTGAGGGTCTTGCGGGAGCCGGAGGGAAAAGGCTCGGGCCCACCGCCGGGTCCGCCTCCGGCGCAGACGGTGGGTACGGGACGGTCGGTGGCGCCCCAGCCCAGGGCTTCGGCCATGGAGATCCAGCGGGCGCGGCCCGGACCGAACAGCGAGTCAGGCTCGGCGAGTTTGGCGTGGGTGGGCGGCGGCGGCTCGGCGGTCCGCGTACGCGAGGCGAGCAGGATCGCCCGCCTCCTCGTCTGCGGCACCCCGTAGTCGGCCGCGTTCAAGACGCCCGTCCAGACCGAGTACCCCCAGGCCCGCAAAATCGCGGCGTACTGGCGCCACAGAGGCAGCACGTCGGGGACCTCTTCCATCGCGACCCAATCCGGCTGGCCGTGCTGGTTAAGGGCGTGCAGGTAGCGCATGGGTTCGGCGGCGAGCAGGGAGCGTTCGTCACGGCAAGCGGCGAGCAGCTTGGCACGGGTGTCCAGACCCTGAGCGAGGTCGGCGACGGCCTGGTGGACCAGGGGCTGGTCGACGAGCCCGAGGCGTTTGCCGGCCATCGACCATGCCTGGCACGGCGGGCTCGCGATCAGCCCGGTGATCCTGCCGAGGAACGGCCAGAGGGGATAGGTGGCGACATCGGTGCGGATCGTCAACTGCCCTGCCGCTGCACGGGTTTTGCACGCCCACTCGTCCCATTCAAGGCCCACGTCCCGTACGCCGAGCACGGTCAGGGCCTGGCTCCATCCCCCGGGGCCGGCGAACAGATCGAGTATCAAGTGGCCAGCCCGAAATCATTCTGGACCAGCTCGACTTCACCGCGACAGGCCCACGGGGAACAGCCGTCGATTACGCCGGCCTCCAGTTCCTGTGCGTCTGCGTCGCTGTCGCCGAGTTCTTGCTGCAGGGCGGCCCATTCGGCGGCGTGACGTGGTCGATCGGGGCCTGGTCGAGCGGCACGCGCGAGCGGTGCAGGAATGCTTCTCCCAGCAGTCGGTTGCCGGTGGCGTTGGCGCGGGCGTTGCCTTGCCGGATGGCCGCGTCGAAGGCCACCACATCCGCCCACTCCTGCGGCGACGAGTCCCGGATGGACCTCCACTGGGCGTTTCCGTGAAAGGGGCATCCAAGGCAGCTGGATTTCGGTGTGTCCGCCAGTCCGAGTGACGTCAAGTAGCGGAGGCAATCGGCCCTTGACCATCCCATGTCGATGAGCGGATGGCGGTTGCGCATGTACTTGACGTCTGAGTCCTTGGCCCGGTGAAATTCATCCGTCGAGATGCCGACCCACTGCTCCACGAAAACATGTCGGGGAATGCGTGCCGGGTAGGGGTATGCGAGGAGTTCGCGCACCTGCTTCTTCAGGGGCTTAATTTTATACTCGCCAGTACATTGGCGCCTGGTCATGCCCGGCTTGCCGTCCTTGTTCAGGATGTAGAGCGGCATGGAAGCGAAGCGGTGATCCGGGTCGAGTGCGTCCTCTCGTATGTTTCCGGAGGAGACGCGCAGGATGGGGATTCCGGCTGGTGCGGCTATGTCTCGTTGTAGTCGGTCAAGGTGCCGGTAGACGGCCTGTGGTTCCCAGCCGGTATCGGCGAATATCGCGTAATCGGCCTTGGGGAGTATGCCCTTGGCGGACAGGGCGAGCATGGCGCTGGATTGCACTCCAGCGCCTAGAGAGATGCATCTGAAGGTGGGGGATTCGGAAATGGTGCGTCCTTGGAATGAGGCAGAGGGGGAGGGGGTGGCTCAGCGCCGCAGGGGCGCGGTGGATGGCGCGGCGGGCTGCACGAGCGCGGGTATTGCCGGCAGGGCTGCGCGAGGCGGCGCGGGAACCCGGCTGATGCCGTCGGCGAGTTCGCGCACCGTGGTCGTGGATGGCTCTCCCGGCGGAGCGAGAGGGTGGGGTGGTGCGACCAAGAGGCGGTGGGACGGCGCAGCCACGTTGTCATCGGGAGCGTGCGGGTGTGGCGGTGGTCCGGGGTGCTGCCGGACGAGCGGTCGTCAGGGCCGGAGGCCGCGGGTGCCCGAAACTCGCTGCCAGGGTGCGACAGCCGTCAGCCGTCAGGTGGAGGCGTTCGTAGTGCAGGATCCGTGGGGTTTCCTCGCGGGTGAGGAGCCCGCGGGCTTCCAGGGAGCGGATGGTGCTGATGCTGACGCGGACATCGTCGCGGCTGATCCTCGGCTTGTCGGAGTGGCGGTCGATCGTCACGAAGCCTTGGGCGACGGCACGCAGGGCGGTGTGCTGCGCGGGCGAGAGGTCGAGCGACCGGCCGGCGGGCAGGAGACGCTGGTGGCGCATCTCGGTGGTCAGGAGTTCCGCGGTGGCCAGTGCGTCGTCGGCGCCGAGGGCCGTCAGGTCCCGTACGAGGACGAGGCGGCCCCTCACCTCCTCCCGGGCCTCCTCAGCGGTCAGGGGCACCCCGTGCTCGCTGGGGGCGCCGACGCGGGTGTCGTCGAGGATGTCCTCGGCGTCCAGGAGGTGATCGGCAGCGTCGAGGGCGAGATGGGCGAGCTGCCGTATGCGTGCGTAGACCGAGCGGATCCCAGGGCTGGGGAACATCGGCTGGTCGTTCAACGCCTCGACGATGTGGAGAGCCGACTTGGCCAGGTGTTCTGTGCGGGGGATCTGCCTGCCGACCGCGGTCGCGGGCCTGGCGCCGTTGATCTCCACGACATACAGCGAGTGGAGCGCGTCGTTGTGGCGGTTGTACTCGGCACCGAGCGCCAGCAGTGCTTCGGGCGGGGAGGGGTGGACGGTCATCGGGGAGGTGAGGAATCCGTTCAGTGAGGGGGCATGGTTCGCGGCGAGGCTGCGGGCAGGGGCTCGGCGTACCGGGTGAGTGGGCGCGGGGAGAGCCGACGGGGGCTCTCGCAGACGCATCTCGTCACCGGCGCCCGCCTGGAAGCGCGGAGGTTCTTGGTGCGGGCACCGTCGTGGTGGCGAGGGTGGCGGTGGGCCGGACGTGGGCTAGAGCGCGCTGCCCCTGCTCGGTGACCGTGATGGCCTGGCCGACGAGCAAGGGGGACTCGTGTCGATGGTGACGAGGCCGCGCTTGGCGAGGGCCTGGAAAGTGGCGATGGAGATGCGTGCGCCGTCTTGGCCGCGACCGGGTGACGCTCCGTTCTCGCTGCACCCGCTCGTAAAGGCAGGGCTCGTGGCGGGCGAGGGGCCACCACTTGCTCGCCGGGTGGGCAGGGTTGCAGGTAATCAGGAGCCTGCCATCGGGGCTGTCGACGGCGACCGTTCCGGTCGTGACGACGCTCCGTGAGCGTCATCCGAAGAATCGGATCAAGAGACCGAGTGCGTCAGTGAGTGGGTCGAGGTCGCCGCGGCCAGGTCCGGGGGCCAGTACGCGGTTCTTGGGCGTGCTGCGTCACCGGCGGGCGCGCGGTGCCGAGACAGGCTGGTGGGTGGCTACCGCGGTGGCTGCCCGAACGGCGGCGGGGCGCCCTTTGGCCAGGGCCTGCTGCCCTTGCTCGGTGACGGTGATCTTCTGCCCGAGGTGGAACAGAGGTGTGCTGGTGTCCACAGCGACGAACCCGTGTTTGACCAGGACCCGGAAGGTGGTGATGGAGACGCGGGTACCGTCAGGAGCGGCGACACGGGTCCGACCCATCCCACGCTGGGAACTCTCGTACAGCCTTCCGTCGCCAGGACTGAGGGCCTTCAGGGCGTCGTATTGGGCAGCGGTGAGTTCGGGGCCCGTCGTCGGTTGGATGGGCTTCGCTTGCTCTTGTGCGGTGGCGATGTGACGGACGAGGTAGTTGCACCCCACCACGCTCATCTCGCACTGATAGGCGGCATTGGCCAGGTGCTCGGCCAGCCGCGGTGCCGCCTCAGTGCGCCGAGCGGTACGCACTGCCTCGTCGTCAGCTGGGTAGCCGGGAAACGGCGCGCCGTCGTACGGGTTGGCCTCCAGCGCGTGGCCGAGGTCGTTGCCGGCCAGGGACGAAGCGGCCACGACTGAGGCCAGGCAGTCCAGGCAGGCGCGGCTGCCGGCGATCTCGGTGAATGCGCTGCCATCCAGCGCGCTCAGGCGTACAAGGGTGGCGGCCGTCAGCTCCTGACTCTTGACCAGGAGAGGGCCGATCCGACGCAACGCGTCGCTGCCGGGCGTGTAGGAGAGGTCTCGGATGCGAATACGCAGGGCATCGAACTCCATTGCCAGGTCGCGCAGGTGTTGTTCCTGTTCTGCAAGGTTGAGCGGGGGCATGGGCGGTGTGACTCCGGTTGATCGGATCAGCGGCTGCGGGTGGCCGACTGCGTGCGGGCAGTAGCGGGCGGGGCCGTCGTGGTGCCGGGCGAGGTGGGGGCGGGTGGCAGGCCGAGGGTGGAGGCGAAGGCGGTGGTCCCGGCTGGGGCGAGACGGATGCGGTCCTGCAGCGGTCCTGCCACGTATGCGGAGGGCGCGGACTTGGGGACGCGTGTGATGAGGCTCTTGGCCTCCAGCGACCGCAGCGTGCTGATCAGCACCCGGGCGCCCCGGTAGTGGACGTACTGCCGTCCCAGGGAGCTGGTGGCCACGACTCGCCCGCGGGCGATCTCCCCCAGAGCGGTGTGCTCCGTGGCGGTCAGCTGCAGACCCAGACCTTCGGTGGCCGCCCCGCGCCTGCGCCGCATCTCACCGGCGACGCTCGCCGCGCAGTCCACGGCGGCCTCGGGGGCCAGCGCGGTCAGCATGCGGGCCACGGGGAGACGGTGCTCAATGGAAGCGGTGCTCAGGTAGGTGAGTTGCTGCAGACGAACCACCGCGTCCGCCAACTCGGGACTCTCATAGAGCCGCTCGTCGGCGATTGCCTTGAGAGCGGAGCGGGTCGCGGCAGCGAGGCGCTGTGCGGAGGCGACGTGGGCCTCGGGCTCTGCCTCCGGCCCGGTACGAAGGAGGAGGTCGAGCATGTCGTTGTGCCGTACGTAGTGGTCCGCGAGCAGCAGCAGCCGTTCGATCGGCGTGGGCGGGGCGGCTACCTCGAACAGGAGGCCGTCGGCCGATGGTGTCGTCATACGTGGTTTGGGGCAGCCGCAGGGTGCGCCGCTGGGACGATGCGGGCCGTGGCGCCGGCGTCGCTCAGCAGACGGTTAGTACCGCGGCCGGGGCGGTCGAGAACAACGGATGCACGGCCGTCACCGGCGGGCCAGACGGTCACATCCGGTATATGCATGAAGGGCACGAAACCTCCAATGGTGGTAGTGGCGGGGGGTTGAGATGCTCAGCTCGTCAACGACGGCGAGCAGCTGGCCTGGATGCTGGCTCGGCCGGCGGCGCGTTGCGCGCGGCAGGGGATGCCACCGTCGGCTCGTCGGTGCGGGCATGGGCGATGAGCTGTCGGTCTTCATGCCGGGCCGTCGCCGAGGCCAGTCGATGGGAGAGCTGCTGTGCCACGGTGCGGTAGGTGGTGACCGCTCTCTCCAGCTCGGCACCGGCTCGCCGCAGCTGATCGCGGCTAGTGGCCGGAGTGGGGTCGGCGTCCTCGTGCAGCAGGATCTCGGTGCGGTGGTGGATGGCCAGGTTGCACAGCGTGGCGGCGAGAGAGATCTGGGAGCAGGCGCCGGCCAGGTGTGCCAGGCTCTCCCCGCCGCCCTTCATCACGGCGTACTGGCTGATGGACAGGTCGTGGAACTGCCGGGTGCATTGCATCGCAAGTTCCTGCACTCGCAGGGCGACCGGCGCGATCTCCCGGACGGGCTTGGCGATCTCGCCCTTCCGTGCCCGATCCACCTCCGCTCTCAGCCTCTCCAGCGTGGTGACCACCTCACCGAGGAGGCGGGTGTGTTCGGCCAAGTCGACGGTCTGCAAAGGAAACTCCAGGTGAGCCGGGGGGTAGCGGAAACCCGAATGGGGGGATCGTCATCGTCGTCCGGTGCACGGGCTCAGGCGGCTTCCCACAGGAGCCGGGCTATGCGGTCGTTGCCGCGGTCGGTCCGAGGGCGGGAGGGCGTGTGCCATCCGGCCCGGGGAGGCCGGCTGGCGATCACACGCCAACCGGCGCCACGCAGGGACGCACCGCTCTCGCCGTCCTGCGTGTAGGTGATCAACCGCCGGTATCCGAGGGCCTTCGCCGCCCGCCACGCCGCTGCGTACAACAGCGAGTTGGCGTTGCGTGCGCCGTCGCTGGCGGTGCGGGTTTCCAGGGTGGCGCCGTCATCCAGGTGGCGGGCGACCGGGCGGCCCACGATCGCCACGGCGCGCAAAGTGCCGGTCTCGTCGGCGGCTCCGACGGCGAAGATCTGCCCGGCCGGAGGCGTGTGGTGGCGGTGCCAAGTGCGCACGAACTCTTTCGCCTCACGCGAGCGGACCGGCACCAGGTGCAGCCGCACTTCGCTCACGCGGCCTTCCCGAAGTCGGACTGCTCCGGCGCGTGTTTGGCGACGGCTCGGGTCGTGATCGCCTTCGATGCGCGGGCGGACGCCGCGGACAACTCCTGCGCTCCGGGCTCCAGGTACCAGGGGCGCAGGTCGAGCATCGCGGCGCGCATGCCGGTGGCGAAGCACAGGGCGGTGCCCTTGGGCAGGGCGCGGATGGCGTCGGCGGCCAGGATGCGCTCCTGGCGCATCGACACCGAGGTGCTCTTGCCGGACTCCGAGTGCGAGGTGGAGGTGGTCTCGACGTCGTGGTCGCCGATCAGCCGGGAGAGCTTGTCGGCGAAGTCCGGGTCGTCGATGCCGGAGCCGATCACCTTGATCGTGGAGGCGGACCACATGGCGTCCATGCCCGCGTCCCCCCAGACCTTCTGGCCCTGGCGGTAGCTCTGCAGGATCGTGATGGGGATGATCCCGCGGCTGCCGAGGTGGGAGTACAGGTCCGGCAGGTCACTGATCTTGCACACGTTCGCGGCCTCATCCAGGATCGCGAGCATGGGCGGGTCCAGGCGCCCGCCGGCGCGCTCGGCCTGGGCGGTCGCGGCCCGCATCACGGAGTCCGCGCACGCGGCGATCAGGGCGCTGGCTCCGCCGCCGCCGTCCTTGGAGAGCAGGTACAAGGTGTCGGTTGAGGTGACGAACGCCTCCGGGCGGAACTCCTTGATGTCCCTCTGCGGGGTCACCCACGCGGCGATCTCCGAATTCAGCAGTGCGGCGGCGTACTGCCGGGCGGTCTCGTAGATGCCGTCGCGGGTTTCCGGCGGGCCCTCGACGGTGCCCTTGAGCTGAGAGGCGACGGCGGTGAAGCCGTGGTCGCGCAGGATGTCCAGCGGCGTGCGGTCGGCGGGGAAGGCCAGCCACTGCATCACGTCGGTGATGGGGCGCTCGTCGAGGGCGGCGGCGAGGAACAGTTGGGAGAGGATGTTGGATCCGGCCTTGGACCAGAAGTCGCCCTGCTGGCTCGCGTCCACGCTCGCGGCGAGGAAGTGGCCGGCGAGCCTGCCTGCCCCGTCAAGGGTCTTGGCGGTGGCCAGGGGGTTCCACCACATCTCGCGCTTGGCGTGGGCGATCTGCTGCGGGTCCATCGACCAGGTCCGGCCGACGACCGCCCGTGCGTCGAGCGTGGCGGTAAAGGCATCGCCCGCCGCTTTGTTGGAGGTCAGCAGGACCGGGCCGGGCGCGTTGAGGATGGAGGGGATCGCCAGCGACGTGGTCTTGCCGGAGCGCGGCGCCATGATCGCGACCGCGACGTCCTCGTACCCCATGCGCACCTCGTGCTTCGTGCCCTGGAGATTGCCCAGGAGGATGCCGGTGTCGTTGGCGTCGATGTGCTTGGCGTCTTTGAGGCTCGGGCGCAGGGAGCGGGCTTTGGAGGTGATCGCCTTGGACATCAGCGGCTCGATGTCGGCGCGTTTGGCCATGCCGTCGATGCGCTTCTTGCGTCCGCCGCTGGTGCCCTTGTACCGCTTGTAGAGCAGGGCGGCGGTGACGCCGAGGGCAAGCAGCACGGCGCCGGGCAGAACGCGCGTGCCGATCAGCAGGGACGTTTCTCCCAGGTCCGGCCAGAGCTGCTCGGGGTGCAGGAGGGCTTGAACGGGCTGGTAGGGGGCACTGGGCTCGGAGTTGGACGCCCAGGCGGTGATCTGCCCGCCGAGCCAGGCGAGATTGGACAAGGGAACGCCGACGGCGATGGCCCCAAGAAGAATCTTGAAGACAATGTCGGTCGCGTCGGTGGACTTGGTGGAGGAGGGCTGGGGCAAGAGAGCGGTTCCGGAGGGGGAGTTGGGTGCTGGCTGATCAGCGGGGCCGACGCGGCTTGGGCACGTTCGGCGAGGAGGGCGCAACGGCCGGTGGCGGCGGGGTGCGCCGCTGAGCGAGGGCGGTGGTGCGGCGTTCCAGCGCGAAGGCGAGGGTGTCCGCGCTGACCTGACCGGAGCTGGTGCGCCCCTGGGTGGAAGCCAGGTGGGGGACGCGGTGCGGTTCTCGGACCAGGGGCGTCTCGTCGGCCATCGCGCCGAAGAGCGCCGAGACGAGGTACGGCGGGGTGTTGCCGTCCACGTAGGCGCGCCAGACCGCGGGGAGCTGATGGACGGAGGTCTCGACGATCCAGCTGGCGGTGCGGCCGTCTTCGTGGACGGTGCGGTCGACGCGGGCCAGGCCGTCGGGCGCGGTCATGCCCTGCGGGGAGGTGTGACCGTCGTGGTGACGGGGAGCGTGCCAGCCTGCCGCGCGCAGCGGCGCGTACGGGTCGTCGGACGTCATCGGCGGTGGGGCGGGGGCGGTGAGAGCGTCGGTGACTGCGGCGATGATCTCGACCGGAGTGTGGGCGTCGAAGGTCATCGACCAGGCCCGTTGGTCACCGTGGTGCGCGTGGCGCAGGTTCCACCACGGCTCGGCTGGGTCGGGGTCGGGAGCCATGCGCAGTTGGGCGAGCTGGTCGGGGCTGGTCAGGATGACTCGGGGTACGAGCGGGTCCTCGGCGGTGCTCCAGTGGCAGGCACGGTGGAGCGGGACGGTGACCCAGGCCGGGTCGCCGGGGCCGGCGAGGTAGCGGGGGGCGACCAGGACCACGTCGATGTCGTGCAGCACCCCGGTCACCTCCGGACCACGGAGGAAGGCGGCGCGCTGGGGGCCGCGGGGCGTGCGTGCGTCGTGGCTGAGATCAGAGCCGGTGAGCGCGGCGGGAGGTCCTGGGCGGCAGCCTGGATTTCGAGGAGAGCCTTGCCGTGGCTGGACCAGTCGTCGAGGTAGGACCAGGCTTCCTCGTTGCGTTCGGCGAGCGCGTCGTCGTACGCGAAGCTGCCCGGCCTGGCGGTCGGGGGCAGCGCGTCGCGGGCTTCGAGCCATTCGTGCTGAAGCGTGCCGAGCCGCTTGAGGGCGTAGTCGAGGACGCCCAGCTGCCAGGGCCAGCGTGACTGGATGTGCGCGGGATTAAGCTGCTGCACCTGCACCTCGGCGGTGGCCAGCAGTTCCCTGGCGAAGGAGCGGACGCGGTTGAAGGACCGCCAGGTGTCCGCGTCGCGTTTGACGGCGCGACGGCTGTGCTCGTCGTCGTCGAGCGGCCAGCCTTCGAGGTCACTGTGCTCCTCTCGCCAGGCGTCGAAGTCGGCGAGGATCTGCTCGCTTTCACGCAGGAAGGCGGCGAGCTGGTGCAGCCGCTCGCGGTGGATCGCATCGGGCGTTTGTGCAGGCGGGGACAAGAGCGCTCTCAGACGGAAGACGGATAGGGGGCGGTGAGCCGGGCGGACGTGCCGCCCCGCTCGGTCAGCGGATCCGGCCGGTGGGGGAAGCGGCGCGGGGCGCTGGCGGGGGTGTGGCGGGAGCGGCGTTCAGCTGGTCCTCGCGCGTGGCAGCGAGTGGTGCGGCCTGAGGGCCGAGCTGCTCGCGGGCCAAGGCGTTGATGTCGAGGACGGCCTGGCCGTGATCGGCCCATCGGTCAAGGTGGGGCCGGCCCGTGTCGGGGTCGCAGTGATCGTGTGAGTAGGTAGGTGGCCCACAGGGCGTGGATCAGCCTGCTGTCGCGGAGGCACAGGGCGAGTTGTTCCAGGTAGAGCTGGTGGGCGTGTGCGGGCGGTGTGTACGTGGGCAAGGCGGGGTCCTGGGGAGCGATCGCGAACCCGGGACGGGGGCCGGACGGGTGGAGCTGCCCGCCTGTGTTCACCGGCCCCGGGCAGCGGCTGAGGGAATCGCGGCGGGAGGCGGGCCACCCCGCGTGGCCAGTGCGGCGGTGCGGCGCACCTTTCGGGCGGCTGCGCGGATGGCTTTCAGCCGGGCCTCGTGCGCGGTGGCGAGTTCCTCGCCCTGCGGGCCGCGCTGTTCCTGGGTGACCAGGTAGGTGTGCGGCACGTCGTACATGCCGCGCTGGACGGGCTCGTCGCTGGCCAGCGCGCTGGTGAACGCGGCGATCAGGTGGGGCGGCATCTGGTCGTCGAGGTAGGCGTGCCAGATGCGGCGAAAGCCACCGCCGCCGTTGGGCACGGCGGCCTGGGCCCGCCAATGGAAGGTCTCACCCGGCAAGACGGCCCACCGCTCCAGGCTGAGGATGCCGTCGGGGTGGCGGGCGATCTCGTTGCCGCGTTCGTCGCGCTCGTAGGACCAGCCTGCCGTGGTCAGGGGCGACCAGATCGGCGGCGTCTGCTCGGGGACCGGACGAACCAGCGCGTCGGTGAGGTGGGCGAGGATCTCCACGGGGATGTTCGCGCCGAACTCGGTGTACCAGCGCCGGCCGTCTGCTTCCTGGCCACGGACGCGCCACCATGCCCCGTACGGCTGGGGGTCGGGCTCCAGCACCACGGTGTGCCGGTGGTCGGGGCCGACCAGCAGGACGTGGGGGAAGGCCGGGTCGGAGCGGTTCGCCCAGCCCGCGGCCCGCAGTGCCTGGGTGATGTGCCGGGGGTCGCCGCGTCCGGCGAGATGGCGGGGCTGGGTCTCGAACCAGATGATGTCGTGCGGGGAGTTGGCGCGGGTGGGCAGGTAGGGATCGCTCATCGCTCCGGGGCGCCGGTCTGCGTACGCAGCCGCTGGACGTCCCAGTGCAGAACATGCCAGTCCGTGGCCTCCTGGGCGGCTTCGCGGAAGGCTTCCGTGCTCAGACGGAGTTCGTCGCTCAGGGGGAACGCGGCCTGCTGGCCGATGAGGTGCTCGCTGCAGCGCAGGATGTTGCCGAGCTGGATCGGGACGCCGTCGTCCTCGTCGAGCAGTGGCGCGAGCAGCGGCAGTACGTCCTCCAGCGGGGGATGCGTGCGGAGGTAGGTCGCGAGATCGGCGAGGGTGCTCGTGGCCTGACGGATCTGGCCGGAGGTGGGGGCATCGGGTGCGTGGTGGGGCAAGTCGGGGTGCTTTCAGTGCGAGGACAGGGGGCGGCCGGAGGGCCAGGGGCCGGTCAGCGGCGGGCTCGGGAGCCTGCCTGCGCGTATGGACCGGCGGTGGGAGTCTGGTGTCGGGGCCGGGTGGAGGCCCATGAGTTGCGGGCCCAGGTGGCGGCGCGAGCAGCTTGGATGCGGGTCTGCTGCCAGGCGGACATCTCGTCGGGCCGCACCGACACGGACGTGGTGCGGATGCGGGTGGACGGCGGTACATGCCCGCGCGGACGGATGACCTGCTGAGGGTCGGACAGCGCGGTGCTGAACGCCTGGAGGAGGTGCATCGGTGTGCTGCTGGTGAAACTGGCGTCCCACACGCGCCCGTGCTCGTTGCGGGCCCCGGCCCACCACAGCGCCTCGCCGGGCTTGGACTGGTGGAACTGCATCCAGGCGCCGCCGTCGGGGCTCATGGCGGTGAAGTGCTGGCCCTGTTCGGTCTTCCAGCGCTGCTCCTGCAGCGGCGCCCACACGTTGGGCGCGTGCGCGGAGCGGGGGCGGGTGAGCGCGTCGGTGAAGCCGGCGACGATCTCCACGGGCACCTGGCGCGTGAAGGTCGCGTGCCAGGCTTCCTGACCTGGGGCGGCCTTCCCGGAGATCGTCCACCCGCCGGGCTGGGTGAAGGGGTCGTATCCGATGCGGACGGACTTGTCGGGGTTGTCGAAGACCAGCGGTCCGCCGGTCTTGGACTTATCACTCCAGCCGGAGGCGCGCAGGAACTCACTGACGTAGCGGATGTCGCCGCCGCCGGCGAGGTAGCGGCGCTCGATCAGGTAGTGCTGTTCGGCCTGCTGGGCGCCGGGGCTCCAACCGGTCCACTGCTGCTGCTTCTTCACCGGCTCCTCCTGACGACCATGGCGGAGGCGACGGGATTGGGCGGCGTGGTGCTTACCGCGGCGGGTGGTGTCCCGAGCTGCTTGATGGTGGCGGCGTGCTCGTCAAGATCCGTGCCGACGCAGTGGAGTTCGTTGGCGGCCCGGCCCATCGCGAGCCATACCTCAGGCGGGAGCATGCCGCGGTGGGCCTGGCTCTGGGCGAACCGGGAGCCGGTCTCCACTAGGTGGGTCACCCCGGTCAGGAGTCCGTTTTCGATGTCGAGGACCTCGCTGAGGATCTCGGAAGCGTGGCGCGGGGTGGCCTCGGTGAGGTACTCGTCCAGGACCCGCAAGCGGAAGGCGATGTCCTTTGCGAGGTTCACGGCGGAGTTGGACGGGTCGGTCATGGGCCTCCTGGGGCAAGAAAGAGGGGTGGTCAGCCGCGTCGGCCGAGGCGGCGGGCTTCGCTGAGGGTGGCTTCTGGCCGGGCGCCGGCCAAAGGGATGGGGCGCTCTGTGCTGCCGACGGCGACGGCGCGCAGGTAGTGGCGGAACAGGGCTGCGGCCAGGCGCGGCTTTCTGCTGGCGGTGATGGGCGGGGGCGTGTGGTCGGGTGCGGGGATGTGCGGTCTCACTCGGGCGGCGGGGTCGGCCCCTTTGCAAGGGCCGACCGAAGACGGTGGTCAGGGGGAGCGGCGGCTTCCTGCGGAGGGTGGGGTCGCAGGGGCTGGGGCCGGTGGCGACGGTCGTGTTGCGGCGCGGGCGGCCTGGTGGGCGGTGCCGCCGACGACGGTGGCGATGGAGATGCGGTATCCGGCGCGGGGCAGCAGGGAGACTGCGCGGTCGGCCATCTGTTTCACGGCGATCTCGCCCCAGTGCTCGGGGACTTGATGCCACTCGTCGTCTTCCTCGGGCGCGCAGTGGCGGTCGAGGCCGAGGCCGTCGAGCAGTTCCAGGAGGCGTTCGGGGGCGCCGGGGCGGCTGTCGACGTAGATGGTGCCGTCGCGGTGGTACATCAGTACGTCGACGTCGTGCTCGTCGGCGAGCGTCATGGGCGGGGGGCTCCGGGGCGTTGTAGTTCACCGCCGGGCAGGGGTGGCGCGGCTGGGAGCCTTGGGCGCGGGCCGGGTGCTGGCGGGCGGTGCGGCGGTGGGGTGGCGGTGATTGCGGATGTCCGCGACCGCTTCCTGGTAGGCGGTGGGGTCGAAGAGTTCGTCGGGGATGTAGACGACGTATCCGGCCAGGAGCAGGGAGGGGATGGCCCGGGTAGCGGCCTGCTTCTGCTCGGCCTCGCTGAGGTGGCCGGGGACTTCGTGCCAGGTGTAGACGGGTCCGGCTGTCACTGTGGTCTTGCGTTCCAGGCCGAGGGCGTCGAGCAGGGCCAGGAGCTGTTCGGGCGCACCGGTGGAGGTCTCGGCATAGATCGTGTCGGTCAGGGGCTTTCGGTAGATCTCGACGTCGCTGCCGTAGTCGTTGGCTCTGTTGCCCACGGGCGGGGCTGCTCCCTTCTTATGGGGGCTATCGCCGCCGGGCAGGCGACTTGGACGGGGTCGCGACGGGGGCGGTGTCCAGGGCGGGCTTGGCCTGCGGGAGCCGCACGCTGATGCCGATGCCGAGTTGTACGAGCTGAGCTGCTGCCCGCTGGATGGCCTCGGCTTGGGCTGCGGTGTCCTCGCCGGGCAGCACGAAGGCGTCATGGTTCTCGTCGTAGACGCAGCCGTTGTCGGCGAGGATCTGGGCGGCATCGGCCCGGTCGGGCTTGGTGACGTGGAAGTCCCGCCCGCTCAACGTGATCACCACAAGTTCTGGGGGCGCGACCGGGGTGAGGCGGGCGGCCTTGTCGTGGACCTGGGCGAGGGCCTTTTCGTAGCGGGGCAGCAGATCGGTGGTGATGTCAGCGGCGGCCTGGGCCGGGTCGTCGGGGACGGCGATGCCGTCGGGCTCTCGTACGGCGTGGAAGGCGTCCGCGTGGATGTCGGCCGGGGCGATGGCGCCGACGAGGAACTCCTCGCCGCTGCGGGGGCGCGCGATGACATACAGGCGGGCGCCATCATCGCGGGTGAGGACCGCGTCCTGGTCCAGGACGTGCTCGGCAATGGCGTGCGCGACCAAGTTCATGTCCCAGACGTGTTCGGCGCGGGCGAACTGGTCGGGGTAGTGCGCATGCTTCTGGTGCTCACTGGTCCAGTTGCCGGGGAGTTCGTCGGCGAGGGCGATGGCGAAGGACGCGAGATCGGGGGCGGATTCGTGCTCGTGCATGTGTTCCTCGGGGATGGGGGTCAGCGCCGCCGTCCGGCGGGTGCCGGGGTAGTGGGCGCCGGGATGGGCGTTGTGGTGGTCCGGGGCGGGGGCGGGCAGCCGCAGACGGCGGAGGCTTCGCGCTCGCCTGGGCCGACTTCGGCGCTGCACATGCTGCGCTGCGGGTGAGGTTCGTGCCGGTCGGCGAGGTCGGCACGCACCCCGGCAAGGTCGGACCGGATGACGTCAAGGCGTCCCTCGGCGAGGTAGCGCAGCCGGGAGGCGGTGGCGATGTCGGATGCTCCGCCGAGGCCCAGGTGGAACTCGATCGTTGCCGTGAGGACGTCGTCGAGGGCGGCCAGGACACCGTCGTGGGCGGCGGTGAGTTCGGTCAGCGCGTCCGCGACCTCTTCGGTGGTGGTCGCCTGGCGGATGCGTTCGGCCTGGTGGGCGACCAAGGCGCCGATCGGGAGGTGGTGCGCCTCAGCGGGAGCGGCGTGCCGGCGCAGGGCGCGGAGCGGCAGGTGGGCGGGTGGTCAGGGCGGCGCGCTGCTTGGCGCCGGGCAGATCCGCGGCGGTCGCCTCCAGGTCCTGCTGGATGCCGTACAGACGCCGGGCGATCAGCTCCAGCCGGTGCCCCGCCTCGGGCCCGTAGGCGTGGGGCAACTCCTCCAGCCGGTGGGCGGCCTGCTCGACCAGACCGCGCACCGAGGCGATCGGCCCGTTGGACTCGTCGGCTAGCTTGCACATCAGCGTGGCGAGCTGCGCGGCCACCGCAGGTGGGGACTGATCCGCCACCGTCCGCGGCAGCCCCGGGCGTTGGGCCGAGAGACGCGCGGTCAGCGGGCGACCACCGTGGGGCTGGGCGGGCACCAGGTCCAGATCGGCCTCGATGCGGCGGCACTCTTCCATGAGCGTCCGGGCGAGGGGGTAGGGCTGCCGGGTCCAGGCGCCGTCGCCACGGATGAGGTTGGCGATCACGTCGAGTCGTCCGGGGCGGGCCTGCAGCGCGACCCAGCGGCAGGCGTCTTCGTCCCCGGCGGGTGCGAGGCCGGCGACGTGCGTCAGCCGCTGAGCGACCTCCGCCCACTCCGGCGGATGCAGTTCCCGGTCGGCGGGGTGCAGCCGGACCGCCATATGGAAGATCTCGGGGTCGTTGGCGCTCGGCCCGGCGGCGTACGGGTGGAGATCCTGTGGCGCGAGGAGGTACTCCTCCCAGTCGGCGAACATCCACTCCTGCGGGCCGCCCTTGGCGACGCTGGAGTCCAGGGGGGCGCTGGCTACCACGAGATCACCCAGCACATCCTGCTCGGCGACAGGACGGTCCAGCGCCGCGGACAACGGGATGGAGGGGAAGAACTCCGCTTCGTGGATGTACGGGATCACCGGCTGGCCCGGGCATCCGCGATGTGCACGACCTGGTTCTTATCGGTGGTGAAGTACCACCCGCAGTCGATCACGGTGCCCGCGTCAGCGAACTTCGGTATCAGGTAGTCCTCCAGCGCGCGCAGGTAGATGAGGCAGTCGGGGCAGCGCCGGGAGAGGTGGACCAGGTAGCGGGGGTGGGCGGTGACGAAGGTCTGCTGCCCGCCGTTGTGGTCGCGCAGCCGCCACCCGTCCTCCTCGGTGGGCGTGTGCCAGGACGGGGTCACCACCGTCATGGCATCGCCCCACAGCTCCCCGCCGGCGACGCCCTTGAGGATGACGACCTGGTCGCCGGGCCGGAAGTGGCCGTGGGCCATGTCCCTCTCGGGCGTGAGGATGTCGGCGGGAATGTACGGCGGGCGGGCGGGTTGGGGCATGAAAGGGGTCCTTCCACGAACGGCACGGGCGGCGGTGGAAGGACAATGGTCCGGACGATCCCCGGTTTTGCTAACCGGGGATCGTGGGGTATAACGCGTCGCGCGGTCCGGCCCGCGGCGCTCGCTCGGACTCTCAGCGGAATGGGTTCTCGGTGCCGAGGTCGGCCTCGGTGGCGGCGTCGAGAAGCTCGGGAAGATCGGTTCCTTCGGCGTCCCGCTGGTCGATCCACCACCCGGCGCGGCTGATCGTGCGGATCTTTTCTTCGAGTGCGGCCCAGTCCGCCTCGTCCCAGGTACCTTCGGTGACCAGCGCGGTGTAGGCGGCGGTGACCAGCTGGTGGCGGGAGCGTTCGCCCCAGTCCAGGGCCTTCTCTGGGCCTTCGAGCGGGGGCATCTCGAACTGGTTGGCCCAGTCGGCGGCGGCCTGCTGTTCGGCGGCGCGCTTGGCGGCGAGCCACTCCTCCTTGCTGGCGCTGTCGTTGTCGCCGGCGGCCTTCCAGCAGTCGGTGCAGTCCTTGGAGGCGAGCCAGCGGGCGAAGGGCGCGCGCTTGTCGGCGGGCCGGTCGGACAGGTCATGCGGCTGGGTGTGTCCACAGCTGTGGACGACTTCGAAGGATGTACGGACAGCCATGTTCTGGGTGGTCTCCTTGCCGTGGCGGGCAGTTCAGGGGTTAAGGCCGGGTATGTGCGGTCGAGTGGGCTGATGGTGGGGTTCAGCGGCGCGCGACATGGGCTGGCCTGCGGAGGTGGTCTGGAGTGCTTGGCGGTGGTCTCGGGGACGCTTCCGCCTTCTGCGCCGTCTCAGCGTGTCCTGCGGATGGCGTCTGTGGCCGCCTTGGCGATGGCGGCGGGAGCGCTGGAGGGCTGGGGCAGGTGCAGCAAGGTGGTCCCCGGCAAGTGGTGGGACTTCGCGGTGAGGGTGAGCTGGAGTACGGCGCAGCCGGTGGTCGTGAGCTGCTTGACGCGGGTGACGGCTTGAGCGGTTTCGTCGCTGCTGTAGTGGGCGTCGGTGACGATCACGAGGAGGCGGCCGGCGCCGGGGCGGCTGAGTTCGAGGCCGTGGTCGAGTGCGTCGATGGCGTCACCGAGGTTGTGGTGGCCGCCGTTGGCATCGAACGTCGTCACGCGCTCTGGTGCTCGGTGGGTGGGTCGGGTCAATGCGGTCAGGTGCTGGTCATAGGCGATGGTGGCGGTACGGGAGTCGGGGTCGGTCAGGGCTGCTGCGCGTGCCACGATCCAGGCGGCGGAGGCGACGGGCGCGCAGGCGGCCCGCATGGAGCCGGAGACGTCGACGGCGATCCCCACACGCAGCGGTGGGGTGGGGGAGTTCCGGCGGTGGGTGTGGGTGAACGGTTCTGCTGTGGGGACCGATCCGGCTGCGCGCTGAGCGTCGCGGGCGAGGGCAGCGCGCATGTTGAGGCGGCCGGGCGGGGTGGGGCTGGTGGTCCGCTCCTCGGTCCGCTCGCGGTAGGCGGCGGCACGCAGGGCGCGGCTCAGGCGCGCGGCGGCACTCTGCTCGGCGGCGGTGGGCTTGCGGGTGCCGGTAACCGGGTTGCCGGAGGGCGCCGGTGTGCCGTCGGGGTTGACGGTGGTGCCACGGGTGTTGAACACGCTCTTGGCGGTGGCGGCGGCTTTGCGTCGCTGGCCGGCTCGTTGGGCGCGGTCCTTTGCCTGCACCTTGGACCGCGACGCCATGGCGTTGGCCGCTGCGTCCTGTGCCGCGAGGTCGGCGGCGTCGGTGGCTGCCGTGCTGTCCATGACGACCCGCACGGCGCCGGACAGCAGATCGGTGAGGCCCTGCGGCACGGGCAGGGCGGGGGCCGCGGCGTCCAGAGCGTCGCACCATTCTTGACCGCGCGCGAGCATGGTCGTGGCGTCGTGGTCGGCGCACTGGTGGGCTGCGGTCCAGATGCGGGAGAGGGTGGTCAGCAGGTTGGCGCCCAGCACCTTTTCGCATAGATCGGCGACGGCCCGGGTCTCGCCGGCGTCCAGGATGCCGACGTCACGGCGGCCGAGGATCAGGGCCGCCACGGCGGCGGCCTGCTCGATGCCCTGGAGGGTGGGGTGGGCGATGTCGGGCATGACCAGGGTTCGGGCACTGGTGCGCAGGTACGTGCGGTCCGTGGGCCGCGTGATCAGATGCGCGCCTTCGACGCGGCTCTCCTCCAGCAGGAGCGCGGCCTCGACGACACGGGGGTTGGCTCCGGCAGGCTGTGTCCAGACGGAGTGGGCCGCGTGCGCGGCCTCGTGGACGAACACTCCCCAGGCGGCGGGATACCGCTCCTCGTCGCCCACGATCCGCGGATGGATCTCGTGGGGCTGGAGGGGGGCGAACAGGCGGGCGTCGAACTCGACCTCGCCCAGGGTTGGGAAGAACGCGGCCGGTGCGCCGCTGCGGGTGCCGGGGCGGCAGGTGACGAGGAGGTCCTGGCGGCCGGAGAGGGCGACCAGCCGGTCGCCGAGTTCGGCTCCCACGCGCAGCCACGCGGCCGGGGAGGAGCGGGGTTGCGCGGGCGGTGCGCCGTCGTCGTCCCAGCGCGCGATGTCGGCGTCATCGTCCGGCGTGGTGGCGGGGGACTGGACGTGGTGGTGGGCGCTCATCGCGGGCGGCCCCGGTGTGCGGAGGCGGTGCTGCCCGGGGGCTGCCGGGCGGCCGAGGTGGGGAGCTGCTTGCCGAGGGTGAGGGGCGCGATCTTCTTGACGCCGACAGCCTTGATGACGGCGGCGGTGACGGCGTCGCGATCCTCCACAGGAGCGATGCCGACCAGGTTCGCGAGCGCGGCTTTGGTGCCGAGGACGGCCTCGGTCTTCTGGTAGCTGAGCAGTTCTCGCAGTTGGGGGGCCCAGCCCAGCTCGCCGAGTTCGACTTGGTGGGCGAGGTGTCGGGCGACCCGGACCACCCGGGCATCGATCCTCAAGGCCAGGGCGAGGTCATAGTCCGTGCCGATCTGGATCTGCACGCTGAACCGGCTCGCGAGCGCCTCCGTCAACACCGCGCCGTGGACGCCGGGATTGTGGCCCGCCACTACGTAGAAGCCCGGCTCGGCCTTGATGGTCTCGCCCTTGTGGGCTTTGACCTGGATCTGCCTGCGTCCGTCCATCGCGGGATACAGCGCCGCCAGGACCTTCGGTGAGATCAAGGTGGCATCGTCGATCAGCAGGGCGCGGCCCTCGGTCATCGCGGTGACCAGCGGACCGTACTGGAAGACGTAGCCTCCGCTGTCGGCTTGTGTGTACTCGCCGATCAAGTCGCCGACCGTGGTGTCGCCGTCACCGGCGACCGTGAGCAGGTCCGGGAACGCCGCCTCGACCAGACTCGTCTTGCCGGTGCCCGGAGGGCCGTAGAGCAGCACCGGCACGTCGGCGTCGCGCAAGCGATTCAACGCCTCGACGTCGGGCAGATCGGCCAGCTCCCGGGGGTGGTAGAGCTGGCCCCCCGCGCGGCGGATCGGGCCGGTCTGCTTGGGGGTGGCTGCTGCGGTAATGGTCGTGCGGGCCGTGGCCGCCTGGGCGCGGGGAGAGTGGGTGCCCGGTGGGCTGATCACAGCGGTCTGCGCGGCTGCGGAGGTCTTCGCGTTCGCGCGGAACTCCGGTTGTCCGGTCCCGCCTTGGTCGGCCTCGCCGCGTCGCACCAGGGTGAGGGCGGCGTTGCGGACGGCGCCGTGGGAGTGGCCCAGCTGCCGGGCCATGTCCCCGATGGTGAGCGTGTCCGCCGGCCGGTCGGCCAGCAGCCGTGCCACCTTGGCCCGTAGTTCGCCGCCCTTGGTGCGCGCTGGACTGGTAGACGGTCCGGGTGTGGTCAAAACGAGGCCCCTTCAACAGGTACGGGTGCGGGCGGGGTCGGCGATGCCTTGGAGAGGCTGGCCGCTCTCGGAGCGGATCACGGACTGTGCCGACATCGGCGACCGGGCCAACCGGGGCGTGCCGTCGGCGCTCACCGGCCGACCGAGGGCTCGGTACAGGTGCAGGGGATGGCTGGCGACGGGCAGCTCGCTGGCTGCCGAGCAGGCCCGTAGGTCCGCTCCGTACCGGGTTCCGTCGCCCGGCAGGGGCAGCCTGACGTCTCTTCGAAGCCGGACTGGAGCAGGATCCGCCGGGCGGCGGCGTTGTAGCCGGTGGTGGTGGTCTCGCCGGTGGTGGTGTGCCGGATCGGCATGAACGGCTCTGCTGGCGTTTCGGGCAAGGCGGGTCTCCTATTGGTGGTGGTGGGAAAGCGGTGGGGTGTCGGACGCTCCTTGTAGGGAGCGGGTGTTCAGCGGGCGGCGTGAGCCGGTGTGCGGCGGTGCCTGCCCCGGCGGTGAGCGGTGGCGCCGAGGACGGCGAGATGACGGCGCGCGGTGAGCAGGACGGTCAGGGTGAGCGCGGCGCCCGCCACGGGAAGAGCCGGGCCGATCAGGGGGTGCTCGGCAAGCGCGCCGGACAGGGCGGTCCCGGCGGCCTGGCCAGTGCCGACCGCGGCGATCAGCCAGGCGTACGCCTCGGTGGTGGTGCCGGGCGGGGCGAGGGCGTCCACGGTCAGGAACGCCAAGGTGATCACGGCGGTGAGCAGCAGACCCGGTACTGCCGTCAGCACGATGGCCGAGACGGGCCCGGTGACGGCCATCAGCGGGAGCCATCCGACGGCGAACAGCAGGGCTACCGACAGCAGTTGCGCGGTGAGCGTGCCGGGCCAGGTGTGCCGCCCGTACAGGAAGCCACCGATGAGGCTGCCGGTGGACAACGCGGCGGGGATGAGCCCGGACAACAGGTCCATCCGGAGTTGGTCGGCGAGGGCGACGGCCCACACGTTCATCGCTCCCAGGGCGAAACCGACGCCGCTCACCGCCACGAACAACCACCGCAGCCCCGCGTGCGTGAGGGGCCCGAGCGTCCCAGTGCGCTGGGGTGCGGGAGCCGGGCGCCAGCGGCGCGAGGGCGCGGCACTGAGCACCACGGCTGCGCCGAGCAGTCCGAGCGCGGCGCTCACCACCATCGCGGTGCGCGGTCCCGCCGTCGTGGACAGCGCCGCGACCAGCGGGGGGCCGGTGACGTAGATCAACCCTTGGGCGCCGGTGTCCAGCGCGAGCGCGGCCCGGCGCTGTGCCTCGTTGGGCAGGACCACGGGCCACAGGGCCCGCAGTCCTGCTTCCAGCGGCGGAGTGCTTAGCCCGGCGATCGCGACCAGAGCGGCGGCCAGGCCGGGCCGGGCGGCGACCTCGACCACCGGCAGGGCGAGCAGGCAGACGGTGGTGAGCAGGACCGCCGACGCGGTGACCAGAGTCTGGCCGCGGCGATCGACCATCCGGCCCAGCACCGGCTGCCCGACGGCGGAGGCCAGTCCGTACAGCGCACACAGTAGGCCGCCCGTCTTCAGCGATCCGCCTTGGTCGGCGACGAGGAGGAGGATCGCGACGGGCGCCATGGCGTTAGGCAGGCGTCCGAGCAGCGTGCCGAACAGCAGGCGGGCTACGTGGCGTTGCGCGAGCAGCGGGCGGGAGCCGGTGGTGGAGGTCAACGCGTGCTTTCTGAGGTGAGGCACCCCGGGGCCGGGGTAGTGCTAGCGGCGGCTGGCAGGGCCGGGGATGTGGGGTGCGGCCGGTCCTGCGGGCGGTGTGGCCGACGGTGCCGGGGGCGTGGGAGCGACGTGGAAGACGGGGCGTGGAGTGCGGTGGGGTGGCAGGACGCCGGCCCCGAGGCTCTCGGCGGCGGACTCGATTTCCTCTCTCAGCGCGCCCAGTTGCCGTGCGAGCACGGAAAGGCGGGCGGCGGAGTGCTGGCCTTGTTTCGTTTCCAGGGCGTCGGCGAACTTCGCGGCCCGGTCCAGGAGTTCGCCCAGGCGGGGAAGCGGGCCCCGGGAGAAGCCGGAGTCGTCGACGGCGTCGAGCAGGGCCATGTAGACGTCCCCGGTGTGCCGCGCCTCGTCGACCTGCCGGACCAGCTTCGCAACCGGGGCCTCCGCTGCGGGAGCCTGGGGCGCGAAGGGAGCGATGTCCGGGTGCAGGACCCCTGCGGGTACCGCGGGCGGGGACGCTTCGACTGCCTTCTGCAGGGTGTCGTAATGGCCCAGGACCCGCATCTGCTCGCTGCCGAGTTCGCCTGCCAGGACCACCACCGTCTGCTCGCCCTGCTCGACGAGATACGCCAGGGTGATCAGCTCGTTGCTGGCGCTGTACCAGACATCGGTCGTGTCCAAGTCGCCGCGCTCCCATGCTGCTTGCGCACGTCCCTGCCACAGCCGGAGTTCTTCACCGCTCAGGGGTGGGGCGACAGGGCGGTGCTGTCCGGCGAGGTCAGCAATGATGAAGGACCTCTCAGCCCAGGCCAGCACGTAGGGCCACAGCTGGAGGTGACGGACTCGGGAGGCATCGGGCTCGTCCTGGCCGGCGGGCGCGGACCATATGCGGTGGATCTGGTCGGCGGCGTGGGCCATGTCGTCGATCAGCGCGCGCCAGGCGGCATGGTGCCGGGCCGGCGGCATGGCGTCCACGGCGCTCCGCGCGGCGGCCAGCAGCGTGTTCGTGTGCGGCAGTACGTGGCGCTCGAATGCCTCGGCGCTTTCTCGACGCCTGCCGCGCGCAATGACTGCTGCGGCGTGCGAGGCATCTGCGGCACCGGCCGCTTGGGACCAGGCACGCTCGTAACGCCCGTGGATCAGTGCGAACTGTGTCAGGAAGGCGTGGAGACCGTCGAGGGCGGTGCCGAGGCCGGTGGGGGTGTCGGTGATGAGGTTCTCCGGAACAGGGGGCGGTGCGGTGGCCGCCTGCGGGGTTCAGCGGCGTACACCGCGGGCGGCGGCTACTGCCGGCGGGGGCAGTGCGGATGTGGTGAGTGCCTTGGGCTTTGCCGGGGCGACGGGTGCAGCGGGTGTGGCGGCGCGGGCCATTTCGATCAGCTCCTCGCCGTCGACGAGCCACACCGCCCCCGCATCCGCGAGGGCCTCGGGGTCAGGGTCGTCCAAGTCGTCGAGATTCAGGCCGTCCTCCATGCGATCAAGGAAGGTGGCCTGTTCGGCCGAGAGCGGGGTGGTTTCGCGCAGGGTGGCGATGAACGCGGTGGCGTGGGCGCGGAACCGGTACAGCGCCGCCTCCAGGTCCACGGTGTCGTACGTCCCTGGTTCGTGCTCCTGAGCCCAGCGCAGGTCCTCCTCCGCTTCGTCCAGTCGCGAGAGGTGGACGGCCCGCTCGTAGTCGGGCAGCAGACGCGTCTGGATGAACCGGGCGGCGAGCCGGGCGTCGGACGCGATGACACTGCGCGGAGCCGGGGCTGTCACGCGGACGTAATCGGGGCTCGGGGTCAGAGCGCCGACGATGTACGAGCCGTCCGAGGGTCGTTCGGCCAGCAGCAGCTCGGTGCCGCCGCCGTCACGGAGGATCACCGCGAAGCCCAGACTGTTCGTCTCCAGGAGGCCGTGGAGTGTGCCGGTCTCCCACAAGTAGTCCCGCAGGTAGTGCCGGTCCTGCTGCTCTCGCAGGGGTTCGACGTCTGCCATCCAGTGGCCGGGCAGCGCCGCCACGATCGCCTCGGCGATGTCGCCGAGGTAGGGGCGGGGGTGAGTGGCCACGCTCACCTGGCAGTCGCGGGCGGCCTGGTGCAGATGCGTGAGGGCTTGGCGCGCCTGGGCCTGGTCATCCAGCGCCAGGGTGTGGACCTGGTCGTGGTTCTGGGTGAAGCCGGACAGGTCGAGGGCGGTCTCGGCCCACCTGCGGCCGGTCCCGCTCGGCAGGGCGATGATCTTGTCGTGAGCGCTGAGGTACAGCGTGATCTTGGCGGATGGGGTCATGGTGCCTTGTGTCGTGAGCAGTCAGCGTCGGGGGCGCTGCGTGGAGTTGGGGGTGGGTTGCGATGTCATCGCGGCTCCGGTGCGCGTCGGCCACCAGTTCACGGGCGCGCGGTGCCCGGCGGCGGGGAGCAGGCTCGGGTCGAGGTCAACCTGGTAGCCTGCGGCGCTGAGCATCTGGGCGGCATGGGTGGCCTGGCGGTTTTCGTTCGCCTGGCCGGTGTCGAAGTGCAGCCGGATCCACACGCCGCTCAGGGTGGGGCGGAAGATGAACCCTGCGCGGTCGAGGACCTGGGCGGCGAACTCGTCGACGGGGCCTTCGACTTCGACCTCTCCGCCGCGTTTGCGGGTGATGCGGATGGGCTCATTGCTCATGTTCACCGTCCCCGTCCCGGCCCGGCGCCGTGGGTAGGTCCGGCGATGGGGACCGTGGCCGGTTGGGCAGAGGGCCGTGCCGGGGCGGTGGACAGCGCGGGGGCGCGCTGTGGTGAGGTGGCCGCGGCGGTCTGAGCGATGTGCTGGCGGCGATCGAGTAGCGCGTTGCGCACGTACGGGCGGGCGGACTCGGGGGTGACCGCGGGGTCGAGCGAGTAGTCGGCCTGCACGGCGAAGCCGTGGGTGCGCAGGTCGTGGACGGCCTGGCGGGCGCGGCGGCGGCCGTCCTGGTCCGGTTGGGTGAGCCGGTAGAGGCCCGGGGTGGCGGGGACGGGCTCGAACTGCTCGCGGGTGAGCAACCACTCGCTCAGGTACGGGGTGACCGCGGCCGTGGGGGCGGCGACGAAGCCGTGTTCGGGGTGGACGGCGAAGTGGAAGTGGTCGGACAGAGGGCGGATCCTTTCTGCGGGGGTCAGCGGTGTGCCGCGGAAGGCCGGGGGACGGCGGACGGTGCCGGGCGGGCGGTGAGCAGGCGCGGGCTCGGCGCGGCCAGCGCCACTCGTCCGCCCGGGACGGCGGCGCGGGCCTGGCGCTCGAACGCCTCGCTGTCGGCGAGCCAGGTCTCGATCGAGGGCAGGGCGGCGAGCCCGAAGCGGCTGCGGGCCTGTTTCCACCCGTCGACGGAGAACAGGACGCCGCTCAGGGCCTTGTCCTCGTCCCGCGTGTCCTGGCTGTCGGCGATTGCTGTGCGCAGACGCTCCAGCGCGGCGGCGTCCTGGGGCCAGGGGGGCATGGCAGGGCGGCACCGGCTGAGCAGGACGGGAGCGTGCTCAAGGACGTCGCGGAAGGACAGCCAGGCGAAGTCGGCGAACGTGCGCTCCATCTCGGGAATCATTCGGGCGTCGGCGAGCGGTACGCCGTCGCTGTAGCGGCCGGACGTCTTGATGGCCTGCAGGGTCTCGTACTCGGCCCGGATGCGCTCCAGTGCGCGCAGGACCGTGTCGAGTCGGCGCTGGTGCAGGGCCCGGCTGTAGGAGGGCAGGAACGAGGTGGCGACGGCGCGGGCTGCGAGGTCCGGGTCGCCGGGCAGCACGATGCTGCGGGGCGCATTCGGCTCCTCCCAGTTGTCGTCGTACTCCTCGGTCGCGAAGGCGCCCAGGAGGTATCCGCTGCTGTGCCCAGGGCGTTCGATCAGCAGTAGTTCGGTGTCCATCCCGTTCTTGAGGACGACCGCGGCGGGTACGGGGTCGTGGAGCAGCGCCTGGAGGAGGTCTCCGCTGTCCCACAGCGGGCCGATGAGGTCCTCTTGCACCACGGGGTGGTAGTAGAGCTCCAGCTGCGCGCTCCAGGTGCCGGGCAGCCGGGCGGCGAGGTCGTCGCCGAAGTCCGCGAGGTAGGGACGAGGGCTGGTGGTGATGGTCGCGCCGTGCTCGCGGGCGCGGTGCACCAGGGCGCTGGCCATTTGCCGGGTGGCTGGCCAGTCGGCCAGTGGCGCGGCGAAGGCGCCGCCGTGGATCCGGTGGAATCCGGCTTCTTCCAGGGCGCTGGTGGCTCGGCGGTACTCCTCGCCGTAGGGGATGGCGACGAGCCCGTTGGCGCGACTGGCGCTGAGGATGATGTGCGTGGGTGGTGTGGGCGACATGGGTCCAGATGGTCAGCGCGCAGTCCGTGACACGGCGACCGCGGGGGACGGGGATGGAACGGGGGGAGATATCACGGGGGCAGTGGCTAGCCGGGGCTGTGTGGCTCTGCCGCCGGTCTCCGCGTGGAGCTGTGCAGCAGTGGCGATCAGCCGGGTCCGGGCTGTGCCGCACTTCTCGGCCGCGACGATCCGCAGTGCCTTGGCATCGCCTCGCAGGTGCGAGGTCTCCACCCCCGGGATGGCCTCCCGGTAGAAGCCGGTCGACACGCAGTCCAGGGCCTCGGTGAGCTTGCCCATCGCGCTGGTGATCGCGGTCATCGCCTCGGCGAGCCGCATCAGAGTGTGGCGCTCGGGGAGGTGGACCGTCTCGGGGTCGGCGAAGCGCTCTTGCGCGCGTTCGCCCGCGTAGGTCAGGTGATGGGCGAGCAGGGCGATGTCGTCGGTGAGCGCCGCTGCGTCCACATCCGCATGCGTGGTGGGAAGTTGAGCGGCGACGTCGTTGAGGCGCCGGGCGAGATAGTCCAAGGTCGCCTGGGTGACGCCGGAGGCCATCAGGACACCAGCTCCTGCCCGTGTACGCGTGAGTGGTGCAGCGCGGAGCGCAGTGCACGGCCGTGCCGGAAGGCGAATTCACGCGAAGGGCCCCGAAGATCGCGGTAGGCGACGGAGCCGCCGGCGGTCATCTGGGCGGAGTGCTGCCGGTAGAAATAGACGACGTGCGGCATCAGTTCGCCCGCGGCGAGGTTGGTCACGCCGTTGACCATCAAAAAGTCTTCCCCGGCAGGGAGGCCACCGTGTCCGCCCGCGGCGATGACAAGGTCGGTCCGGGCCAGGAGCATGGTCTGGCCAAGCGGGATCTGGGCCTCGGGACTGGTCCAGTACCCGGTCACGTCACCGGGCCGGTGCACGCCGGGCGGCGTCGGGCAGCGCCAGATCGAGGTCGAGCCGTCTTCGAACAGGTCAGCGCTCCAGCCCGCCACCCAGCCCAGACCGGTCTCGGTGATCCTCTGGTGCCGGATGGCGAGGCTGTCGTCCGGCACCAGGTCATCATCGTCCATGTAGCACACCAAAGGAGTGCGGACTGTGCGCAGACCGAGGTTGCGGGCAGCAGCTGCACCGACTGGGCGTGGCAGTTCGACCACCCGGATGCGGGCGTCCGTGGCCAGCGGTTCGGGCAGGAGCGCACGGTCGGCCCCGTCAAGTACGAGGGCGGCCTCCCACGGCACGGTCTGCCGCGACAGGCTGGCGTGCAGCTCGGTGAGGTATCCCAGGCGTTCGGGCCGAAGCCGGGTGGCGATGACGACCGTGATGTCGGGACGGGAATGCGGGGACAGGACGTTCTCCAGAGGCGAAGGGGGTGAGGGGTCAGCGGTGGGTGGCGGACCGGGTGGCCGCGGAGGCGGGCCCCGGCGCGGCCGGGGCCGGCCGGGTGCCCGGTGGTCGCGTAGCGGGTACCGGGTGGCCGGGGAGCCACAGGTGCGGGTGGTCGCTGAACCGCGAGCGTGGATCGGTGCTCCAGCCGACCATCGGTCCGCGGTCTGCCGCGTACAGGCTGATGACTTCGATCCCGGCGGGATGCAGTACGTACGCCCAGGGCAGAGAGCTGGAGTTGGCCTCGCTGATGACCTCGCGCTGAGGTGGGGAGCCGTCGGACGTGATGATGTTGTCCATCTCGCGGCTGGGCCATCTCTCCCCACCCGTCAGAGCCTTGAGCAGCGTCTTGGGGGCACCGTCGAGGAGGTCGGTGCCCAGCTCGTCCCAGGCGATGGTCACCTGGTCGATGAGGTGGGCGCTCATCACCTCGATGTCGCGGGCGAAGCGATGTTGGTAAGCGGCGAGGAGCAGCGGAAGGCGACCGCTGGGGTTGCCGTCGAAGTGGACGTATATGCCGGTGTAGCCGGTCTTGGTGGCGCGGGCGATGGCGGAACCGGTGGACAAGGGACCTCGATGGGGCGGTGGTGGTCAGCGGTGGGCACATGGGACGGGCTGACGCCGTGGTGCCTGAGCGGACGGCGAGGGGGTGGCCTCGGAGGGGCACGGGCTACCGGCCGGGGGTAGGCCGGGTGGGAGGGGCGTGCGGCGGAGCTGGAGGCAGAGCGGGCGGCGTGCTGGCCGGATCGTTGACCCGCGCCTTTGGCGTCGGCGCGGGATCGTAGGCGGCGCGCAGGATGGCCAGGTCGGCGCTGTGCGCGAGGGCCAGAGCGTCAAGGGTGCGGCTGGCTGCTGCCATCAGCATCTTGGGCGGGGACTCTGGCTCCGCTCCGCGGTTCTGGCCGCGCCATCGGGCTGCGGCCACGAGGTAGTCGCTGATCGCCTGGAGTACCGGTTCGGCAGCGTCCAGGAGGTGCTGGGTAACGGCGCTGACCTGCGCAGGCGTCTCGGCGGCGGAGAGTGCGCCGTAATACGGGGCGAGATCCGGGCTTGGCAGAAGTGTGTCCAGCAGAGGGTGCTCGGCCAGGAAGGGCTCGGCATCTCGCTTCGCCCAGCGCAGCAGGTCGCGGTCAGTGGCCATGCCGTAACGGGCGGCGGCGATCTGGTCGGCGTCGCGGCCGACGTTGTCGTAGAGCTCGAAGTCGGGATCGGGCAAGGAGTGTTCCGGGGCTGGTGCGGGCGTGGGCTGCGCTACACGCGGGGCAGGGAAGGGGAGTGCACGGGCGGGCCGGAGGCGTCGGTGCGGGCGCAGGTGTAGGCCAGCAGTGTGGAGGGCGTGGCCTTCGCGGGGACGGTGGCGGCGTCGTTGCAGACGAACGTGTACTGGATGGAGCGGCGGGGGATGTCGTGCAGCCAGGCCCGGTCGCCCTTGCCGGGGTTGAGTTGCAGCCCGGAGCGGGCGACCGCGTCGGTCTGGGTGTGCGTGTGGGAGAAGAAGACCAGCGCACCACCGTCGGAGGTCTTGAGCGCGTACGCGTCGCGGTAGCGGTTGGGTGCGCCGGCGAACGTGCTGGTGCCCTGGCTGCCGTACTGCTTGCCGGTGTCACTGTGGATCTTGATCTGCTGATTGCGCGCCTTGCTCGGAGTGAAGATCTTCTTTCCGGAGTTCTGGCCGCCGGTGGCGAAGTTGTCCAAGACGCCGCTACGCAGCAGGTCGGCACCTGCCGCGACGTCCTTGTTGCCGTTGGCCGCGACGGCGGTGGCGTATCCGTGGGCGTCCAGGGCGACCTTGGGCAAGTCCTTGCCGTACATGTCGGCGACGGAGATCATCTCCCACCGCTTGTGCTGCGGCTGTTCGGCGAAGACGGCGAGCCGGTTGGGGGCCTTGCCCTTGGTGCCGGAGAGTGCGGCGGCGAACCAGCGCGGCTGGCCGGGGGCGACTCGCGGGATGTACAGCTGGGAGTTCTGCGTGTCATACGCCCACGGCTTGTATGCCTTGCGTTCGGACTTGGTCAGGCCCTCGGTCTCCTTGTACTCGGAGAGCGACATGGCATACAGCGGGCCGTCCTCGATGGTGTCGAGCAGGTCGCGGTCGCGGTCGGCGTTGGCCTTGTTGTTGACGGTTGCGTACCGGTCGATCTCGGCGAGGGCCCGCTGCTTGGTGAGTGCGGGCGGCAGCTCCCGCTTCTTGTCGGCACTCGTGGCCGGAGCGGTGTTCTTGGCTTCGGGTTTGTCGTTGTCTCCGTTGCAGGCGGTGGCGGCCAGAGCCACGCAGGTGGTGGCTATGACCAGGGGGAAGCGATGGAGAGGGCGGCGGATGAGGTGCTCCTGAAAGAAGGGGGTGGTGGGTGGTCCGCCTCTAGAATCCGGGCAATCCCCGGTTTCGCTAACCGGGGATTGCCCGATATATTGCCGACCTTTTCGTGGGGAGACGCCGGGCGCGAAGCTGCCCGCAGCTGGGGCCATCGTCCGGCGTCTGCCCAGGTCAGCGGCGGGTTCTAGATGCGGTGGGTGGTACGGGCGGCGCGGCGGGCGGCCGGTTCCGTTCAGCGGCCGGAGGAGTTGGAGCACGTTGGGTGCCAGGCGCCAATGCGATGAGCCGGTCGGCGTCCTGGTGCAGGTTGCTGGCCGCGCTGTTCAGGTGGGTATGGGCGCTGGCGAGCCTGTTGTCGAGGGCCGCGAGGGCGGTGCCGATCATCGTGGCCTGTTCGGGGGTTCGCGGACCGGAGCTGATTTCCTGGAGGTGGCCGACCTAGGCGACGGCTTCGCCCAGTTTGGCAAGAGCCCAGCCGAGGGGAACGGCTGCACGCGCAGTCAGGGCGACCCTGCGGAGAGCCAGGGAGTCGGGCGCGCTGGGATGCCGATCCACCACGCGACTATGAAAGGTGGCCTCGCACGCGAGGGAGGTGAAAATGCCCGCGATGACTCGAACTTGGTCCTCGACCTCCTCGCTGATGCTGGCGAGCGAGTGGGTGGACTCCGGGGCCGGTAGATCGTCAGCAGCGTGGTGGATGCGCTCGGCCAGCGAGTGCAGATGTGCCGCCTGCTCCAGGCCGGTGAGAGGCCCAGGAGGCTCTGGCGTATTCACCGGGTACGACCACGCACAGGGAGTATCGCCGTCGGTAGCCCGATGCTCGCGCCCGGTACGGGCGCTTTGTTGGTCTGGCCCGTGGGGCCACTGGGGGCCAGGGCGCGCATGCGGTCGACTGCGGCGTGCAGCTCCTCACCGAGGCCGCGCAAGGTGGCCGCGGCGTCCTCTAGGTCGTAGTGCAGGTCGAACCCGTCGTCGTGATCGGACTCCTTGACCTTCTCGGATGCCGCCTCGAAGAACTCGGCGAGCCGCTCCAGCAGGCCATCGGTCGGTTCCAGGACCTGGTCGGCGAGGGTAGCGGCATGCTCGTAGGACGTAGTGCCGTTGAGCTGGTCGGTGAGCGTGAGGATCTGGCGGCCGTAGACGTAGCGTCCGTCGGGATCGGTGGGGGTGGCAACGCCCGGAGGGGCGGGAACCGGGGGCGTGGTGGAACGGGCGGACAGGTGGAATCTCCTGAGAACAAGAGCCAGGCAGTGCTGCCCGACGTTGGACTAACGGTGGGGCGCCGGGCCCGACAGTGCGGCGTGGGCGTTCGGAGCGGCAGTTGGACGGCGCACCGGGCGTGGGGCGGCGTGGTCGGTCATTGTTACCTGCCGGTATGCGTGGATGAGGATCTTGAGGTGCTCGACGGCGTCGGCGCGGCGTGCGGCCAGGATGTCGATTTGCGTGGCGCTGTTCTGCAGGACGCCGAGCGAGTTGATCGATGACTTCCCGGTGGCGGCACGCGTCAGGTGGGAGGCCGCGTGCTGGGCGGCATCAGCGAACTGCTCGTGCAGATGGTCGAGGTTTCACGCGGCCATGAACACGAGCTGGGCGAGGACGTCAGCGGGGCTGTCTGGGGTGTGGAGCCGTTCGAGATGCCGTGGCGGGGCACCGAGCGCCTCACTCACCATCTGGGTGCCGACGGCGGAGGAGGGCGGAGCGTTGGAAGGGGTTTCCATCAAGAGCGTGATCCAGGGAGTTGGGGGAAGTGGCGGTGGGCGCTTCTGTCTTGACCGCTTTGCTACGCCCTAGCGGTGGCGTGCGCTGGGCCGTGGTGGCGGGGTCGCTGGGCTCTGTTGTCGGGTCTGGGCCGGGAGGAAGCGGTGGAAGTCGAGGTGGGCGTTGAGTTCCTGTACCGCGTCGCGCAGTGACTCCGAGGTGCGCCGCAGGTAGGCGCGCGCGGTGGCGTGGTCGATGACCATGCGATTGTCCCGGTGCTGCCGGTCGGTGGGGCCGGAGGATCGGGGCAGGGAGAGGACATTCTCTGCGGTCCCGGCGAAGTTCGGGACTGCGTGGCTCGACATGGTGGCTGCCGTGGCGAGGTGGGCGAGGACCCTGCTGCCGACCCGGTTCGTGCTGTGGGCGCTCCGGGCGAATTCGAGTGTCAGTTGGACGACGTCTTGGGAAAGGGCCTGCGCATCGGAGGCATGCTGGAGCAGTTCGGCGTAGGACGGCAGGGCCGGTACCCGGCCGGTGGCGTCCAGCAGCTGGTATCTCTCGGCGGCGGCAAATTTGACCTGCAGGCTGTTGAGAGCGCCGATCATCTGGAGGGTGTCGTCGCGAGGTATCAGTTCGCGCTGTGCATCGGAGTTCATGAGTCTCTGGGGTTGCCTAATGCATTCGGGCGTCTGTATCGAAGAGTGACAATTCCGCCGAGTGGAGAAGGTGTTGGACGATGAAGGATCGGCCGGCGACCTTCCACAGGCCGCGTCCGCGGTTGAGGTGTGAGATGGCGTCGCTCTCTACCGATGTAAGGCCCAAGAGCGTTGCCGCGGCGTGGAGTTGGTCCGTCTCCTGGCGGTAGATGATGCGGGTGGAGCAGTCGGCGAGCAGGCCCTCGGCGAGGGCTCGTCCGCGCGATCCGGCGTCGCCGGCGGTGAGAAGGTCGGACAGCCGGTGGATCACCATGAGGTTGGCGATGCCCAGGCCGCGGCTGAGCTTCCACTGGGACTGCATGCGCTGGAGGAGACCGGGGTGGCGCATCAGGCGCCAGGCTTCGTCGTAGACGATCCAGCGCCGACCGCCGCCTGGGTCGGAGAGCGCGGATTCCATCCAGGCCGAGGCGCACGTCATGGCGAGGACGAGGGCGGTGTCGTCGCCGGATCCGCCCAGTCGTGACAGGTCGATGGTGAGCATCGGGCTGCTGGGGTCGAACGCCACGGTGGAGGGGGCGTCGAACATTCCGGCGAGGTCGCCGTGTACCAGTCGGCGCATGGCGTGGGCCAGGTCACGGGAGGCGTCGCCAAGGCGGCCGGACATCAGGCCGCCCGCGGCGTCGAGGTCGTCGGGGCTGTTGAGCATGGTGGCGATGTCGCCGAGTAGCGGGGTGCGGCCGGCGGCCGCGGCACGGGTGACCACGGCGTCCAGGGCGACGTCCAGTCCGGTGTGCTCCATCGGCAGCAGGTCCCGCCCGAGGACGGTGCGGGCCAGGGAACCGAGCAGCAGCAGACGCCTCTTGCGGATCTCGCTCGCCCAGTCCGCCGCGGAGACCGACGGTGGTCGCGGGGCCGCGTCCAGGGGGTTGAGCTTGCCCGGCAACCCGGGGCCGAGCGCGATGGAGGTGCCGCCGAGCGCGGCGGCCACCGGGGTCCATTCCCCCTTGGGGTCGCACGGCACGTACACGCGGTACCCGAAGACCACCGACCGCAGGGCGAAGGACTTCGCCAGGGCGCTCTTGCCCTGGCCGATCACCCCCGCGAGGAGCACGTTCGGGTTGGTGAAGCCTTCGATCTTGCCGTACAGGGCGAACGGATCGAAGCAGAACGAGGCTTCGGCGTGCACGTCGCGGCCGATGTAGATGCCTTCGGCGCCGAGCCCTCCTTCGGCAAGGAACGGGTAGGCGCCCGCGACGGTGGCGGTGGTCATGCGGTGCGCGGGCAGTTTCAGCTTGCCGCCGCGTGCGGAGGCGGGGCCAGGGCGACCGCCGGGTGGGAAGAGGGGGAGCGGCATCTCCTGCTCGGCCGGTTCGTTGCCGGCTGGGTGCAGGGCGGCTTCGGCGCGGGCCTTGGCCGCGGCCTCGGCGAGCTGGCGGCGCGCGGCTTTGCGGCTGGCGCGGTCGGTGCCATGCGGGGTGAACAGCGGAGAGGCCGAAGCGCGGCGGGCGCGCCGGGCGGACCGGTGGGTCATGACGGGGCGGCTTTCAGACGACGGCGGTCGGGGAGTCGGGTGATCACACGACCGGGGAGGCGGTGAACTGGCGTGCCGGGGTGGCGGTAGCCAGGGCCGCGGTGCCGGTGAGCGCGGCGAGGACGAGGGTGGCGGACGTGGAGCGCTTGAGCGTGCGCAAGTCAGGGGCCTTTCGCAGGGGCGGAGTTACTGGGCGCAGGTGGTGGTGTGGCCGTGCGGAGGGCTCTTGAGGTCGGTGGGGGTGGTCGTGCGGCGCACGAGGTGGCCGGCGGCGAGGTGGCGCTGGCAGATGGTCAGCACCGGAGGGCCTTCGGGGAGCCGTTCGGGGTGGCACCCCTCCTCGTCGGCTGACGTCTCGTGCACGGCGGGCAGGAGGTGGAAGGCGTCGTGGAGGGCGGCACCGGCTTGCCACAGCCGGGTGCCGGCGGTGGCCAGATCCCGCCCCGCCGCCGGGTACGGAGACCGGGTTGCTGCCTGAAGTTGGTCGATGAGGCGGTGCAGGGCGATCAGGTGCGCGTGCAGGACGTCGAGGTGCGTGCGGTCCGCGGGCACCGGCGTGGTGGCCGTTTCGGCGGTGAGGGTGCGGGTGTGGTGGCGCACTCCGGCACTGGCGGCCCGGAGGTAGGGGTGCGCGTCGCCGATGGGGGTGGCTGAGGTCAAAAGGGAAGATCCTTCCTGCCGGTGCGGCAGGGCACGGGCCCCAATTGAGTGGGGCCGAGGTGGTTTACAGGGCGGTGCGGGCCAGAGGCAGCGCGCCGAGGGTGAAGGCGTCGGGCTGCTGGTAAAAGAGGCGGCGCAGGTCGACCTGGGCGGTGACGGCGGCGGTCTCGATCTGCGCGCACGCGGCGTCCAGCAGGGCGTCGGTCTCGGCGGAGACGGTGAGCAGGCCGGTCAGGGCGACGTCCGCGTGTCCGGCGATCAGCTGGCGTTCGCGGGTTTTGACGTCGGCGTACTCGACGCTGTCGGCCTCGGAGTCGACCTGCCCCCGGCGGGAGCGCTCGGCGGCATCGGAGATGATCGCGGCCTTCTTGCGCTGGACGTCGCGCATCGCGGACTCGAGCCCCTGGGGCACGTATATAAGGGACAGGCTGCGCCGCACACCGGCGGTGAACATCAGCCCGTGCAGGAACCCGGCGCCGGTCTCCGTGCGCGGCCAGTCCTCGACCCAGTACGTGGCGTGCCGCGCGGAGTCGGTGGCCACCCGGTCGTACTCCTCGACCTGGACGACGGGGCCGGCGGCGGCCGGGTCGGCCTCGGCCCGTCCGCTCTCGGACCACTGCTGCAGGCCGGAGAGCGCCTTGGGGTCGTACGCGGTGCGGATGACGGCGGCGATCTCGCGTGCGGTCAGCCAGCCGGTCACCATCAGGCCCGCGCTGCGGGCGGCCTGGGCGATAGCGCTGGTGGTCTGTTCCATCACAGTGAACGCGCCGGGGAAACCGCCGCCCGCCTGACTGATCAAGCGTTTGGCGGCCTTGAGGTCCAGGGAGATCGCCAGGTACGCCTCGTGCGGGGCGGCGGCCGGTCCGGCAGAGGCAACCAGGTCGGTGTACACCTGCCCGGCGACCGGCGTCTCCGGGCGTCCTTGCTGGGCCCAGTGCCGGGCGAGGGTGTCGCCGCTGTCGGGCACTGTGCGCTCCAGGACCTGCACGGAGGCGACGTGCCCGGTCCGCGCGATGCCCGCCAGCGCCCGACCCCAGCCGGACACGTTGTGGTTCTGGGCGGCAGGGTCGAGCAGGGCAAAGGCACGGGAGGAGACACGGGCAACGGCGGTCAGCGTCTGGTGGTGCGGGTCGTGCACCGCGGCGGCGCCGTTGGCCGAGTCCGAGGGCGTGACGACGCGCAGGGAGGCGGCGGTGCCTGGCAGGTGCAGGGTGCCGTCGTGGCGAGGGCGGGTGACCGGCCGGGCGAGCCAAAGGGTCTGACCGCTGCGTCGGCGCTTCACGAAGCGGACGACGATTGGCGCCCAGTCGATCAGGGACCGGCCATTGCGGCGGATGACGACCAGCGCGGCGACCGCGGCCCACAGCGGGGCGAGCACGATCGCGCCGAGCAGTCCGGTGCTGACGACCGTGGCCAGCAGCAGCGCCAACGCGGTGGAGACCAAGACCAGTTGGGACGGAGTGAGGCCGAGCAGGATGCCGCGCTTCGACCTGTGGGGGAATTTGACCGTGAGGGGGGTGATCGAGAGTTCAGACAAGGGCCGTTCCGGTGGTGCGCGGGCGGGGCCGGAGCGGCACACACGGGGGGCGTGGTGCGTGCCGCTCCGGGGTGAGGGACGGGGTCAGATGCCGGTGGGCGGAGGTGGCGGAGGCGGCGCTCCGGCGCCGCTGGTACCGGATGAGGAAGCGGAGTTCGGGGCCGGTGGTGCACCCTGCGGCGGAGGCGTGGACGAGCCCGCCGGGTTGGACATGAACCCGCCGCCGGACGGGGAGCCCGAGCCTGAGCTGGGTCCGCCCTGGCCGGGACCGCCGCCGAACTGGCCGCTGGTGTCATCGCTGGGGCGCGTGGGCGGAGGCTGGACGGCCTTCTCCAGCCCGTCCTTCATGCCCTGGCCACCGGAGGAACCACCGGAGCTGCCGGATTCCTGGCCGCTGCCGCCGGTGGGGTTCGCGGCGATGTCGCCCGGGAAGCCGCAGGGCACCGAGTCCGGCCCCTGCGGGGCGGCGCCCGCTCCGGCTGCCGCGCCGCCGGTTCCGGCGGTGGCCGCCATCGCGGCGGCCTTGCGGCCTGCGCGCTCGGCGTGCTGCTTGGCGAGCTGGGCTCCGGCACCACCGGCGCGGTGGATGTCCTCGCCGGATGTGCCCTCTGCGGCCCAGTGCACGAACTTGAAGGTCGCGTACGGGCACAGCAGCACCAGCACCATGATCACGATGCCGGACATGACGTCGGCGAGCGCGTCCAAGCCGTCCTTGGCCTCGGTTTTGCCCATGGCGGCAATGCCGAGCACGAAGATCACGGTCATCAGCAGTTTGCTGACGACGAGGGTGGCGGTGGCTTCGATCCAGCCGCGGCGCCAGCGGCGGGCGACTTCCCAGCCGCCGCCGGCTCCGGCGAAGACGGCCAGGGTGACCATGACGAGGATGCCGACCTTGCGGACCATCATCACGCACCAGTAGAGGAAGGCTCCGATGGCGGCGCCGATGGCGGCGAAGACGGCGACGAGCCAGCCCAATCCGGCGAGCGCTGGGATCTGGGAAACCTTCACGATGCGTCGCACGGCCGATTCGATCGACAGGTGGGATGCCTTGAACAGGCCGTCGGACAGAGCGTCGACGACTTCGATCGCGACGGTGGTCAGGGCAATGGCGCTGAAGGCGAAGATCACGCCGCTGGCGGTGCCAGTGAATGCCTGGGTGAGGGCCTGACCGTCGCGTTTCATCGCGGCCCGCACCAGCTGGGCGCAGAAGGTGGCGACGAGGATGATCAGGCCGATCGGCAGCAGCATCTCGTAGTTGTCGCGAAACCAGCCGGCGTTGAGGTCGACCCTGGTGGTGGCGTTGACGGCCTTGGCGGCCAGGTCGGCTGCTGCGGCGGCGAGTTCGCCGGAGGACTTGGCCATCCAGTCGCCGATGACCTTGCCCGGATCGCTGGCAAAGTCGACGGCGCCCTTGGCGGCGCCTCCGATGGCGCACATCTTGTCGGCGAGGGGGATGTCACAGAAACCCACGGGAAGTTGGACTCCATTCTTGTGTCAGGCGCGGGTCACTGCGTGACGTTGGGGGCGATGGCGGCCAGCGTGCAGTCGTGGCTGGGGCGGCACTGGACGGCCAGGGTCACGGCGCGTTCCTCGGCTCCACCGCCGCCCCTCTTCCAGGCGATCTCCTGCTTGCCGTTGACGGTGACGACGTAGATGTACGCCTTGGTGATCGCGGAGGGGTCCTCGGCCAGGGCCGCCTTGAACGCGGACGGGAAGTGGCCTTCGGTCACCGTCGCCTTGGCGTGCTGGTCGTTGTCGGCCATGCGCGACCACAGAGTTGGATCCGGCACCTGGCCGTTCACCGAGGACCAGTCGGCGTACTTGGTCTCCTTCGTCATCCACGCACGCATGCCGGCCAGTTGCTGGCCACGGGTGGTGTCCCGGGTGTCGTAGGACCACAGCATTTGGGCTGCGGCCTTGGCGAAAGCGACCGGCTCGGCGATCTGCGGCGGCTTGGATACCGATCCGGTGCCTGTGCCCGGCTTCGGTGCCTGCTCTGAGGGCGCGGTGCTGCCGGCAGTGGACGGTGAACCGGAGTCGGAACGCCCGCCGTTGTCGCGGCCGGTGAAGAACGCGACGGCCGCAGCGAGGGCCAGCAGGACGGTGAGGGTGATCACGACGATGGCGATGCGGCGGTTAGCCGACCAGCCGATGCCGTAGGAGGACAGGGAGAGGGAGCGGGAACGTTTCATCAGTGGACCTGCGACCCCAGGGCGCTGAAGAAGGCCACGATGCCGTTGGCGGCGCCGAGGCCAAGGGCTGCGCCGGCTGCGACGGTCGCGCCCTTCTTGCCGTTGGCTTCGGCCTGGTGGCCACCGGTGTGATGGCCCCAGGCCCACACGGCGAGGGAGACGGCCAGCGCCCCGACGACAGCGACGATGCCGAAGAGGTTGATCGAGTTGACGACGCTTTTCAGGACGGCGAGGCCCGGCAGGCCGCCGCCCTTGGGGGAGACGCCTGGGTCGTAGGCGAGCTGGATGGCACGGTCAGCGAGAGGTATGGGCATGCGTGTGGCGGACTCCTTGCGTGCACAGGCCGACTGCGGCCCGGCGAAAGGGGGGAAGGGAGAAAAGGGGGAGTGGCGCGATGACGCCGAGAGGGGCCGGCCCCCGGCCAGGCCAGGGGCGGGACCTGGGCAGGGGGGGCGTCAGAGGACGCGGCGGACGGCGAGAATCGCCCAGTCCTTCAGAGGTGTGATGCGTACCGGCTTGCCGGTCCTGGGGGCCTCGATGACGAGTCCTGCGCCCATGAACATGCCGACGTGTTCCGGGCGTTGGGCCGAGCCGCGGCTGAAGATCAGGTCGCCGGGCTGCAGCTTGCTGGGCGAAACGGCCTTGCCTTCGTTGACCTGGGTGTACGTGGTGCGGGTGAGCTTGACGCCGGCCTTGGCGTACGCCTGCTGCATCAGACTGCTGCAGTCGCAGCGGCCCATCGGGTCAGGGCCGTGTGCGGCCGTGCAACTGCCGCCCCACTGGTACATCGTCCCGAGCTGATGCATCGCCCAGTCGATGGCTTTGCGGGCCTTGGGGTCGGCGTTCTTCGGGATCGTGTAGCCCTTGGGCACGCTGCCCTCGGGGATACGCCCGTAGGAGGAGCCGTCCTCGGCCGGGCCGCAGCCGGCGGCCGGGTTGTCGCTGTCCTTGGAGTCACCGTCGGAGGGCTTGTCCGAGCCAGTGCTGGGGAACGTGGCAGCGATGGCCTTCTGCAGGGCGGTGGCCAGCGGTTCCCACTGTGCGTACGCATCGGGCAGACCCGACTTCTGCACAGCCTGGGCGGCTTGGGTGACGGTCATCTGCTCCCAGCCCTTGACTTTCACCAACGCCTTGTAGAACCGCTCCGAGGCGTACACCGGGTCGCGGATCTGCTGGGCGGTGCCCCAGCCCTGGCTGGGCCGCTGCTGGAACAGGCCCAGCGAGTCGCGGTCGCCGGAGCCGAGGTTACGCAGCCGTGATTCCTGCATGGCGGTGGCGAGTGCGACGATCTGCCCGCGCTTGGGCACGTCGAGCGAGAGGCCGGTGGCGACGATCGTCTGGGCGTTGGGGACCTGCTCGGCGGGCAGGGACAGGCCCTCGACCTTCACATCCTTGCCGGACGCTCCGTCGAGGATCTTGGTCACCTGCTTGGTGACCGTGTCCGTGTCGACGTCATGCAGGCATCCGCTGAACCCGCTGGTGGTTTCGGCGGCTTCGCTGGAGGCGGCGGCGACCATCATGGCCGTCCCGGCGAGCAGCAGGGGGGAGAGGCAGACGACACCGATGCCGGCGGCTATCGCCTTCAATCCGGCACGCCTCCCGGCGGCGGGGATTCAGGCAGGGGAGGGTAGGAAGTCGTCACAAGGGCGTCCTTGAGGGGTGAAGTCCCAGCCGCGCGGGCGTGCTTGCGGAAGGCCGCGGCGGCCGGTGGTGGATAAATCGAGGGCCCGACACGCGCGGCGAGTTGCACCTCGCTACTGCGCGCGTCGGTCAGGTTCAGGTGGGGCCGGGCATGGTGGACCTCGGTTTGTGTGGGCAGGCGGAGAGAGTCGTCGGCGGAAGCTGCCGGGCTCCAAAACAGTAAGCGCCGATCCCCCGGACAGCGAAATAACGCTCAGTCAGGAAACAATTCCACGGGAATTTTCCCAGCGACACCGCTCCACCGGGAATCGTGCCCTACATTGATGACTCCTCCCCCTCGCACCCGCATAACGGGCCACGGGCATCGTCATGTCCGGTCTTGGCCCGCCCGGGTTCTGTCCGGGAGTCGGAGCGTTCTACCTACCTGTCATCAATGCGAATTGGGGTATCCCCTTTGCCTTTTTCCCTGCATCAGGGCGACGCGCTCAGCGTCCTCGCCGAGCTGCCGGACCACTGCGTGGACTCCGTCATCACCGACCCGCCGTACAACAGTGGCGGCCGGACGGCCAAGGAGCGCACCAGCCGCAGCGCGAAGCAGAAGTACACCTCGGCCGACGCGCAGCACGCACTGCCGGACTTCACCGGCGAGAACATGGATCAGCGCAGCTACGGCTTCTGGCTCACCCAGATCATGACCGAGGCGCACCGGCTGACCAAGCCCGGCGGCACCGCGCTGCTGTTCACCGACTGGCGCCAGATGCCGACGACGACGGACGCCCTGCAGGCCGCCGGCTGGCTGTGGCGCGGCGTACTGGCCTGGCACAAACCGCAGGCCAGGCCCCAGAAGGGCCGATTCACCCAGAACTGTGAATTCATCATCTGGGGCTCGAAGGGCGCCATCGACGGCTCCCGGAACCCGGTCTACCTGCCCGGCCTCTACTCCGCCTCGCAGCCCTCGGGCAAGAACCGCCAGCACATCACGCAGAAGCCGGTGGAGGTGATGCGGGAGCTGGTGAAGATCTGCCCCGAGCAGGGCACCGTCCTGGACTTCACCGCCGGATCCGGGTCCACCGGCGTTGCGGCCCTGCTGGAGGGGCGCTCGTTCATCGGGGTGGAGAAGACCCGCGAGTACGCCGAGGTGGCCGCCGACCGGCTGACCGCGACCGTGCAACAGACCCTGTCCCAGGACGGCTTCGTTCTTTCTGCATAGGGACTTCCCGCCGCCCGGCACGGGGCGATAGCGGACTCATGGTTTGTCTTTCCCCCGTGCCGCGCGATGCGTTATAGCACCGGTTCCCCGGTTAGCGAAACCGGGGAATCTCTGGATCGTGGAGCCGTCATTCACACGCCATCGGCCGCGGCTTCAAGGAGAACCATTTCGTGCCCGAATCCATAGACCTCCCCGACGACGGGGAAATGGAACCTGTCCGGCTGTCGGACTCGAACCTGGAGAGCGTCGAGGCCAGCGTCCGTAAGCTCATGGAACAGCAGGCCGAGCAGGCCCGGCAGCTCGACAGCCTCTCCGCACCACCGGACCCCTCGGCCTTCGCGGCGTTCGGCATGCCCAGCCTTCCCGGGATGCCCGGAGCGCCGATCCAGGCGCCGCCAGAGCCTCGCCCGATCCTGGAACTGGAGGGCGAGGAGTATGAGGACGAGCTGGACGCGCTCACCGACTGGGTCGACGGCTTCCTCATTGACACCTACGGCGCCGAGGTCACCACCGCGGCCCCGTGGTGCAAGCAGTGGCAGGAGCACGACGACGTCGTCGCCTGGCTCCACGCCCTGTGGATGGCCTACCAGCAGCACAAAGACCCCGAAGCCGGGCCGTCCGGGATGTTCGTGTGGCACCGCGACTTCCTCACCCACTGCCTGGCCCATGTGCGCGCCCCGGGCGGCCCGCTCTCGGCCTGCCAGACCGACCCCGACCGCGACGCGCACCGCCTGCTGCCCGGCCCCACCTCCTCGATCCGCTCCGCACGCTCGGCCTCCACGGACCAACCGGAGCCCGGCGAGCCGGACCAGGACGCATGACCGGGCCCGAACACCGGCCCGCCTTCGGCCTCTCCTTCGACCCGCGCGCCCTGACCGACCTCCTCCAGGCACCCGGCGACATCCGCGACCTGGCCCTCGCCCAGCTCCAGGACGTCGTCAACGCCCAGCAGTTCGGCCCCAAACTGATCGGCGAGCTCGCCGACTACCGCAAGCTGTACGTCGATCACCGCAAAGCCTGGCGCATCGTCTACGCCCAGCGCCCGGCCCCACCGGACTCGGCACACCGCACCGAGATCCACGTGGTGGCCGTACGCCCGCGCGACCGCCACGAGGTGTACAACGTCGCCCGCAAGCGCCTGGGCATCACGCGCCGCCCGGTGAGCGCGCTCGCCCATGCCGCCCGCTCCCGCTCTCCGCAGCTGGAGACGCGCCGCCAAGTCCCCAAGCCGAGCCCGCCGCCGTACGCGCTGCCTGGTCTTCCCCGACCCGCCCTGTCCCCGACCCCGAAGGACCGCACTCTTTGACGACCCACTTCCCCTCCGGCCTCGACAACCTCACGGCCGCACTCGCGGAACTCGACACCCCACAGGAGAACCCGCACCACCGGGCAATTGTCGACACCTACCGCCGAGTGCAGCAGTTGGATGTGCAGCTCCTCGCCGTGGCTGGCGGTGAGCCGACCGGCTGCCTCGCCGACACCCACGACCAGCTGGAGCAGCTCACCGACGCCCTCATCCTGCGCCTGTTGGCTGGCGCCGAGCTGACCCGCCTGCTGAGCATCCAGTCCTGCTGCGCCGCCGTCGGCGGCGACGGCGAAGCGGACACCGCCGAGGACAAGGCGGACTGCCGCTCCTGCCCGGACACCGAGCACACGATCGTCCACGCGTGTCTCGACGTCTTCGCCGCTGACGGCAATCCGGACGCCATGTCCTCGGCCGATCTCACCGACCGACTACGCCAGTTCCCCGGCATGGCGGAGAGCCGCTGGTCGTACGCCGAACTCACGCCACTGCGCCTGAGCCGTCTCCTCGCCACGTACGGCGCGCGGCCACGCAACATCCGCTTCGGCACCCACCAGCTCAAGGGATACCTGCGCAGCTCCCTTGAGGCCGCGCTGCCCGGCTGCTCCTGCTGAGGCACCCCGCCCTCACCGCCCTTCGCCGCGTAAACGTCGAGGACTTCCCGCTCGTCGACGCCTTCCACCACCGCTGTTCCCCCGCGCACCTGCTCCGCCGCTGGGGCCGTACGCACCTGCCGCACCGCACCCTTGGCCAGCTGCTGGCGCATGCCGAATGCTGGCTGGGGCTCGGCGCCGGCGACGAGCCGCTCGCGCTGGTCTGTGCCGGTCCCGTCAGCCGGGAAGCGGGCGTCTTCGACCTCGGGCTCCAAGTCGCCGACGCCCACCAACGCCGAGGCATCGGCACCGCGCTGGCCCGGCACGCCGCCCAGTACGCCCACGCCCGGGGCGCCCACACCCTGAGCACCTACACCGAGGCATCCAACCGCCCGATGCTCCGCCTGCTCCGGCGTCTTGGCCCCGTCCGCGAAACGCGGCACGGACCGCACCTCGCCATTCGCCTGCATCTCGGCGTGAGCGACCTCGCGCACCGGACCTCGCCCCACCCCAAGGAACCTCTCCATGCCCCGCAACGCTCCGGTCAAGAAGGCTCTGACCCAGCTTGACCACCGCATCGAGGCCGCCGTGGGCCACAGCATCGACCGGCTGTGGCAGCACCGCGACCGCGACCTGCTCGACGAACCGCACACCCACCTGGTCGACGCCCACCGGGCCCTCGTCCAGGCCGAGACCAACGTGACCTTCTACCGGTCCCAGCTCAACAGCCTCTCCTCCGGCGAGTACCCCGTCGATGACGCGCTGTTCGAGCGCATCGGCCGGACCGTCGAGCTGCTGGAGGAAGCGGCCCGCACCCGGGATCAGCGGCAGGCCCAGGCCGTTGCCGCGCTCGAGCCCGTCGAAGCCGCCGCCTGGGACAAGGCTCCCCGCGACGTGCCGGACCTGCCCGCGCCCGATATCGCCGCGCTGCTGGCCATCACGCAGGGCGCCAAGCTCCACCAGAACCTGCTGACACAGCAGTTGTACGTCGTCACCGCCTCCGGCACCCGCGTCCCCTACAGCCAGTTGCAACGCCTCGAAGAGGACCGCCTGCTGGTGCGCGACACAGCCCACCCGGTCACGGCAGGCCAGCCCGTCACCCTGACCGACACCGGCCGCGCGGCCCTGACCGCCCCGCGCTCGCCCCGGGCACCCGGCGCCGTCACCGTGCCCCGGCCCGGCACCTGGCCCGCTGCCACCCCTGCCCGCCGCTGAGCCCGCATCGTCCCGCGTGCCCTGTCCCCGAAAGCCCCTATGCCCTCATCCCCGGACTTCCGCCTCGATGGCTACGACGCTGTCAACGACCGTGTCGCCGAGCAGTTCTCGTGGTGCATCGACATCGGAGCCACTGACCTCACCGTGCTCGCCGAGCACCACACCGACGACCAGCGGCACAGCTACTACGTTCTGCACGACGGCGCGGTGACCTGGGGCATCCCCGGCGAGCCGCAGCTGGTGGCCCTCCACCTGCAGCGCGACGTTCAGGCCCGCACCTTCCGCTTCCAGCACGAGCAGCTGCCCTTGGTGCCCATGGCGCAGAGCTGGCTTATCGCCCGCGGCTGCCCGAAGGACGCCATCGGCCTGCGCCCGGACATGGGCACCGACGCCGCCGACGAGGCCACCAAGGCGCTGGAGGCCCGCCTGGCCTCCGACGGCGACCACTTCGCCCTCGTCACCAGCTACACCTCCGACGACCCCGACCGCATGCAGGTCACGGTGCTGCTGGCCGCCATCGACGACAAGGCGCCGCTGCGTTTCCGGGTGCTGCTGCAAGAAGTCGACACGGAGCACTGGACGCACACCCTGCGCGAAGGCGGCTTTGCGACCTACGAGCAGGCCACCGCCTGGTTGGAGGCCCACTGGTCCGGCGAAGACGTCCCCCTGCCGACCGCCCAGACAGCGACCCGACACAGCGCGCCGTCCGCGCTGCCCGGCCTTCCCACGGCCCACGCTCCGCGTATTGGCCCAACTCGCTGACTCAAAAGCTGAATTCGCGCCGCACCAGGTCCTCCCCGGGCCTGAAACGCGAGGCGCCAGTGTCCGGCGAAGGGCGAAACATAGCAGCACATCCCCGGTTAGCAAAACCGGGGATTCTCCGGACTCTTGAACCCGACCCGCCCGGCGTCAGCCCGGGTGTGGATCCGTGTTCCGTTCCCTCTCCCTCTAGAGGTCCATTCCCCATGCGCGCAACCCGCATAGCTGTCTCCGCCGCCGTTCTCGGCGCGCTCGCTCTCCCGATCGTCGCTGCCACGTCCGCGAGCGCCGCCCCTTCGGAGGCTCCGGCCACTGCGCTGGTCAGCGGCCAGTGCGACCGGCTCGGCCCGTGGAAGGTCGGTACGAAGGCCGTGACGATCCGCTCCAAGGCGTCAGCCAAGTCCACCGCCGTCGGCGTGCTCTATGTCGGCCACAAGTTCACGGTCCACAAGACCAGCGGCAATTGGCACTACATCACCGACAAGAACACGGGCGTAAAGGGCTGGGTCTCCGGCTCGTACGTCTATCGCGAGGTCTACACGTGCCTCCACTAGGCACCGCACCCCGGCAAATTCGCCGGATTCCTGCACTTCCTGGTCGTCGCCGCTGACCAGCGCAGCGCGCGTTCTTGTCTCGCCCACGCATTTCCAAGGAAAGGAGCCACGTCGTGCCCGACGACGCCGATGACGTGATGGGCGTCATCACCCAGCAGATCGAGGCCCGCTTCCAGATGCCGCTGGCCGATCTGCGCCGGGCGGTGGCCGCCGCCCCGCACGCCAACAACGACGCCACCGTCGTCGTGAAGTGGTACGGCATGCTCACCGAGGCCCAAGAGGTACTGGAGAAGGCCGAGGACGCCCTCGTCGCAGCCCTCGACAGCGCCCCTGGCGACGTGCTGGACGACCCGGTCATGGCGCTGGCCCACCAGGTCAATGCCGCCGTGGCGGTGCGTGACGGGCGGGCGATGGTCGTACGCCACTACACCGACCCCACCTCCCTTGGCCGTAAGGGCCCGGGAGCCTGGCGGGGAGCCGAAGCGGCCCCCCGCCGCAGCCCGGCCCTGCAGACCGCACCGGCGCCGAGCGTGCCCACGCCGTCCGTCCCGGTGCGGGGAGCGGTGCGGTGAGCGTCGTACGCAAGCCCACCAGCCAGGACGAGGCGCTGGCCCAAGCCTTCGGTGCCTCGCTGAGTGAGCTGTACGCGCGAGCCGACACCCCCGAGGCGTCCGCCGCCCTGACGCGCGCCCTGGAGCTGCGCTCCTGGCTGGCCTTGGCCGAGGAACAGGTCGCCCGGGTCCGCGACCGCATCTACGACGCCACCGCCGCAGACCGCGACATGGGCGAACTGTCCGCCGACGACCTGCGGTTCGACGCGCAGTGGATCGAGGCGGCCCTTTCCGCCCGCGCCGGATATGCCACGGCACTCGGCGAGTTGCTGCGCACCATGCCACCGCCCGGAGTACGCCCCGAGCGGCAGGTGCAGCTCGTCCAGCCCAGGCTCACCGCCACGCTCCCGCCCGCCCCGGCACCCGTCCGTGCCGGGGCGGTGCGGGCCCGCCGATCGTGAAAGCCTCCGATTGCCCCACACCACTTCCCAGGCCATCGCCGAACGCATCGAGGACCTGTACGGCCAGCCGATAGCCGCCCTCGAAGCCCACGCCGACACCCACCCGACCGGCACCATGCTCGCCGCCCTGACGAGCAGCCACACCGATCTGCAGCTCGCCGAGCGCAACATCACCTTCCAGCTCCAGCGGCTGCGTGAACTGGCCCACCCGGAGCGGGAAATCGGCAAGTTCGAAGCAGGCCACCTGCTCGACTGCGCACGCCGGATCGCCGAATCCGTCGCCACCCGGGACGCCCACGCCAAGACCGTAAGCGCCGTCCTCGCCGGCCTACACCGCGTCCCCGCCGCACCATCCCCGCCCTCGGCGGCCCCCGCCGTACCGGCCTCCGCTGCGGCGCCCGCTGCCACCCGCACTCGCTGATCCACCCGCCCCGCCCTAGGAGTTACCCCCTTGGCCACCACCGGTCTGCCCCGCTCCACCCAGGTCGACGTCGCCCGCGTCACCGAGTCACTGGAGATGATCACCCCGCTGTGGAGCGTGTGGATCCTGATGACCCTGTCCACTCAGCCCCTGCGCTACGCGGAGATCAAGCCGCGCCTGCCCTGGCTGAATGACGGCACGCTCCACCCCAAACTGCGCAAGCTGTCCGATGCCGGGCTGGTCGAGCGCACCGAAATCTCCCAGGGCCACGTCACCTACGGCCTGACCGGGCGGGGCACCGATCTGCTGCCCGTCCTGACCGTGATCGCCGCCTGGGGCGAGACGCACCTGGAAAAGCCCCTGGTCAAGAACAAGGAAACCGGGAAGCTGGAGCCGCTTGCCACGGTCGCGCCCGCGCAGAATATCGAAGACTCCCTCGCGCTGATCGGCCCCCGCCACGCCACGCCGATCCTGTGGGCGCTCAAGGACCGCGGCACCTCCAGCGCCAAGGCGCTGTCCGCCGCGGCGATGCCGAGCTACCGGCTCAGCAACATCTACCCCCAGGTGGACCGCCTGGTCTCCGACGGCCTGGTCCGCAAGGACGGCCGCGCCTACGAGCTGACCGCCAACGGCCACGCGCTCGCCCCCGTCTACCGGGCCCTGAGCGCCTGGGCCAAGGGGCGCCCCCTCGCCGACGCCGGCACCCACCCCCTGTGGGGCCAGGCACCGGAGGCCAAGCAGGCGAAGTCCGGACCGTATCTGACCACCCAGCCCCGCGTACCGGCCCCTGCCACTGTCGTGCCCGCCGCCACGATCTCGGCTCTGTCCACCCAGTCCCCGGCCGCGCCGACCACGGCCTGGAAGGGTGGCGACCTGTTCTCGCACCGGATGCCTGCGCGCCCCATCCCCCTTCCGCAGGCAGGAGGTCCGCGCCGATGAGCAGCCTCACCACCGCCGACCACCTGCAGGCACACCGGGTGACCAGGGCGCTGTCCCTGCCCGGACTGATCCGCCTGGTCACCGAGATCGACGACAACGGCCCCATCAACCGCCGCCGTGGCAGCCTGCAGAGCACCTTCGACGACCTGACCGTGCCCCAACTGCGCCACGCTATCGACCGGGCCCGCGAGTTCGGCCTCGTCTACGGCGATGAGCACGAACGCGTCCGCTACCGCCTCACCGACAGCGGCGAGGAACTGGCCGAGGTGTACGACACGGCCGCCCGCTGGGCCCGCGCCCACCAATTTCCCATGGTGGCCAGTGATTTCGTCACCCGGGTCCAGCACACCCTCGATCTGCTCGGCCACGCAACGGCTCTCACGCACGGCGCCGACCGCCTCGGTGACTCGAACGGACTGGTGGGCCCCGGAGGTACGGTCCTCGGCCGTGAGGCCATCGCCGCCCTCGGCGGCCCGCGGAACGTACTGACCGCCTGGCTCCAATCGCATGCGTACGTCCTGCACCATACGGCCGTGCACTCCTCCCACGCGGCGAATGAGTGGGAGCCCGCTGCGTGAGATCCCGTGTCGGACCCCGGCATGCCCGCCGGACGGTCCCCACCCTGCTGCGCGGCATCTACCTGCCCCGCAGCATGGATGCCGGCGCCTTCGCGATGACGACATACGGGATCCCGTTGCTGGTGCTCGCCACCACCAACTCCGCGTCCCTGACCGGGCTGGCGTTCGCTCTGGAGTGGGTGCCGCGCCTGGGCGCGTTCGCCGTCGCCGGAGCGATGGTCGACCGCCACGGCACCACCCGCGTTCTCCGCACAGCCTCGGCTCTGCGGGCCGCGGTGGTCGTGGCCGCCGCCCTCGCGCTGCCGCAGATGGAGGCCGGGCTGCCCACCACGGTCGCCGTCATGCTGCTCGCTGCCTCGACCGGCGTGCTCACCGAGTTCTCCTACATCGCCGCCGAGACGGCGGGCGGCGTCGCCAGCCGCCAGGCCGGCGACCAAGCCCACCGCGTGCAGTCGGTCCTCCTGGGTATCGACCAGGTCGGCACCCTGGCCGGCCCTGCCGTCGCCGGCCTGCTGCTGGAGCGGGCCGGGGCGGCCGGGATGCTGGTCACGATCGCCGTCTTCTCGCTGCTGGCGTCCGCCCTCGCCCCTCGGCAGCACGCCACAGGGCAGACCAAGATGCCGGAGCCGGTCCTCGCGGGGCTGCGCACCGGATGGACAACGCTGCGCTCGCTGCCCGCGTTGGGCTGGCTGGTCTGCGGACTAACCCTGTCCAACCTAGCCATCGGCCTGCTCCAGGCCGCGGCCCCTGTGATCGTGGTGAAGGAGTTCGGACACTCCAGCGCGGACGTGGGCCTGATCTGGTCGGTGGCCGCCGTCGCTTCCCTGATCACGGTCGCGGTGTGCCGCCGCGCGATCGACCGATGGGGCCTGTGGCCCGTCGGCGCGCTCTCCGCCACCGTCGCGGCCAGCGCGTGCCTGGCCGTCTCCCTCACCCACACCTACACCGCCTACCTCGTGCTGATCGCGGTGCTCATGGCCGGCGAGGGCGGCATGACGGTGGTGCTGCGCACCCTGCGCTCTCACCTCACCCCGCAGCAGGTGTTCGGCGCCACCCTCTCCCTGACGATCCTGCTGCTCCTGCTCCCCTTCCCCCTGGCCGGTGTCCTGGTCGCCACGGTGCCGTCCGCCCTGCTCGGCCATGTGATCACCGTCTGCGCGGTACTGCAGGCCCTGGGTCTGGGCCTCGCCTTCGTCCGCCTGCGCACGCTCCCCGGCCTTCACGCCTGTCTCGCCTGAGACCCCCTGCCCTGCTGCCCTTTCGCGCTGGAGATCCACCCGATGCCCATTCCCGCCGCCACCCAGCCCGCCATACCGGTCACCCGCCCTTCCTCCCGCGCGGGATCCAGGCCCACCATCACCGACCAGTTCCTCGCCTTCGACGCCGCGCACCCCTACGTCTACCGGGCCTTGGAAAGGCTGACGACCGAACGGCTGGCCGCCGGGGCCACCCGCATCGGGCTCAAGGAACTCTTCGAGGCCCTGCGCTGGCGACTCCCGCAGGGGCTGCGCGGGCTCAACAACAACTACACCGCGCTGTATGCACGGCAGTTGGTCGCGGACCACCCCGAGTGGGGCTTGGTCTTCGAGCTGCGCCGCCGCCGGACCCCCTGAACCGGCTTACCCGTGCCCGAACTACTGCCTATCTGCTCGCTCTTGGAGAGCCCTTGCCCACCATCCTTGTCGTTTCCGCCGCCGGTCCGGACGCCGAGGCATACCGCGGCTACTGCCTCGAAGCCGTCGCCGCCCAGTACGACGTCGTCCTGATCACTCCCGCCGCCCCAACCTGGGAGCGGGAGTTCATCACCGACTTCGAGATCGCCGATCCCGACGACGCCCAGGCACTGGCCGCCGCCGGCCGTGCCCTGGCCGGGCGGCACGAACTGGCCGGGGTGACGACGTGGACCGAGTGGTATCTCGTCCAGACCGCGCGCCTGGCACGGCACCTTGGCCTGCCGTCGAGTACCCCGGAGGTGATGGAGGCCGCCCGCAACAAGGCCACCGCCCGCACCCTGTTCGCCCGCCACGGCGTGCCCTCGGCCGCCTCGATGACCGCCCGCTCCCTGCTAGAGGCGGCACTCGCCGCCGAAACGATCGGCTACCCCATCGTGCTCAAGCCCGCCGCCCGCGCGGGCAGCATCGGCGTCATCCGCGTCGACCACGCCGAAGAACTCCCCGGCGGCTTCGCGTTCGCCGCCGCCGGCGCCCGCGACGGCATCGAAAGCACCAACGTCCTGGTAGAGGAATACCTCGACGGACCCGAAGTCTCCGTCGAGTGCGTCACCCACCGCGGCCACACCACCACCGTGGCGGTCACTCGCAAGGCCCTCGGCGAGGCGCCGTTCTTTGAGGAAGTCGCCCACAGCGTGGACGCCGCCGACCCCCTGCTCGACCAGGTGGCACCCGTCGCCACCGCCGCCATCAAGGCGCTCGGCATCACCGACGGCGTGAGCCACGTCGAGATGCGCCTCGTGAACAACCGCCCCCGCCTGATCGAGGTCAACGCCCGCATCGGCGGCGACATGATCGGCCACCTCGTGAAGCTCGCCACCGGCGTGAACCTGGCCCGCGCCGCCGCCGACACCGCCTGCGGCCAGGCCCCCGACCTCACCCACACTCGCCGCAGCGCCGCCGCGATCCGGCTGCTGTACCCGAGCGCCTCCGGCACCCTCACCCACTGCCACCTCGACGCCAGCTTCGCCGCCCGCGCCCCGTGGCTGGAGCAGGTCACCTTTCAGCGCAGGGTCGGCGACACGGTCATCCTGGCGCCCGCCGGCGACATGTTCAGCGCCCGAGCCGGGTTCCTGATCACCACCGGGCCCACGGCCAAGACCGCCCAGGCCCGCGCCGAGGAGGCCCTCGGGTATCTGACCCTCGCCGTCGAACCCCTGCCATCTGCGTCCGTCGCGTAACTCACGCGCTCCTCCTGAGCCCTTCACGGCGTTCGTCGTGCCCGGCCCGCTGAACAGGAATCACCACCATGCCTCAGCCCTCTCACAACGCACCGCCCGAGCGGCGCTCGCTGCGACTGAACGACGTTGCTCGCATGGGCGCCGCGACACTGCAGCCGCTCCTGCAGCACAGCTTCCGCAACCTGGTCACGGCCGCCATCGCGGACGCGACCGGGCATCTGCCCCGCAGCTCCCGCAAACTGCTGCACGGACCGCACTTCCGTGACGACCTCGTCGACGCGCTGCGCTGGGCCGAGGGCGAGATACAGGTCGCTTCCGAACGCATGACCTGGACCGGCGACCCGCGGGCCGAGCGCACCCTGCGCCAGCTCCAGCAGATCCGTACCGCCCTGGCCCAGGCCCGCACCGAGGAAGCCGACCGGCGCCGCACCGAACACCACGCCTCCGCCGGACACCAGGTGGACACCGACTCCGCTGCCACGGCCCGCCTCTGGCTGCGCAGCGCCCACCCCGACCGCTTCGAGCAGCTCCTCGACCAGGAATACGCCACGGCCCAGTTCGAGCCACCCGCCCAACGGCACGCTCCAGCCGACGTGTTCGACGCCATCGAGTGGGGCGCGAGCGAGGGCTACCTCTTCGCCACCATGACCCCGGCCGTCCTCGAATTGCTCACCAAGAGCCCCCTCGCCTTCCGCAACACCGTCGCCGCCGATACGCGCGAGCAGGACGAGCGCACCATCGAACTGCGCCACCCGCTTCTGCTGCGCCGCTGGCGCACCGCGCTGGACGAACTCGCCGAGATGACCGCGCCGCTCGCCGGGGCCACCAGCGCCGCGGTGCTCGGCCCGCTCACCACCGACCTGGACGCCATGCCGCGCCAGGCCGCCTTCGCCGTCCTCAACGCCCGCCGGTTCCTCGTCGCCGTCCACCAGCGCACCGCCGAGAACATCCGCGTCGCCCGCCAGTACGCCCAGACCATCACCCAGCGCGAACAGGACGAACCCGACCACGCCGAACACCGCCGCGTCTTCGGCCAGGCCCTGCACCGCCTGGCCGACGAACACCCCGCCGACTACGACCACATCCGCCACCGGCTGCGCCCCTTCGAGACCAGCCCCGGGCGCCTGGACGTGTCCGTTCTGAACGCCGACCAGCGCGGCGCACTCAAGCGCCAGGTCCTGGCCGAACTCGCCCCCTCCCCGGCGTCACCGTACCTGTCCACGGCCGTCGCTCCGCCGAGGCCGGCCACGCCCACCGCGCGCCCGGCAGCCGCCCGCTGACCTCCCACCCGACCCCGACGGATGTGCCCATGACCGACCCCACTCCGATCGAGGGAGATGTCTACGTCTCCCCGCGCTACCTCGCCGGCCTCGGCGGGATCGGTGATCCCAGTTTCGAGCCCGTCAAAGAGTGGCCGCACCACCACCTCGACGACGGGCCGTGCCAGCTCCTCATCACCTCCCCGGACCACCGCATCAAGATCGGCTGGTTCGGCGACGACTTCGACGTGTGGAAGATCGGCGCCGCCCAGGACGCCGTCTCCGCATTCCGCTGGACGGCGAGCATCAGCGACAAGATGCCGCCCGAGATCGTTCGCGACTTCATCCACGCCCTGGCCGGCGAGTGGGATGAGGACAGTGAGAGCTTCCTGGCGGACCACTCCTACAAGTGGACCGATGCGGTCCAGCCCCTGCTGGACGCGGGCTGGGAACGCAAGCCGCTCGCCCGCGGCTTGATCGAGATCGTCTCACCGGACCAGCTGGCCGGCGCAAGCATCGACGTCGTCAGCGGCGATCCCGATGCCGAAGTGGTGACGCTGTGGGCCGGACCTGAGATACGGAGTTCTCGTGCTCAGGCGAACTTCACCGCACGCACCCCGAAGCACCTGATCGCCGCCATGGCCGCCTCCTTCGTCGCGCCGGCCCCCATCGCCCGCTATCAGGCCGACCTGAGCCCTCGGCTCACCCAACTCGCCCAGCTCACCCCCGTCGAGCCACCGAAGCCTCCCGTGCCCACCCCGCTCGACGTCCAGCAGACCGTCACCGCCCGCCGCCGCCCGCCCGCGCTCGGCACGCGCAGCGTCCCCCGCTGGAGCACCACCACACTCCCACCGGCCGTGGCCGGTGCCGCCCTGCCCGCCCGCCGCCGCTGAGGACCCGCCATGTCAAACGACCCCTTGGACAACCTCAGCCCCGATCAGCAGGTGAAGGTCCTGCCCCGCCACCTTGCCGGTCCCGGATCCATTGACCTTCCTACGGTCTGGCCCTTCCCCAAGGACTGGACCGTGCACCAAGCCGACGACGGAGCAGCCCTCGCCACCAGCCCCTGCCTGCGACTGGTCGTCAGCCTGGCCCTCGATGCCGACAGCCCGCGCAAGGGGAAGTGGACGGTCACCGCCAATCGCGCCCCATTTGGCCCTGCGGCCTGGCAGATCACCTTCGACGCCACCACTCCCATCGAGCTGCTGCACGACTTCCACAGCGAACTGGTCGACCTCTACCTCGAAGACCGCCAGAGCGGCCAGGGCCGACTGCTAGAGGACAACACCCCAGCGCAGGAGGCGTACACGCAGTTGCTCGCCCGCGGCTGGAGCCACCAGGTCAGGACTGACGGCACCCAGTTCTTCCGCGATCCTCAGTCTCTCGGCGTCGTCCAGCACCGCTACGCCCTCATCGGCACCGACACACCCATCTGGGCGACGTGGGGCGGACCCGCCAAGAAGCCCCACTGGCGCGCACGGTTCTCCCGCGGTACGCCCACCACGCTGGCCGCCGCCTTTACCACCTCCCTGGTCTCTACGGAGCCGGTGAGCCGTGCGGTGAAGGACATCCCGTTCCACACCCGACGCCACCTGTACGTCGCGGCAACGACCCCGGTGCAGCAGACGTCCGTCTCCTCGCCGCTCCCCCCACCTCCTGCGCTCCCCGGCCCGAGCCGGGCCCGCTGACCAACCCTTCACCCCGGCATTCCCGCCAAATACCTGGAGAGTTCCTACTTGCACACCCGATCCGCCCGCCTTCTGCCGGCTGCGGCCCTCACTGTCGTCGCCACCGTGACCGGATCCCTGGCCTCGGCCCCGACCGCTTCCGCTCAGACCCCGGATCCGACCCCGTCCGCCTCCACCACGCCCGCCCCGCGCAATGCCGCCGAAAACGGAGGCGTCGCCATCCTCAAGAAGGACCCGGGCGGCGACATCCTGCCCGGCGCGTCCTTCACCCTCTACGACGCCAAGGGCAAGGAAGCCGGGAGCGGCAAGACCGACGCCGAGGGCCACCTGTCCTTCAAGGACCTGGCGCCGGGCGTCTACCGGCTCAAGGAAGTCTCCAGCGGCAGCCCGCTGCACGACGTCGTCGAGGACCAGGACGTCATCGTCACCCCCGGCAGCGACGCCCCGCTCACCATCATCGACCCGTTCAAGCCCGCCTCGGTCCTGCTGAAGGCCAAGGACGACAAGACCGGCAAGCTCCTGCCCGGAGCCACCGTCAACATCGGCACCGGCGACAAGACCCTCCTTACCCTCACCACCGGCGACAAGGGCACCGCCACGGCCAAGCTCCCCGTCAACAACCGCACCGGCGCCGACTTCTGGGTCAAGGAGACCAAGGCGCCCGCGGGGTATGACCTCTACAAGGGGCAGCGCGAGTTCAAGGCCAAGCCCGGCGACCCGGTCACCGTGACCGTCACCAACGCCAAGACCCACACCACCCCGCCGAGCCCCGACCCCACGGACAAGCCCACCGACAAGCCGACCGAGAAGCCCACCGACAAGCCGACGGACAAGCCCACGGAGAAGCCGACGCCCGGCGGCTCCGGTGACGACGGCACACCGGAGCCGACACAGAAGCCGACCGGCTCCCCGGCCTCCGACGAGACCGCATCGAGCACCACGGCCCCCGAGCCCGACGGCTCCCTCGCCCACACCGGCGCCGACGCCACCCCATGGCTGCTCGGCGGCGCCGGAGTCCTCCTGGCCGCCGGCGGAGGCGCACTCCTGGCCGCCCGCCGACGCCGTACGGACGACTCCACCGACGAGAGCTAACCTCTCCACAACACCGCCGAAGGCCCCCGGAATCTCCTGATTCCGGGGGCCTTCGGCGTGGGCGCGTGTGGAAGCGGACAGGAGGATCGACGCCCGTCCAGCGCTCCAGCCCATCGTGCGGCCTCGGCTCGGAGCGCCCTACCGGGAGTGGAAGACGATCGCCAGGAGCCGTTCGGCGCGCGCCCTGACCTGAGGTTCGGGGTGCGCCAGGGCCACGGCGAACAGCACCGTCAGCAACGCCAAAAGTGGGCTAGAGAAGGCCATGAACTGCGTATCAGGTGTCATGCGCCCGAAGGTACCCGAAGCGCTCTGACCTGGGCTTTTCGCTAATTTTCCCCCGCAGGGAAGGTGGGTCAAATTAGAAGCGTCAAACATCAACAGCCGTGCTGGTCAGGCATGTTGATGTCCGACGTGCACCCCGTCGCTCCGCGGCGAAGACTGTAACTCGACTGTTATCGAGGTCGGCTTGAGGGCCTGCTGACTTCAGGGTCGGCCACGGCTTCCTAATGCGAAGTTGACGTCCGCACTCAACCGGCTGCGGTAGACGCGGTCCCCCGCGCAGCCACCGAGCCGTCGCTACTACGGACGGCGCTGCGCACCGAGCGGTGATACGCGTGCGGTCCTGGAGGTCATAGTGCAGGACCTCAGCGTCTAGGTTTACCGGGTGAGCACGCGGCCCCAGCTTCCAGGCGACCCTTCCAACCTGCACCTACGCATCTCCTACGACGACGAACTCTGGGACACCCCGCAGGCCGACACGCTGGAGCGATGGAGTGTGACCGTTCTGCACCGTCGGCGTGTGCACGACGGCGACCGGGGGGCGGAGACCACGAGCGGCTGCGCCACCGCGGATTGCACCTCGTGCACAGCCGAGGACGCCGTCGTGGGGTCGATGACGTTTTACCGGGTACATCTCGACCGCGGCCGGAACGCCTACTGGGCCATGGAGGAGGAGTCCGAGGAGCTGTACGAGACCGCCCAGGTGCTCCTCGATTCCGAGACAGGCTCGTTCACCAGCGAGGTCGGCGAGCGTCTGGAGTACGTCGGTTCCGCGCTGCTCATCATGGACCGGGTGACGCTGGATCCTGCGTGGCGTGGGCACGGCCTGGCGGCCGTACTCGCCTGCGAAGTGATCCACCGGCTCATGATCGGCTGCCGGGCCATTGCCTGCTCGCCCGGAGTCACCGACCTCAGCAGCCAGCGGCTGACGGATCAGTCCGAGTGGGATCGCGTAAATGCCAAGATCGCCCAGGGATGGGAAAGCCTCGGGTTCCGCCTCTACCGAGACAACGTCTATCTCCTCTCGCCTGCGTCGCAAGAACTGGAAGAGCAGCGCGCAGTACTTCGAGGGCGGCTTGCGGAACTCGGTGCGTCGTGGCGGACCGGGACCTCCTGAGGGGCGTCCCGCTGCGATCGTCGTGTGCCGGTTTTCGGCATGCTGTTCTGTGTGCAGCCCGGCGGAGTGGTGACCACTCAGGGTCGGTAGCACGATCGTTCTGTGCCGCCTGGGCAGTGCGTGTGCGCTGATGTTGCCAGCGCTGCACTGCATTGGTGGTTGCGGTCTCGCATCCGCCGGGCCTATAGGAACGATATGGGTTGGCTGAAGGCGGGCGGCGTACCGAAGGGAGAGTTCATCCATTCGGGATGGGTTACTACTCGGCACGGGGATGACCCTGTCAAGCGCTTTGTCGTGCAGTGACCGCGGCGCGATCTGGTGGCGACGTTGGGTCCCCATGCGGCGTAGGAGGAGTAGTTCGCCGGGAGCAGACAGGAAAGATCGCGAAAGGACTGGTGGAAGCCGTCAGGGGCATGTCAACGTAGACGACCTTCCCCGAAACCCCAGGTCAGAGAGGTGATGCCCGTGACCGTGGACGCGTCCACACCCGGATTCTCCACCACCACCGAGGCGCTGCGGCTGCGTTCGTGGCAGCTGGGGCCAGGCCAGCCGACGATGGTCACCGACCTGTTCAAGGCGGAGTTCTTCCACCTCGTCGTGGACGACCGGGCCGATGTCCACGTCAGCAGCAAGGATGGCCGCTTCTACCTCGGATGGTTCCCGCTCGGGCGCCCCGGCACCGACGGCGACGGCTGGACGCTGGCGGTCACCGGCACCGCCAAGGTCCCCGGCTACCGGATCCGCTTCGACACCGAGACGCCGGCGGAGATCGTCGCGGCCACGGTCCAGCGCGTGCTGGCCACCTCCCGGCCGCTGTGAGCCCACTGCCACCGCGCGGCTCAGAGCTGCCGCTCACGTACGGCACGTACCCTGCCCTCGGCCCCTGGTGGGGCGCCCGTTACTGCAAGGAGAAGCCTTGACCCCGGAGCTGACCGTCGGCGACCTGCTGGAGACCCTGTCCGCCAGTGACCGCGACGTGGTGGTCCGTCTGTGGATCAACCCCTTTGCCCGTACAGCCCGCCGCCTGGGCGGCGTAGTCCCCACCCGCGACGACGCCGACCGGCCGGTGGTGTTCATCGCCGAAGCCAAGGACGCCGAACCGCTCGGCACACTGCCCGAGCCGACCGTCGGCGACCTGCTCGACCAGCTGTCGGCCTGCGACCGCACCGCCGTCGTGCAGCTCGCCATCAACCCCGACTTCCCGATGGCCCACCGTGCGGGCGCCGTTGCCGCTGCCCGCGATGAGCAGGGCCGGCCCGTGCTGTTCCTCACCGAGCCGGAGGAGGCCGAGCAGTTCGGCCCGCTCCGGCCCGACGTCGCGGTTGCGCTGACCTGGCACGAACCGACCGAGGCCCCGCTGCGCCGACGACGCGGCACCCGCCCCAGCGGCGGGCAGTGAACCACCCCCGAGCCCACGGAGGCGCCCCTGCACCCGCACCGTCCCTCTGACTCCTCCTACCCCGCCGCCTCGCCGGACCCGGTGCGCTGGGTCACCCCGCGCCATCTGGCCGGCGACGACGACGCCCTCGCCGAGCGGATCGGCGACACCCTGACCGCTCTGGGCTGGCGCATGTGGCCGACCGCCCGAGACACCCTGCTGTATGTGAGCCCGGACGAGCTGCGCGGCGCCGAATGGATCCTGGCCAGCAGCCCGTTCACGCTCGGCGGCCTGCGGGTGGCCCTGCAGATCTCCGCCCGCCCGGACACCGCCAGCGCCCTGGTGCAGTGGAACGCCTACTTCACCACCGGCGTGCCGCACGAGGCACTGAACGACTTCCTCGTCGCGCTCGACGCCAGCGCGGTACCCGACAGCGGCTTCGCGGAGCCCGAGGCGGTGGTCACGGCGCTGAGCGCACAGGGCTGGATCCGTGATGTGGACCGCCCCCGCACCGCGGCCACGGACCCCGGCTTCGCCTCGCATGTCTCACTCGAGATGCTGCCGGACCTGATCGCGGACGCTGACCTGCGGGAGGACCTTATGGGCTGGCAAGCGTGGGCCGAGCCCACGTTCGGCGCCCCCTATCTGTGGTGCGCGAACTTCAGCCCGAGCGTCCCCCACGAGCTGGTCGCCGTCTTCGCTTCCTCGCTCGCCTCCCCGGTCCCGGTGGCACGCCACCGGCTGCCGCAGAGCGCGGAGAAGCGCCTCACCATCGTCCACCGCGGCTGACTGGGGGCCGGCACGCGAACGGCGCCCCGCCGTTCGCGTGCCGCGTTCCCGCCTCAGCCTTCGGAAGAGGTGTCCTTCACGAACCCGCTTTCTGTTTCCGGCGTGAAGTGCTGCGAGCGCTGTGGCTCGGTCGGCTTCCTCGCCCGCAACCGCGGCCTCGTCCCTGCGCCCGCCTGGTGCGTCAGCTGTCACGAACGGGCCGACACCACCCAGGCCCGCGCTGGTCACCCCTGTGAGGACGACTGTGCCCTCGCCACCGACCACGGCGGTCTGTGCGCCGTACGCGTCTGACCGCCTGCTCCCCGCTGCCTAACCTCACGGAGGTCTCTTGTCCCTGCCGCTGATCCGGCTCGCCATCGGCCGTACGAACGGCACCGCCCACTACGGCGTCCTGCTCGATGGCGCCCAGCCGCTGACCATGTGCGCCACGCACTCGCCCGACCTTCAGCCGATCGGCGAGAACACGGCCCACACCCTGTGCCAGAGCTGCACGCGCGCCTGGCTCAGCCTCACCACGTCGTCCTCCAGTGGCGAGCCGGACGCCAGGCCCGCTGCTGGGACCGGCGTGAGCGCCATGGCGCACCGGCCGATCCCCGGTCACCTGCTGGGCTACTGCGGCAAGGCGCTCGACAACCGCCGCTCCGCCGCGCGACGCACATGCGCTAACTGCACGCGACTCAGCGACGCCCTCGCGGCCTTTACGAAGCGGGCTGTGGAGCTGGACTTGCCCGTGGCTGACCCATGCCACGTCGATGATGCCGTGCTGTGGGGGACGAAGGGCCGCGCCAACCTCGTCACCGGCCACTACCGGGACGCGGTCTCCGGCAAGGCGCATTGCGGTCGGCCGCTCGACCAACCCCTGCCTGGCGCCCAGCCGTGCGCGCCGTGCCGACGGTACTGGGAAGAGACCGAGGTCTTGCGGCAGATCCAGACGCTGCCTCGCATGCGCGAGCAGAGCACGGACTGGACAGACCGGGTGCGAGAGATCTTCGACGACACCGTGGCCGTGCTGGAACCCGGCGACGCCTACACCGTCTCCGGATGCGCCCAGCGCCATCATGTGGCCGAGACCCTCGGGCGCTTGCACACCGGTCACGCCGAGCTGCTCGTCTACCTCGATGGCGAGGACCGGCTGAGCGAGGTGCGGGTCCGGCGGGAGCGCCTCATCACGGTGGAGCGCCCTGGTCCCGGGAAACGGGAAGGGGAGAGGAGGGTGTTCGCGGTGTGAGCAGGGAGCGTTGACCAAACCGCTGTGCCCGGCAGGCCCTTTGGCCTGCCGGGCCTTCGTCGTATGCGCTGACTCTCCCGCGTGTGTCAGGTCGCCGCGTCGGTGGCATCTCCACGGCTGAGGGGGCGCAGGTCCGCTTCTACTCCGAGACGAAGATGGTGCGGGTCAGGACAATGGGGCAGGTGGCTCGGTTGTTCCGCCTGCGATCCAGGAATTGCGGCTTCTCCCCATCCAGTGCCACGGCTCTCGAAGGTGGAGCTGTGCCACGGTGACGTAGTGGGACAGGTGACGGTCGAGATCCGCCGCGCCCACCGAAGGGTCGCTCAGGGAGTTGTCGATCGCGTCCATCAAGAACTGTGCATGCGCCGTGACATTGTCGGTGCCCTCCAACCGCAGTACCTGATAAGCCCGCTCGGCCTCAGCCAGAAGCGTTTCGTCGAAGGAACCCTGATCTCGCTTGCGGTCTTCGACGAGCGCCTGGGCGGCTTGCAGGAAGGCCACGTATGCCTCGCGCTTAGCGTCGATCTGCTGATTCCTGGCCTGCGCTTCCAGTGTCTGCTGCACCGTCTTGAGAACGGCCTCGGCCTGCTTCTCTCCAGCGTGCCGTGCCGCAGCAGCCTGTTCCTCGCCGGCCAGCTGTGCCGCGGATGCTTGGCGAAGTCCGGCACTGCGCGTGAGCCAGCCGGTTACGACACTGCCTGCAATCGCTGATCCTGCCGCGATCAGCGCTACCCCCCACTCACTCCTGATCGGCATCTTCTCGCATGCGGTCGGTGGTCGTAGGCGCGGGGGAGGACACAGTCGCTCAGCAACGCCTGGCGAAATGACGGTGCCCCTGCCAGAAGATGGCAGGGGCATCGTTGAGTGCTGTCTCACGTGGCGTGGTTGGCGCACTAACCGACCTCGTGATTGCGGAATATGGTCCGTATGCCGAATGCGATGAGGCTCACGCACACCCCGCAGATGACGCCCACCAGCCACCACCGCGGGTTGCCGGTGAACACCCAGGCGAACAAGCCGAACAGCACAGCAGTCCCACCACCCAGCCAAAGAATGGGTGGTGCATCGGAGACGGAATTGTGCGAAGTGGACATCAGTGAGCGCCTTCCATGCATTGCACGCCGGGTAGGGACCTCACCCCTGGGCACGTGCCTTGTTCAGCGCCTTGGCGAGGTGGGCGTCAACGAGGGCCGGCGAGCCGGAGACGATCACCACGATGTTCCCGGCGCGGACTGCTGTCTGCTTGACGACGGTACGCTGCCCGCCAGCCGCGTACGTCAGCAGCTGGCTCCATCGCTCGTCCCCGAGGTCGGGTGCGGTGGCTGTCTCAGTGGTCATGTCGATGGCGGTGCTGCCCGCGACGACCTGGTACTTGGGGCATGAGGCCATCGCGTCGAAGGTGCGGTTCACGCCGTCGGACAGCTTCTGCGCGGTGTCGCTGTACAGCTCCTCGCTCAGCTCGGAGTTGCTGTTCCTGCTGTAGGTGAAGGCAGTCTTTGCCTTGCGCGGGAAGTCGAGGCTCGCGCCGGTCGACGCGTCCTGGCCGAGCTTGTCGAGGGTGGGGCATCCGATCACCGTGACGTCGTCCGTGTTCGGAGTCCGCTGGGCCTTGCGCGCATATCCCTCGCCCAGGTCCTTCTCGGTCAGTAGCCGTGTGCTCAGCACGGCCGAGGGCAGCGGCTTCGTTGCCGCCGTGCTCCCTGCGCCACGAGACGCGGAGGATGCCGACGACGAGGTACGGGAGGAGCTGGAGCCCTTGTCGGAGCATCCCGCGACAGCGAGTCCGGCGAGTGTGGTCAGGATGAAAACGGCGGTGGTGTGGCGACGCAAACGGAACCCCTGGAGCGTGCGGAGCGGACGGTCTGACGGGGCCGACGCGCAAGGCACTGCCGGCGGGTAGGGGCTACGGGTGGTCAATGGCCCAGGTGGCGCAGGCCGTCGTCCAGCGTGGGGTGGAAGTGGTCCACCGGACCGGAGTTGCGGTTGTACCAGGCAGGGTCCAGGCGCGGCTCGGCGGTGTTGTGGCCGGCGCGGCAGCGCAGCCAGATGGTGTCGTCGCGCATGCTGAAGACGATCCAGTCCCGGTACGCGCCGCATTGCGGGCACTCGCGTACCTCGCCGTCGATGACGAGCGGCTGCTCCCAGCGCATCATCAGTCCCTCGACCTCGTGGCGGGAGGGCACGCGAAGGTCCGGCGGCGGGAAGTCGGGCACCTCCCCGATGCCCCCGCCGTGGGCGGGCGGCGCCGGCTCGGCGGCCGGGCTGGCGAAGTCGGGCGCCTGCCAGGTCGCGTGCATCTGCAGCATCGCCTGGCCGGCGCGCTGGGCGTCACGGAACTCGCGGTCCGCGCGTCGTCGAAACATTCGTCCCCCTTTTCGTCGTTCATCGGCCACACGGAGAGTGCCCCAGGCCCCTGACCTGCTGCAACTTGCAGATTCAGGAATCATCTCGGCTTCCTGGGCCGGGTGCTGCGCCCGGTGGAGGGCCGCTTCGGCCGCCCGGCGCTCTGCGGCGCGGCGGTGTCGGCCTCGGGCATGGCGGAGGCGTCGGCGGGCAGGTCGGCCAGGCGGCGCAGCCGCCAGACCAGGACGTCGCTGACCGACTCGGCGGTGTCCAGTTCGCGGCGTGCCACGGCCTCGGCGAGCAGGGCGGCGGGCTCATGCCCGGCGGCTTCGACGTCGGCGAGGGTGGCGGCGAGCGCGTGCCAGCCGGGCTCGGTGAGGATCTGCTCGGCCAGCTCCGGCATCGCCTGGCGCAGGTGGTCCGCCTGGCGGCGCTGGAGTGGCTGGGAGAGGCGGCGGCCACGGTGGCGCAGGACGGCCATCGGGTGCTGGGCGGCGGACTGGTAGGCGGCGCGTAGGTGTTCGGCGGCCTGGCGGGCGGCAGCGGCCTGCTGGGCGTGGTTCTTCTTGCCGTGCCAGTGGGCCGCGGCGATGACCATGAAGGCGACCATGTCGATCACCATGGCGGTGGTGGCGCCGTCCTCGCCGCGGCCCAAGGCCGGCCCGCCGTAGATGAGGTCGCGGGCGGCCTGGCGCAGGGCGCGGTCGTGCCCGCGCTCGACCTGTACGTGGGAACGCGAGGCACGCTCGAAAGCGCGTGCCGCCTCACGGAGTTGCTTGCGGGTATGGGCGGCGGACGTCTTGGCGAGGGCGTCGAGGACCTCACCGGCCGCCGCGATGAGGGCCGCAGCCTGACGGTCATTGCCGTGGTCGATGATCACGAGCGCCTGCCAGGCAGCGGCTGCCGCACGGCGCCGTGCCCGTGCCGGACCGCTCGGCGCGCTGGCGCGGTCGTCCGGCCCGGCGGCGTCCTGCTGGGTGGCCGACCAGCGTTCGCGGATACGGGGCAGGGAGAGGTCGGGGGCGAGCGTGGAGCCTGCGAAGTAGACCGGCTTGTTGTCCTCGTTGCGGTCGTCGGTCAGGGCGACCTTGTAGCCGAGCAGGTCACCGGAGGGTGCTTCGCGCTTGCGGACGAGCAGGCCGGCGGCGGCCAGCCGGTCGAAGAACTCCTCCTCGCTGGTGGCGCCGGCCACCGCCCGGCGGACGGTCTCACGCAGTTCCTCCCGGGCGGTCCGCTCCCGGCCCTGGCGCTCCGCTTTGTGGCGCTCCGCGCTGGTGGGCCGCTTGGCGGCAGTGCCGTCGCCCGCGTTGACCAAGGTCAGGCCCAACTCCTTTTCGATGAGACGGCATTCGGCCTGGGCCCGCATACCGGAGCGGAAGTCGTCGGGGCGGCTTCCGTCCTCGCACACGAGGGTTGCGACGATGTGGATGTGGTCGTCCGCGTGCCGTACGGCTGCCCAGCGGCAACCGGGTTCCCCGTCGCCGGGATCGATGCCGGTGGCGGCGACAACTTGGCGGGCGATGTCCGCCCATTCGTCGTCGCTTAGCCTGCGGTCGCCGGGTGCCGCACGCACCGACGTGTGCCACACGGGCAGGGCGGGGCGGGAGTGTGGGGGGAGAGCCTCGACGGGCTGGTCGATGAGACCGGCAAGGTCCTTGATGGCGCGGTGGAAGTCGGCGCTGCGGCCGGGGTCGGGGGCCATGCCGTCGAAGGACGCGACGAGGTGCGGGTCGACGTGCTCCTCGGCACGGCCGGGACCGTACAAGTAGTAGAGGAGACCGGCGGTGTCGTCGCCTGGGTCGTTGATGCTGGGAATCATGCCGGGTTCATGCCGAGTTCTGCTGGCGGGCGATGAGCTGGGTCACGGCCTCGTGGACGCGGTCGGCCGCCGCGCGGACAGCGGCGATGGCCGACTCGAGCTGGGGTGCGTCAGCGCCGGAATTGAGTGCCTTGACGGCTTGGTTGAGGTTGCTGCCGGCCCAGCCGAGACGGCGGCGGGAGTCGAACAGCGCGGTGATCACTTCGCGGTCGTCGGCTATCTGGGCGGCGGTGCGGTCAACGTCGCGGGCGGCGCGCAGGGCGGAGCGGGCGAGGAAGCCGGCGACGGACAGTTTCGACTGGGCGGCGGCGGACTTGATCAGGGCGAACTCTTCATCGTTGAAGCGTGCATTGGGCTGGTGCAGACGCTTCTTCTCGCGAGGCTGGCGCGGACGCTGACGGGCGCGCGGCGCTGCGGACGAGCGACGACGACGGCGGTTCGCTTCGTTCTTCCCCCCAGGCTTCGGTCCGCCCTCGGTCGAAGCCTGCCGGACCTGCGCCCCCTGGTGCAGGTCCGACTCCGCCCCCTTCAGGGCGGGGTCGGCGGAAGCTACGCTTCCGCCCCAACTTGCTCCCCGCGAGAGGGCGTTGGCTACCGCCTCGTTGGGGGTATGGGGCTGCGTCTTGGTCGGGTGTGTCATCGGGTGCGGTTCCTCGTGGTGCGGGTGTGGAGTTGGATCTGGGCGGCGAGATCGACCATGGCGACGGGCCCGTCCAGGACGCGTACGGGGGCCTCGGGAGCGCTCTGCACGAGCCACTGACCGGTCGGGGCCAGGACAGCGGCGTGCAGGAGACGGCGGCGGACCAGGACTTCCGCCCAGGCGCTCGCTTCGGCTGCGGCCGGGATCGACGTACGGGAGTGGCGGGAGTGGATGGCGGGTCCTCCAGGGCCGGGGCGGTGGCCCGGCCCCGGGCTGGGCCACCGCTTCACAGGGAGATAGGGCGTTTGACCTGCGGTTATCGCCTGGTCATCCGCATATCGGGCAGCCGTCGAAGTGCCGGCCGAGGGCTTTGGCCATGTGGGACTTCACGGCGAGGGCGTTGGTCGCGCTCGTTTTCGCCGCCTTTGTGCCTGCGCTGCGCTGGGAGTGGTTGCGCAGGTAGGTGATGTCCCGCTCGTAGCCGCGCTTGATGCGCTCGAAGCGCTCGCAGGTCTTCATCGGGCTCTCCTCGTGTCTCGGGGCAGGTGAGCGAGCGTCGGGTCGGCGTACAGGGCGGCCTGGAGGTCGCTGAACAGCTCGTTGCTGACCTTGATCTTGGCGCTGCGCAGGTGCGGTCGGAGGGCCCGGCGGGTCATCCGGCCTTCCGCGAGGGCGGCTCTGCGGGCGACCTCGATCTTCGCTTCCCACGGGACCTTGTCTTCTTGGTCCTCGGGCTTGGTCCGCGGATCCGGTGCAGAGGCGTCATGGTCTGTGGTCCGCGCCCCCTGCGGTCCGCCCGAGGAGCCGCCCTCGTCTTGGTCCGTCGGCGGGTCCAGCGGCTGGTCCGGTGCGGGGTTGGCCCGGTGGTCCGCGGCCGTGGCGTCGCGGTCCGCAGGGACGGAGGCGGCTGGTTGGTCCGTGGTCCGCGTCTCGTGGTCTGTGGTCTGCGGGTGCTCGCGGTCCGGCATCTGGTCCGCTGGGGCGCCCTGGTCCGCGCTCACCGGACCAGACCCTTCGGCCGGTCCGCGTACGTGGTCCGCCCGCTCGTGGTCCGCCAGACCATCGGGTCCTGGGGCCGCTTGGCCTGCGGCGTTGCTGGTCCGCCCCTCGCTGTCGGCCTCCCGCGGACCAGCGGCGATCTGCTGGTCCGCAGCGGTCACGTCGTGGTCCGCGACCTGGTCCGGCTGGTCCGGTGCGGGGTTGGTCCGCTGGTCCGCAGCCGTGGCGTCGCGGTCCGCAGGGACGGAGGCGGCTGGTTGGTCCGTGGTCCGCGTGCCGTGGTCTGTGGTCTGCGGGTGCTCGCGGTCCGGCATCTGGTCCGCTGGGGCGCCCTGGTCCGCGCTCACCGGACCACGCTCCTGGGCGGGTCCGTGTTTGTCGTTGGCGAGGGCGGGAGAGGGCGGTTGGTCCGTGGTCCGCCCGTGCTCGCGGTCCGGCGTCTGGTCTGCCCCGGCGCCCTGGCCCGCATTCTTCGGACCGGTCTGGGTCGCTCGTTCGTCGCCGTGGTCCGCTCGGTCGTGGTCCGCCGGGGCCTCCGCCGGATCCTGGTCGGCCGGGTGGTAGCGGGTGATGAGGATGTACAGATGGACCGCGCCGGCCAGGGCGAGTGGGGCGAGGGTGGAGAGCACGGCGACGACCGTGTCCCCCAGCCGCAGACCGGAGCGGATGGTCTGCTGGTTGAGGCGGACCGCGTGCAGGGCGTTGGCCCAGATGCTTGCTGCGGTGGCGGTTCCGAAGAGTACCCAGACGTAGAGCCGGGCACGCAGCGGGGCCTCGGAGAGAACCAGCAGGGCCCGCACCCCGTAGGCGATGAAGCCGTCAATCACGAGCGGGAAGAGGTAGGTGAGGAATCCGCGGATGTGGATGGCGACGGCCATCTGCTGCAGGGCGTCGTAGCTGAGGGCGCAGCCGGCAAGACCGAGGACCACGATCGCGAGGCGGTCCCAGAAGCCGACGGGCGCGACGGCGGGGCGTGCAGCGGTGCGGTGGGTCATGCGGCCTTTCCGAGCGAGGAGATCAGGGCGTGGGACTGCACCTCGCGACCGTGTGTCGCGGCGTGCTTCTCGTCCGGGTTGCCGGGGTGAGGCTCGCGGAGCTTGCCGTCGGTCTCCTCCACGAGGCCCCAGTACAGGTCGCGCGCCTCGATGGCGCGGGCGGCCTCGCGCATCAGGTCACGGGTCCAGTCGAGGTCGGCGTTGAGCCGGTGGGCCACGCGTTCCGGGCTCCAGCCGCGCAGGTGCAGTTGATGGATGACGGTGCTGCGCTCCGCCGTACTCAGGGGGACGTCGCGGCCCTGGAGGGTGGCGCGAACGCGGTCGTAGTCCAGACGCTCACCGCGTTTCTTCAGCCACGGCTGGCGCTCCTTGTCGGTCAGGCCGCCCCAGATGCCGAAGATGACCTGGTGGTCGATCGCGTAGTTGAAGCAGTCCTTCTTCACTGGGCAGGTGGCGCATATCTGCTTTGCCTCGGCGATGGCTCGGCGGTCCCGGACCGTGTGGAAGAACAGCTTGTCGGCGCGGGCCGGGGCCATGCCATAGCAGGCGCCCCGGGCGTGCCAGCTGTGGTCGCCGGTGCCCCGCAGGTCCGGCGCGGGCGAGTCGTTGGTGGTCTTGTAGCGCAAGGGAGTCTCCGAGGTCGCCTCGCAGGAAGGCGGGCAGGGCAGCACCGCGGTGCGGCGATGTGCGGCGAGGCGGGACAGGGTGCGGCGGACAGGGCCGCACGGTGGGATCAGTGGCGCAGGAGGCAGGTCAGCGGCGCTGGAAGCGGCGGTCGGGCCCGGTGAACTCGACGGCGGTACACATGCCGGACAGGCGGGAGAGGACCCGGTCGCCGAGCTTGTCGCGCAGCACCGCCTGGCGTGCGGGCATCCGGTCGGTGCGCACGGGCGGCATGTTGCTGGTGAAGATCGTCGGCAATCGGTTCTGACAGCGCCAGTTGACCAGCCGGAAGGTGATCTCCTCGGTCCACTCGCTCGGCTTGGCTGCACCGAGGTCGTCGAGCAGCAGAACCGGGATTCGCATGATCCGCCGCAGCAGGTACTCAGAATCCGCCCCGGCGCGCGGACGCAGCTCGGCGTACAGGTCGGCGGCGGTGGTGGCGTGCCAGTTGACTCCGCATCCGGCGGCGGTCAGGGCGCGGATCGCGCCGAATGCCTCGTGCGTCTTGCCGGCTCCGGTGGGACCCCACAGCAGCAGGCTGGGCCCGTGCGTGATCTGCCTGCGCCCGGCGGTGCCGTAGTGCGGATTGACGCCCTCGGCGTTCGGCGCCACGGCGTTGTCGGCGATGGCCCGCACCCACGCGGCGACCTCCGGGTGCTCGGGCAGCGCGGCGCGGTAGTTGACCGGGATGCGCGCCTGGGCGGCCTCCAGGGCCGGGATCGGCTCCGGGGTGTCCGGCAGGGGACGGTCCAGGTCCAGGCCGCGCTCGGCGAGTTTGACCTCCAGGCGCTCACGCAGCCGCTCGGAGATCGCCGGCTGCGGGTCGGCGTAGCGGGCGCGGGTCACAGGTGGCCTCCAAACGTCGTGGGCTCGGCGGTGGGGTTGAGATACGGCGTGTAGGAGCTTCCGGTGCTGGCCCAGGGCCCCGCCCCGGAGGCGGACGACAGGGCGGCATCCGACTGGGGTGCGGCGTTGACGACCTCGTTCACCAGGCTCGGCAGGACGCTGGGGTTGAGCCCCTTGGCCCGCAGCTTGTCGAGTGCGGCGCGAATGTCGTCGGCCTCGAACCGCTCGTCGAGCAGGGCGTTGACCTTCCGGCCCAGATGGCCGAGGAAGTCCTCCGGAGGACGGCGGTTGCAGCCTCGGACGTACTCGCCCACCAGCTGCTTGGCCGAGACCTTGACCGAGGAGGCGTCGGGCGCGGGCGCCTCGCGCCCCGTAAGGAAAGATCCAGGATCCAAGATCCTAGATCCAGGGCGTGACTCCTCCCGTAGTCCTCCCGTAGTCCTCCGGGAGCCCTCCGGTAGTGCCATCTGACCTGCGGCTTTACCCGTAGGCGTCGAATCGGCGCCCGTGGAGGCGCCGACCGTCGCCGTCTCGGACGCCAGAGCACGTTCCGAGGCGTCGGTGGTGTGGGTGAGAGGGCTGGGGAGTCCTCCGTGCGGGCTCCGGGAGTCCTCCGGGAGTTCTCCGGGAGGAGTCAGTGCCGCCGAGGGCGATGCCTCTGTGCGCGTGCTGGGGCAGGCCGCGCCCTGGCACTTGCCGCAGTGCTGACGGGCCTGGTGGCTGGGGCAGCGCGGCAGGCGAGAAGCGGTCGCCTTGTTGATCTTCTGGTGCTGGTCCCAGGTGACGATGTGCAGCCAGGTCCGCCCGTCGCATCCGGTGTAGCGGCACACCAGCCCGGCCGAGGCCAGCTCGTCCAGGTCGCGGGCGACGTGGGTGGCGGTGTGCTCCGGACGCAGGGCCCACAGCCGTCCGGCGATGATCGCGGGGTGGTCGCGGTGTCGGCCGGAGTCGTCGGCCTGGGTCAGGAGCCCGAAGAAGGTCCGCTCGGCAGTGAGGCTGACCGAGGCCAGGTCCTCCGACTCGAACGCCTCGGGCTTGATCGTGCGGATGCGTGCCATCAGGCCCCACCTCCGACGCTGTGCCGGAGCGGGCCCCGCCCGACCGGCATGCGGTCACGGGCATTGGACAGGGGGCGGCCTGCCGCGCCGGCCGGGCGAACCGGCCTTTTGCGCAGGGCAGCGCGCATGCAACACTCTCCTCTGAAGTAGAAGCCGCTCCGGGGCGTGTTTGGGAATTGGCCCGGTGCGGTGATGGTGGGTAAATCTCCGGCCCTTGCACGGGCAGGAGTTCCATTTGGCGGTCGGCGTCTGGGAGTTGCACCTCTCAGGCGCCGCCGCTGTTTTCTGGGCTACTCGGCCCGGCCGATTCGCATGAAGCCCACGCTGTTCCTCCTCGTCTCTGTCGCCGGGCGGGATGCCCGGCGAGGGACGACGAACATATGCGGGCGCCGCGACAAGATCCAGACTTAGCTAAAGGCTGCGGTACAAGTCGCAGAGGGAGGGCGTCGGCACCTGCGTCTGCGGGTCGAGGCCACGGGCCGTGCTGCGGGCAGCCGTCGGATCGCTCCGAGCATCCCGGAGATGATCTGCACTGCGACCCCCCTGCGCCTCTTGTCACAACATGTTGAACCGGCTGGTCAGAAGGATTTAAGCCAAGCCTCACCAGTAGCGTCAACGACGATCTTTTGCCCGATTTACATGCATAGATCAGGTGTGATGCGCCCACTCGCCGATCCGCCTACGGGGTCGTAAGTAGCTTGCTGCGTAAGTGGAATGGGGTGCTCCACTGCTACGGGCGGCCGATTTGACAGTCTGGTCTAGACCGCCCTCAGTGGCCGGGAACGAAAACCGGCAATCTTTTGCCGGTTTCGCGGAGTGATCTTGACCTGTCCGTCGAGATGCCCGATTCGCCAGTGAACGTCTCCTTGGGGTGACCGAGTTCCGTTCAGTAATAAACAATGCATTCCGCACGGTATGTGGGCGAGGCCACAGGTGGTCAAGATCGCCAAATTTTTGCGTATGGTCGTGGTGGGGAGACGACAGGGCGGGGGCCAGCTATTGCGCTGACCCCCCTTTTTCATGCCCAAAAACAGGCGTCTCGGCCCGAGAGGAGAGGGAGGATCTCAATGGTCGCGAAGGAACCGGACCAGCCCGACAGCAACGGCGCTGCCGAAGAGGAGACCTCCGACACAAGCGCAGAGCAGCACCCCGACGCGGGCAGGGCCGGTGCTGCGGAGGCAGAACTCATGCCCGCGCGCCCCACGCCCGCTGGCCAGTTCATCGGCTTCGGCGCGATGCTCAAGCGGTGGAGGAAGGCCGCCGGGGTCACGCAGCCTCGCGCCGCCCGCGCCCTGGGCATCAGTGAGCGCAAGCTGCGCGGCATCGAATCCGGCGCCACGCCGCGCTTCACGCAGGAGCAGTGCGACGCCCTGGTCGAGCTGCTGCAGCTCGACTCCGAGGATCGCCACGCGCTGCTGCTCCACAACGTCGGCACCTACCTGCGGTCCGCCGAGGGGCAGCCCGAGGTGGGCCCCGCGCTGCGCCTGCTCATCGACCAGCAGATGCCCAGCCCCACGTACCTCAGCGACAGGAACTGGAACATCCTCGCGTACAACACCGCGATGGCCGAGACCTGGCCGTGGGTGATGGAGCCGAAGGCCAACCTGATCAGGTGGGCGCTAACCACCGCCGAGGGGCGCGCGACCTACCACGACTGGCACAAGCACGCCACGGTCTTCGTGCGGATGCTCCGCTTCGCGGAGACCACCCACGGCGACGACCCCAACCTCCAGGAACTGATCGAGGACGTCAAGAAGAACCCTGAGGTGCTCCGCATCTGGGAGTCGGACACCGACTTCGTGGAGCACCGCGACGGGCACGTGTTCCTCGCCACCGTGCCGACGCTCGACTACCGGACGATCGAGATCGTCAGCCACGTCGCTTACCCGGCGATCATGCCCGACTGCCGGTTCGTCGTCATGACGTGGGTCGAGGCCGGAGCCGAGGTGGAGCCCGATGCCCAGCGCGACGCCCTCGGCGGTGTCCGTGACGCCTGGGCGGACGAGACGCACAACGGTGCACACGAGCGGGACCGGGCGCTGGGCCGGATCGCCGAGGCAGACCGCCTTCGCGCGGAAGACCTTCGTACGGCCCGCCTTTTGGTCAGCAGCGCGGCGCAGGCCGCAGCCCAGGCGGGCGAGGACGCCATCCCTCTGCCTGCCCTCAGCCGCCTCATGGGCCCCGACGCCCAGCTGACGCTCTCGCCCTCCAAGCGGAGCGTGTTCTGGGCAGTGGAAGAAAGCGCTGGCCAGTGGGGCGTCACCGAAGTAGCACCGACGACGGTGATCGCACGGGTCCCGCGCAAGGAACTGACCGGCGAGCGGCTCGTCGAGATGAAGCAGCTCGTGCGCCTGGCGCTGCCCGCCGAGCCAGAGGCCGCCGCGGCGCGCATCGAACAGCTCCTCAGCGAACGCGACGTCGAGCAGCGCATACTCCGCGACATCCTGGCCGAGCTGCCCCTGCCCGGCAGCGACCCACCGAACTCACATGACGAGGCAGCCTAGGGTCCGTACCGGTCCCGCAGCCGAGCCCGGCACCGCATGCGCCGGAACCAATGCGGCAGGCGTGGCTCGCCACGCCTGCCGCAGTCTCACCCTTCTTCCCGAAAGAATCCACACGTGGACAGGTACACCTACCCCTGCCCGCTGCGCTGGGCTGACGCCGATGCGTACGGGCACGTCAACAACGCGCTGTATCTCCGCTTCATGGAGGAGGCGCGCACGCGGATGTTCCAGGAGGTGCTGCCCGCGGACGAAGCAGATCGCCGTCGGCACGCGTTCGTCGTCAGCCGAGCTGCTGTCGAGTACCGCGTCCCTCTGCAGTACCGCGAGGACCCTGTCGACGTGTGCGTCAAGGTCGCCCAACGCAAGGGTGTGTCATTCGATCTGGCCTATGAGGTTCGCGATGCGGATCACGTGTACGCCGAGGGCACGACCACCATCGTCGCCTACAACCTGGATACAGGACGGCCCCGCCGTCTCTCCGACGTCGAGCTGGCATTTCTGGACCGCTACACGGAGTCCTGACTCCGGGGTCTCCTTGGAAGGGCGCCGGGCCTGCCTCGACGTGACAGATGGAATGCATGTGGCCCACCGATTTCAAGCCTGCGCGTTTCCGGTCCGGTGCCGCCGGAGTTGCGCGGCCTCACGACGCGCAGCGGCGTCCTCGTCTGACAGCCCTCCCCCCCCGGGACATCAGAGGCTGGTGCGGATCGGGCGTGTCCAGTCGAAGTCGAGGCGAGTGTGCTGCTTCACGAGAGTGCGGGCGCCGGTCGGTTCTGTGTCGCCTTCGAGGCGAGAGCGGATCGTCAAGCGGGGAGCGTCGCGGATGTGGTGGTCGCGGTCCCAGATGGTGACTTGCTGTGTCATCTCCTCGGCGAGCTGCTCGGCGGCCGGTCCGTAGGCGTGGATGACCCACTCCCACGTCGAGGTGCCGGTCTGCTGGAGCAACAGGCGGACGAGGGAGCCGTCGCGGATCACAGCCGCTGCGTCCCAGCCCTTGGGGCGCTCGACGAGCCCGGTGTCGAGGTTCGGGTCGACAGCCAGGCGGCAGAAGCCGTCCATCGTGGTGGCGAGCCACAGCATGAGCTTGTCAAAGGGGGTGTTGCCGGGCAGCGTGACGCCGGTCCGGCGTTCGAGGCGCGGCGCCTCAAGGGCTTGGGTGAGCTGCTCGACGTCCGCTGTGCCGCCCTCGGGGAAGCGCAGGCGGATCTCTCCGCCTCGTAGAACCACGACGTCTTCCGCCCTGGCCCCGGCTCCCTGCATGGGGACAAAGCCACACACCGCGTAGGCGCGGCTGACCAGTTCGTTGCCGCGCTTCTCGAAAGCGACGGCCCAGCTGTATCCGTGGATCCTCAGCGGAACCACCAGGCGCCCGCCCTCGACGAGCGGGGTGACCCAGGCCGACGGGATGTCGAGGGCCTGGACGGTCACGAGGATCGCGTCGAGGGAGCCCTCGTCGGTGAGGCCGGGAGCACCGTGCTCGCCGTCGCCCAGTACGACGCGCACCCGGTCGTAACCCGCGGCGGGCAGGAGGCGCGCTGAGCGCTCGACGACGAAGGGGTCGATGTCCATCGTGGTGACTCGCCCCTCGGGGCCGACGCATTCCTGCATGAGTGCTGCGTTGGGGCCATTGGACCCGATCTCCAGCGCGGTCTGGCCGGCGCCGAGGGCGGCCTCGCGGAGCATGACGGCCTGCAGCCAGGGCGCCGAGACCGTGCTGGTGGGCCGGCCGCTGCCGTCGCACTTGGTGGTGACGGCAGCGTCGGCCGCGGCGTACACCGTCTTCAGCGGGACCCCGGGGAGGAAGAGGTGGCGACGCACACGACGGAAGGCGGCCTCGATGGAGGCGTCGTTGATGTAGCCCTGTTCGATCAGATGGTCGGTCATTTCCTGGCGTAGCCGGTGGCTCTCGCGCGCCTGCACGGGGTCCTCGTGCGGGGCGGGCTGGAGGGCGCGGTTTCGGTGCACGGGAGGCAGCCCTTCAAGGAGGCCGGGCCAGACGCAGTCCAGTACGTGCGCGGACGGCGTGAACAGCGTGCCGGTGAGGGCGGGGAGGTCGGCGGGCCAGTGCCATTCCCAACGGTGGAACAGGTCGGGTTCGGTCACGGTGGGGGTGCCGTGATGGGCTGTGATGCGGACGGCGGCGGTCAGGCGTGGAATGTCGTAGGTGGTGTCCATCAGGAAGGCGAGCACCTGCGCGTTGTCCACCGAGGCTTCGAGTCCGGTCTCCTCGGCCAGCTCACGCACGGCTGCCTGCTCGAAGGATTCACTGGGAGTTGGCTTGCCGCCGGGCAGCTCCCAGACCCCCCGTACGGATCGGCCCAGCAGTACGCGGCCCTGCTCGTCGGTGACCACGACACCCGCGCCGATGAGACCCTGCGGCGTGGGGCGTCGCTTGTCGGCGAAGGAAACCGGACCCGCGGCAGGCTCCCGGAGCATCAGCACGACCATGCCGTCGGCGTCGAACCGCTCGGCTGTGGCCCATCCGGCCGTGGCCAGGACGATCTCGCCTTCGTCGAGGGCGATGTCACGCCGGTCTGCGGGGACGGCGTCCGCGAGCGGGGTGATGATGCAGATCGTGCCGCCGGGCCGAAGATGCTCGCGAAGGCGGTTGAGGAGCCACGTGCGGTTGTGTAGGAATGCGTAGCACAGGCGCAGAGTGATCAGGTCGTACTCGTCATGGGGCAGGTCGGCGAAGCTGTCGTGCTCGATGTCGTGGTGCAGGAAGTGCACGTCGGCGTCGTCCGGGGCCTGCGCGGTGGCGAGTTCGATGGCTGACTCCGCGTAGTCGACGGCGTCGACCGAGTACCCCATCTCGTTCAGGTAGAGGGCGAGTTCGCCCAGGTTGTTTCGACATAAGTGCAGTGTCTCTTTGATGGTCGAGTCTCCCGATGATCAGCAGTTGCAAGGGAGCTCAAAGGGTGTCTCTTTGACTGGCATCCCCGCATGGAACAGGCGTTCTACTCATCAGAGGGCTGGGAAAGCTGGGGCTTGGAGTTCAAGCCGGTCATTCCTGAGGGGATGGTGCTCGTCTTCGACGACGACCTTCGGTTTGAAGACGAGCACGGCTTGCGTACCTCAGCGATCGTGAACCGGTGGGCCTGCGAGCTTCCGACCAACGGATGTCCTGCGGCGAACTCCTGGACATCGTATGTCGGCGCCGTACGTCAGTGGTCGGAGTTCGGAGAAGAACACGGGGTCGGCCTCTTCGACAGCCGTGAGCGCCTCAAGGCGCTGCTGAGCGCCTACGCGGTCCACCGCTCGCAAGGGCCCATCAACGGCAGGCAGAGGTTCAAGGTCGTCACGTGGAACCAGCACATGACCATGCTCAGCATCTTCTACGCCTGGGCGATCGAGAACGACTACACCACGTCCCTGCCGTTCACCTACCGGCAGGCCACGGCCGTCTTCTCCGGGCAGCGACGGGAGGTCCGCCGGAACTCCGCCCGGCGCCGCCAGCCGAAGCCCCACGTGACCATCAAGTACCTGGAGGACGAGTTCGCCGACCTGTTCCACAAGGGCCTGGCCCGGCTGCAGCCCGACGGCTCGGTGGAGCGCGGCTACCGCGGCCGGGAGATGGCCCGCAATGCGGCGGTTGGCCGGTTCGTCTTCTCCTCCGGGCCGCGCAAGCAGGAGTTCTCCTACCTACTGGCCTGCGAGGTGCCGAAGTTGCCCAGCCGCCGCAGCGAGGTGCCAGTCCTCGTCCCGCTGTCGGAAGGCATCACCAAGGGCAGCAAGTTCCGAAACGCGTGGATCAACTACGACGCGCTGGCTGAGCTGCACAACTACCTGGAGTTCGAGCGGGCCGCAGCAGTTCAGGGATCGACCTGGATGCCGCCGCGGCGCTGGGGCGAACCGCTCATCGTGACTGAGGCGACGGTCCTGGGTGGCAGGGTCAACGGCGCCTGGACGACCTGGGAAACGCTGGGCCCGCCCGAACGCCGCCGGCTCGTCGCGCCCGGAGGCGGGTCGATGCTGCTCTCCGTGTGCGGCCCGGGGCGCCCGTTCACCGACTGGAACACTGTGTTCAAGCGGACATCGGACCGGATCCGTGAACGCTACGAACCGCGATTCCCCCATGTCACCCCCCACCGCGGGCGCCACACCTTCGCCATGCAGACCATGGCCAAGCTGGTGCGCGGCTACTACGAGCGGACCGCACGTCTGGTCAAGGACGGCGATGACGACGCGGGACTGGCGTTGTACCTCAAGACCACCGAGCCGCTGCTGGTCCTGCGTGACCTTCTTGGCCACTCCAGTGTCCTGACCACGGAAATTTATCTCAATCGACTGGATACGACCCGAATCTTCGCCGAACTGCACCGGCGGGTCGGCGAGGCCATCGGGCTCTTGCCAGCGTCGGCCGTCCGCGAGGCCGAAGCGGAGTTCGACGACGAAGACGACGACAGCGAGGACCTCTGATGCCTGCCACCGTACTCGAGGATCCGCTGGGCCTCGCCGCCGTCTTCAGCGACGGGACGAGCGCGTCGATGATGGTGAACGTCACGGCGGGCGGCAAGACCTACGCCACACGGAACCCTGCCCTCGCTCAGGACATGCTGCTGGGGCTCGCCGATCTCGTACACCCGCACGGCGACATCGACGCGAGGCGCACACTCAACGACTACACCGCGGCGATCCGCGCACTGACCAACGATCTGGCCGACCAGGGCTTTGCCGGCGGCGCCGCCGAGTTGACGCGTGCTCACCTGGCCCAACACTGGATGAGAGGTAACCACCGTGCCGCACTGGAGTCCCTCAGCCGCCGGATGCTCGCCCGCGCCGACGATCTCCATGGACTGCTCAAAGCGGATGTTCGGGAAATGGTGGACGGCCGCCATTTCCAGGTCCAGCGCCAGTCCGAGAGCACGCTCGCTCCGTACACCGAGAGCGAGTGGGCCCGGCTGGCCAAGGCATGCGAGACGGTCGTCAAGGATTCGTACTCCGCCTTCCGCAGAGCAAGGAGAGCCGCTGAAGACGGACAGGATCCGCTCAAGGGCGGATGGAGCGAGGCCAACGTGTACTGGGCCTATGTGCAGTTCGGACCGGTGGAGGCGACGCGATACGCCGACTGGTCGCCGGGCCACTTCTCCGGTCTGCCGGAGAGGCGGTTCCCGTACCGCAAGGTCGCCGTCTCGGCGCTGCTGTTCCCCGATGCCTCCACCGTGCTGGCCTACCGACTGTTGTTGGGCATCTACACCGGCATCGTGCCCGACGGCTTGGACGACCTCGGGCTGGGTGATGTGGACTGGGCCGGCGAGTCGACCATCCTGCTCTCCTACATCAAGGGCCGCACGGCCGAGGAGAGCCGGACTCTGACGAAGCGGGCCAGCCGACTGCTGGAGCAGTGGCTGGACCACTCCTCTGTAACCCGCAAGTTCGCTCCGGCGCACATGCGTGACGCCTTGTGGGCGCGCTACGTACCCCGCGGCGTGCACCACTGGGTGACCACGGCGACCAGCAACGAGACGAGCCAGAAATGGATCCTTTCGCAAGGGCTCCTGGCCGACGACGGCGGACCGCTGCAATTGCACCTGCACCGGATCCGGACGACCTATGACTCGATGCGGGACCGCCGCTCATGGGCGGGCAGCCGACGCGCGACGCTGGATCCCAACCGCAGCCCGCAGGTCGAAGCCGACCACTACCTCGGCGCCGGCACACCCGAACAGCAGGCCCTGGTCGAGGAGATCATCGTCGAGGCGCAGAACGACATGCTGCGCAAGGCCGAGCCGCCGATGGTGCTTGCCACCGAGGACGCCGCAACCCTGGTGCGGGATTACCCTGAGCAGGTCGCCGCTCTCGGACTGGACGACACGGCGCTCGCCGAGCTCGTCCGCGGGGAACGGGATGTCTTCAGCGCCGCCTGCGGCGACCACCTGTCGGGACTGCACGGGCCCAAGGGCAAGTCGTGTCCCGCCCGACCATGGGTCTGCCTGCTCTGCCCGCTGGCACTGTTCACTCCGCGGCACCTGACGAACCTGATGCGCCTGCGCGCGTTCTTCGCCCGTCAGTGGGACCAGAGGACTGCCGAGGAGTTCATGCGGAACTTCGGCCCGTACGACCAGCGGGTAGCCGAGATTCTCGCCCCCGACGTCTACTTCCCCTCCGCGACGCTGCTGGAGGCCGCAGCCCAAGTAGCTGATACCGACGACGAGCTGCCCCTGCGGCCGGAAGAGACGACGCGATGATGAGCCGCATCACAACCTCCGCCCTGGCCCAGGGCCAGCATCACCCCAGTCCGCTGGCGGACATCGACATCTGTCAGGCCGTGGGCCTGGCGGTGCGCCCGGGCGGGAACCGGCCGCTGGTCGGCCAGCTGATCTGGGACTTCGCCGATCTGGAGGACTTGCCCGCCCACCTGCGCCCGGTCCAGGCCCGATTGGACTTCGCCAGCATCCACAGCCCGAAGTGGAGGACCCTTGCCCAGGAGTACATGTTCGCGCGCATGGCCCCCGGGCACGAGGCGGTGCGGCACCTGCCCAGCGCGTTCCGCATCCCGCTCCACTTCGATACATGCAGGAACCGCCTGGCCGAGCTCAGGCGGTGGTTCAACTGGCTCACCGAGCGCGGCGTCACTTCCCTGGAGGACGTGACACAGCAGCACTGCCAGGGCTTCTACGAGTCCCGTCGGCATACCCGGGGCCCGCACCGAGGGCCGTTGCGCCCGTCCGGCCAGAGCACGCGCATGGCCGCGGCCCAGGTCGTGCAGGAACCTGCCTTCTACAGCGACCTGTTCACCACGGGCCGCTTCGCCGAAGGGTTCATCCCGTGGGCCGGCCGAAGCCCCTACGAGGTCGCGGGCTGCAAGCGGGCCGGAGAGAACATCGCCCAGCCGCTGCGCGACGAAGCACTACGGCCGTGGCTCTCCGCCGCCCTGTACATCGTGCAGACGCTCGGTCCCCACATGCTCGAACTGATCCACACTGTGCGGCAGTACGACGACGGGGCGCCCTGGAAGAGCGAGGGCACCCAACTGGAGCGCCTGGAAGCAGCCATACGCACCCACCTCGACCAAGGCGTCCCCCTGGAGCCGGTCGGCGCCAGGGAGGTCAGCTCGCGGACCGACGAGGGCTGGTCCGCCGAAGCCCCCCTGCTCGCGGTGAACGTGCTCTCCATCGCCCGGGAGGCGGGGATAGCGTCCTTCGCCTACCAGTACCTGCCCCCGGCTGCGTCCCCTGCTGGAACAGACCCTGGCAGCGGTGGGACTGCGGCCGAGATGGGCGTGGAGCGCCGCCCAGGTGGACCGCGCCGACGGCACCGGAACAGTCCCGTGGACCGAGGGCTTCGCCACGGCCGAAGAAGCGGGCCACATGGTGGAGCGGGTCCGCACCGCCTGCCAGGTCGTCGTCGCCCTGCTCACCGGCGTACGCAACAGCGAGCTGGCGGCGATGCCGCTCGACGCGTGCGTCCCCCCGCAGGACCTCGGCGCCGGACGCACGCGATACCGCCTGCGGACCAAGCTGATCAAGGGCCAGGACAAGCTGGGCGGGGTATGGGAGGAATGGGTCACCGTGGCCCCCGCCTACGACGCGGTCGCCCTCGCCGTGCAGCTGGTGGACCCCCGCCGGCCCACCAAGCACGTCTTCGGCCGCACCACGCTGGCCAACCGCTGCGCCAAGCTGCGCCGGTGGGTCAACGGCCCCGAAGGACAGCGCCTGGGCCTGGAACCGATTCCAGAAGACAAGATCAATATGCGCATCACCCGCCGCACCCTGGCCGTCGCACTCGCGCACCGGCCCGGCGGCCTGCTGGCCGCCAAGATCCACCTCAAGCACGTCTCGATCGTCACCACCGAGGGCTACGCCGCCAGCCCCGGCGGCTCCCAGGCCAAGTTCATGGCCGAGGTCAGCGCGGAGGAGCAGGCCCGCAACAAGAACCTTACCCTGGCGGCGTTTCGCGACTACCAGAACGGGATCCGTCCTGCCGGGCCTGGCGCCCGCGATCTGATTGGCCACTTCAAAGCCGTCGATGAGGAGATCCTCGCGATGCAGGCATCGTCACCCGGTACCCGTCCCGGGGACGAGGAGGTGATCCAACTTCTGGCCCGCCGGGCGAAGACGCTGCACCTGGGAATCGCGAACTACTGCTGGTTCGCCGACCCCTCCAGGGCGTTGTGCCTACTGCTGGCCGGCACACCGGAAGCGGACAAGCCGCTGGTCGGCATGTGTGACTCGGCCCGCTGCCCGCAGGCCACCCACCACAGCAGACACCGGTCGGTGTGGGCCTCCAGCGCGGAGAACAAGAAGGTGTTCATCGGCAAGATCGGACGCGGGCAGAAGGACGAGAAGGCCCGCCTGCAGAAGGAACTCGACCGCGACCTACGAGTGCTGGCCGAGATCGACGCCGCGACCGGAACGGCAGCGTGACATGGGACGCATCAGCGAGGACACCCGGACCCGGAACGAGGAGGCGATCCGAGCGGCGATGGACCGGTTGCTGCGTGGCGACCTGCCGCCCGGCGGCAAGTGCGACCTGCGGACCCTGGCGAGCGAGGCCGGGGTGCCCCGCACAGCCTTCTACGCCAAGAGGAACCGCGACGGCACCGCCCGGCCAGGGCCGTATCAGCACCTGGCCCAAGAGTTCGAACGACGCCTGTCCGCCCTGCGGAACGCCGGTACGGTCCCCGATCCCAGGGCCGCGCAGATCGAGAGGCTCAAGGAGGCCAACGCCGCTCTGAAGTCCCGGCTGGACCAACGTGACGCCGAGCTCGAGGCGCTCAAGGACTTCAAGCGACGTGCTCTCTCTCAAATCGCCGCCCAGCACCTGGAGATCGAGCGTCTACGGGAACTAGCCGCAGCCGTCGGCAACGTCTGCAGGCTCCCACCGGGCAGACCGGGAACAGCGCCATACGGGTCATGTAGCTGACCTGGCATTGCCGAAGTAGGCGTCATGCTGCGGCGGCGCCGGCCGCAGTGCGGTTGACCGCGGCTCGGCGGCTGCACGGTAACGGCGGCCTGGGTCAGACGCCGGCGTAGGAGTGCAGCCCGGTGATGAAGATGTTGACGCCGTAGTAGTTGAAGACGAAGGTGGCGAAGGCGATCAGGCCGAGGTAGGCGGCGCGGCGGCCCTTCCAGCCGGCGGTGGCGCGGGCGTGGAGGTAGGCAGCGTAGGCGACCCAGGTGATGAAGGCCCAGGTCTCCTTGGGGTCCCAGCCCCAGTAGCGGCCCCAGGCGCCTCGGCCCAGACCGCTCTGGCGATGACGGCGAAGGTCCACAGTGGGAAGACCAGGGCGTTGAGCCGGTACGACCGGGTGTCCAGGCATTCGGCGGTGGGCAGTCGCCGCCACAGTGCGCCGAGCCGTCCCAGGCCGCGGCCCGACGCTTCGGCGCGTTCGCAGCGGTCGCGGGCCAGGTACAGGAGCGTGGCCACGGCAGCAGCGTGGAAGGCGCCGCCGGAGATGATCGCGGCGGAGACGTGGATCCATAGCCAGTAGGAGTCCAAGGGCCGACTTGCCGATCATCAGGTCCAGCTAGCCGGACTCAGCGAGTTCAAGCAGCGCGCGCTCTCTCAGGGGCACCATGTGGCCAGCGCCCGGTACCACGGCCAGCCGGCCCGTGGGCAGCAGCCGGGTCACTTCCTCCGCCCACTCCTGGGAGACCAGCCGGTCGTCGGCTCCGCGGACCACCAGCGTGGGCGCACAGACGTGCGGCAGCTTGTCCTCGATGCGGTCGCGCAGAGACTCGGCGAACGCACCGGCAACGCGGCGCACGCCGGCGTCGCGGTAGTCGGCCAGGTTGAGCTGTGCCATCGAGGCCCGCTCGTGGGGTGAGTTGCGCAGCCAGCGCATCAGCTGGCGCACAAAGCCGCGGGTCGCGGAGTCGACGGTCGGCCCCACCAGCACCAGCCCGGCGACGCGGTCCGGATGCCGGACGGCGGCGTCGACGGCCACCTGACAGCCGAAGGACCCACCGAGGAGCACCACCCGGTCCAGGTCGACGGCGGCCTGCCACTGTGCGACCGCGTCGGCCAGCGCCCGCAACCCCAGCGGACGCGGAGGTCCGCTGCTGGCACCGAACCCGGGCAGATCGACACTCCACGCGTCGTGACGACGGCCGAGCACCCTGATGAACGGCTGGAACTCCCGGCTGGAGACTCCGGCGCCGGGAACGCACACCACCGACGGTCTCGCCCCCGAAGCCCGCCAGGCCACCATCGGCCGGCCGCTCACCATCGCCGTGATCCGTTGCATGGTCCCTCCCTACCCGGATTCCCACGCCTGCTGATCAGCTACCCGTGTCAACCGGGGGAAGGCCCTCATCACGGAGTCGCGATGGGCTCGGAGTCCCTTTCGCTTGCTTCTTCCCAGGCTTCGCGGCCGGACCAGGCGGCGAGGGCGGCGACCACCAGGGCCACCGCCGGGTCGGCCCACCACCAGCCCAGTGCGGCGTTGAGGCCCAGCCCGGCGAGTACGGTGATCGACAGGGCGTTGGACATCCACGTCTCGGTCGACTGCGCCACGAGGACAGGGTTGTCCAGGGCGCGTCCGATGCGGCGCTGGCTCACTGCGATGGGCGTCATTACGATCAGCGCGACCACGTTGAGCACGATGCCGATCAGGGACTCGCCTGCCTTGTCCTGTGTGACCAGGTCGCGGATCGATTCGAAGGCCACATAGGCGGCCAGGGCGTAGAAGGTGAGCGCGATCAGCCGCAGCGCCCGTCCTTGCCGAGCGCGTGGTCCGGCGCGGAGTTGCCAGATCACCACGGAGGCGGCGAAGACCTCGATGGCCGAGTCGATGCCGAATCCGACCAGGGCAATCGAGTCGGCCACCAGCCCGGCAGTGACCGCGATGACACCTTCGATCACGTCCCAGACCACGATGAACCACGCCAGGGCCAGCCCGCGCCGAACGAGGGTATGGTCACGGCCTTCGGTCATGTCCGGTCCTCCGCAGGGGTGTCCAGGTCCCGTGCGATCGCGCCCCGGCTGCTCAGCACGTCAGCGCCGCGGTGCGCCGCGGCCTCGGCGCCCAGCGAGCGCCGCAGATTCTCGTGCCCGGCGGACGCCTGGTGGGCGAGGCGGCCCGCGTCGGTGGTGTGCAGTGCGTACAGCTTTGTCATGCGTCCCCTGGTGCCCCGGCTGCCATCGGTGAAACCCGATGACAGCGATGTATGCCGGGATGGCCTTGTGGCCGCCCGCCACGTGACCCGGTCGGTTCACCTGCCGACCTGTGGTGGCTGCAGGTAGGTCGGCCGTGTTCGGCACGCCATGTGAGGCCCACAGGCGGTGCGGAAACGCCCCGGATAGGAAGAGGGCGTTCCGCCTGATGTGTGCTCACTCGTGGCGGTGCTCGGCGTCGCCGGTCCGCAGTGGACCGGGTGTCCTGTTGTCGGTCGCGGGCTGTGCCTTCAGAGTGGGGCGGGCACGCCAGCAGCGGTACATCTCCTCGGCGTAGGGCAGGGCGCCGAAGATGATGAAGGCGCCCAGCAGCCCGGCGCGTGCGCGCGGGGGCAGTGGGTCGCGGCTCTTGAGGCGGAGCCTGAAGTCGGGGCGCTGCTGACGGCCGGTCAGCGCGCGCGCCTGGTCCCAGTGCAGCACCGCCAGCAGGCTGGTGGCCATCAGCGGTACGACCTCCAGCAAGCTGTGGATGTGCTGCTCGACCGGGGCGATACGGCGCCGCTTGTCGGCGTAGCGGACGTCCCAGGCGGCTGTTGCGCTGTGCGCGCCGAGCGCACTGGCGCTGGTGGCCAGGACGCCGGCGTTGACCTCGCACAGCAGTCCGAGAGTGACCGGCACTCCGGCTTCCGCCAGCATCAGCGAGTGCATCAGCGACTCCCGTGGGCCCGCGGTTTCCTCGATGCGGGCGCGCTTGTGCTGATACCAGTCGGCGACCCCGGCACCCAGCCACAGCGGCATCACCGCGCCAAGAAGCCACCGGCGCGCGGCGGTCTCCGCGCCCAGCGAGCGCCGCAGGTCGCTGGGCCGGACGGGGCCCTGGCGGGCGAGGCGAAGCAAAGTGGAGCGGTCGGGGGCGCGCAGTTTCATCTTCGTCATGCGTCCCCCAGTGCCCTCGTTGTTATCGGCGAAACCCGATGACATCGGAACCTGGCGGAATGGCGTATATGTGCCCCCGCCGACGCGACTTCGGGCTCACCTTCCTCGGACATGACCTCGCTGTCAGCGATCGCGTCGAGGTGCTCGACGCGGGCCTTCTTGGCGGCGTAGCCGGGGTCGCGGGAGGTCTTCCAGGTTCTTACGACGCGCCCTCCTCGCGGAGCGAGATGCGCAGGCTCTCGTGGCAGTCAGCTGCGTTCGGCTGCGCCGAGCAGGTAGTCGCTGCCGATGCGGGTGCGCCACTGCTCGCCGAATTCCAGTCCGTGGCGGGACAGTTCGGCCAGGAACTCGCCCGCGGTGAAGCGGTCCTTGGTGGGGTGGTCGAGCAGGGCCCGGTAGGTGGGGCGGGCCAGCGCGGTGGCGGTGACCTCCTCGAAGTAGAACCGGCCGCCGGGCTTGAGGACCCGGGCGGCCTCGGCGACGGCATCCCGCCAGGCGGGGATGTGGTGGATGATGCCGAAGTCGAACACGGCGTCGTAGGTGCCGTCGTCGGCGTCGAAGGCGGTCCGCAGGTCGGTGGCGGCGCCGACCGCCAACCGGACCCGGCCGTCGTAACGGGCCAGACGGCGGCGGGCCCGTTCGATCATGGCGGGGTCCAGGTCGACGGCGTCGACGGTGGCGGCACCGAAGACATCCAGGATCAGCCGTGTGCCGTACCCGGAGCCGCAGCCGATCTCCGCGACGTGGGAGCCCGGCGTCCGCCCGCCGAGCCGGGCCAGCAGTGGCGCCTCGTACAGGCGCTGCAGCCACCGGCGCGGCGGGCTGTTCACCAGCAGGGTCTCGACTCGGTTCATGAGCATGTGCATTTCTCCAGCTGTCGTCGGTCCGGGCACTGCGGGCCGCTGCCCGCCCCCGCGGCGCTGTGGGTCCCACGGTCGGGTCACACCACGCTGTGTTCCACGGGGGTGTCGGCACTCGGGGCGGGGCGGCCGCGCAGGAACGCCGCGGTCAGTGCGGCGCTGAGCAGCGCGATGGCGGCAGTGGTGAGCAGGACGAGGGTCATGCCGTGGACGTAGGCGTTCCTCGCCGAGTCAGCCAGCGCGGGCAGGTTCAGGCGTTCGGCGACGGCCAGGGCCCCGGCGACGGAGTCGCGGGCAGCGTCGGCGGCCGGGACGGGCAGTTGGGAGGGGGCGGCCAGCTTGTCGGTGTAGCCCTGGGCGAGCAGGCTGCCGAGGACTGCCACCCCGAGGGCGCCGCCGGCCTGGCGCAGGGTCATGGTGATGGCGGTGCCGGATCCTGACCGCTCGGGTGGCAGGGCCCCCAGGACCGCCTCCATCGCAGGCGACAGCGCCATGCCGATGCCCAGGCCCACCACGGCCAGCCAGCCGGCCACGAAGCCGTATCCGGTGTCCACGTCGGTGGCCGCGCCGACGGCCAGGCCCCCGGCCAGCACCAGCAGCCCGACGGTGACCGGGAGGCGGTATCCGGTCCGGGCGGCCAGTTTTTCTCCCGCCGGGGCGCCCACCACCAGGCCGCCGATCAGGGGCAGCAGCCGCAGGCCGGTCCCGAGCGCGTCGTAGCCCTGGACGAGCTGCAGGTATTGGGGCACCACGAAGAGCAGGCCGAGCATGCCGAAGGTGACCAGGACGCCGGCCAGGCTGCCCCACAGGAACTGGGCCCGGCCGAACAGCCGCAGGTCGATCATCGGCTGGGGGGTGCGCAGTTCCCACCGTACGAAGAGGGCGAGCAGCACGAGACCCGCCGCGAGGGTGCCCAGTACCAGGGGCTCGCCCCAGCCGCGGCCGGGGGCCTCGATCAGCCCGTAGACCAGGGCCACCAGTCCGACCGTGGAGAGCAGCCCGCCGGGCACGTCCGGGCGCGGCGGAGCCGGGTCGCGGGACTCGGGCAGCAGCAGGGCGATCGCGACCATGGCGATCGCGACCACCGGCACGTTGATCAGGAAGATCGAACCCCACCAGTAGTGCTGCAGCAGGTACCCGCCGATGATCGGGCCGAGGGGGATGCCCACCCCCAGGCCCATCACCAGCACCGAGACCGCCCGGCCGCGCTCGTGGGGTGCGAACAGCACCGCGAGCACGGCGAACGCGATCGGCAGCAGGATGGCCCCGCCGGCGCCCATGAGCGCGCGGGCGGCGATGACCACCCCGGCGGAATCGGCCCAGGCCGCGAGGGCCGACGCGAGGGCGAACACCAGCAGGCCGATCTGGATGAGCCGTTTGCGGCCGTAGCGGTCGCCGAGCGCGCCGCAGGCCAGCATCAATCCGGCCAGCACCAGCACATAGGCGTTGACCATCCACTGCAGCGCGTCGGTGCCCACCGACAGCTCGGTGGCGATCGTGGGCAGCGCCACGTTCATGATCGTGATGTCGAAGCCCAGGGTCAGCACCCCCACCCCGAGCGCCGCCAGCGCCCACCAGCGCCGTGAGTCCTGTGATTGCGTCATTGCAACCTCCCCGAAATAAGAGCGGTATCCATCGCTGTCATCGAACTTCACCGATCAGTAAGCGATTACGCTATCATCGGCGCATGACGATGAATAGTGCGGGCGCGGCCACCGAACCGCGCGCCGAATTGGGGGCCGCGGCGGCACTGTTCCGCGGTCTGGCGGATCCCACGCGGCTGGCGATCATGCGGCGGCTGGCCGCCGGCGAGGCGCGCGTGGTGGACCTGTGCGGCGAGCTGGGCTTGGTGCAGTCGACGGTCTCCTCGCATCTGGCGTGCCTGCGTGACTGCGGCCTGATCGACTCGCGGCCCGAGGGCCGCGCCTCGTGGTACTTCCTGGCGCGCCCGGAGCTGCTGGAGCTGCTGTCCGCCGCCGAGGGGCTGCTGGCCGCGACCGGTGAGGCCGTCGAGTTGTGCCCGAACTACGGCCGCGACGCGGCCGGTACCAAGAACGAAGGGATCGCGTAATGGGTGACGCGTGCGGATGCAGCGGCGACGAGCCGCGCACCGGGGAAGAGGCCGAGGAGTCGGCTCCGGAACGGCTGTGGCAGGTCAGTGAGCTGCAGTGGGCCGCCGTGGCGGGAGTCTTCCTGCTGGCTGGCTTCATCACCTCGCTGGCCGGCGGGCCGGAGTCGGTGGAACTCGGCCTGAACGCCCTCGCGCTGGCCGCGGGTGCCTGGACGTTCGTCCCCGGCACACTGCGCCGCCTGGCCAAGGGCAAGATCGGCGTCGGCACGCTGATGACGATCGCCGCCGTCGGCGCCGTCATACTCGGCGAGGTCGAAGAGGCGGCCATGCTGGCCTTCCTCTACTCGATCAGCGAGGGCCTGGAGGAGTACTCCCTGGCCCGCACCCGCCGCGGCCTGCGCGCCCTGCTGAACCTGGTCCCGAACGAAGCCACCGTGCTGCGCGACGGCGCCCAGGTCACCGTCGACCCGGCCACCCTCACCATCGGCGACATACTCCTCGTCAAGCCGGGCGAGCGCCTGGCCACCGACGGCACGATCCGCACCGGCCGCTCGGCCCTCGACGTCTCCGCACTGACCGGCGAGTCGGTCCCCGTAGAGGCCGGTGAGGGCGACCAGGTGTACGCCGGTTCGATCAACGGCAACGGCGTCCTCGAGGTCGAGGCCACCGCCACCGCCGCGGACAACTCCCTGGCCCGGATCGTGAAGATCGTGGAGGCGGAGCAGTCCCGCAAGGGCGCCGCCCAGCGCCTCGCCGACAAGATCGCCAAGCCGCTGGTGCCCGGCATCATGATCCTCGCCGCGGTCATCGCCGTCACCGGCAGCGTGTTCGGTGAGCCCCGCACCTGGATCGAACGCGCCCTGGTGGTGCTGGTCGCGGCCTCGCCGTGCGCGCTGGCCATCTCCGTGCCCGTCAGCGTGGTCGCCGCGATCGGCGCGGCCAGCAAGCTCGGCGTCCTGGTCAAGGGCGGCGCCGCCCTTGAGGCCCTGGGCCGGATCCGCGCGGTGGCGCTGGACAAGACCGGCACCCTGACCCGCAACGAACCCAAGGTCGTCCAGGTCACCGCCACCGACGGCCAGAGCCGCGAGCAGGTGCTGCGCATCGCCGCCGCCCTGGAGGCCCGCAGCGAGCACCCGCTCGCCCGCGCGATCCTGGCCGCCGTACCCGAACACGAGCAGGCCGCCGACGTGGAAGCCGTCACCGGCGCCGGCCTGACCGGCACCCTCGACGGCCGCCCCGCCCGCCTGGGCCGGCCCGGCTGGATCGACGCAGGTCCCCTCGCCGAGGACGTCGCCGCCATGCAGGCCGCCGGAGCCACCGCAGTCCTCGTCGAGTACGACGGGGCCCTGATCGGCGCCGTCGCGGTCCGCGACGAACTGCGCCCCGAGGCCGCCGAGGTCGTCGCCCGGCTCAAGGCCAGCGGCTACCAGGTGGCGATGCTCACCGGCGACAACGAGCGCACCGCCGCCGCCCTGGCCGCCCAGGCCGGCATCACCGAGGTCCACGCCGACCTGCGCCCGGAGGACAAGTCCACCCTGGTGCGCGGCATGCGCGAGCAGCGCCCCACCGCCATGGTCGGCGACGGCGTCAACGACGCCCCCGCGCTGGCCACCGCCGACATCGGCATCGCGATGGGCGCGATGGGCACCGACGTGGCCATCGAGACCGCAGACGTCGCCCTCATGGGCGAGGACCTGCGCCACCTCCCGCAGGCCCTGGCCCACGCCCGCCGCTCCCGCGCGATCATGCTGCAGAACGTCGGCCTGTCCCTGGCCCTGATCGGCGCCCTCATCCCGCTGGCCGCCTTCGGCGTCCTGGGACTGGCCGCGGTCGTGGCCGTCCACGAACTCGCCGAGATCGTCGTCATCGGCAACGGCGTACGCGCCGGCCGCGCCAAGCCGCTGCCGCCCGCCCCCGCCGCACAGCCCGCGGCCAAGCAGGCGGTCCCCGAAACCGCGGGAGTGTAAAGGGCATGACCGAGTCCACCACCACGGTGCGACGCCCCACCACGCGGCGGCGCGTGACCTTCCTGGTCACCGCCGCCGCGCTGGCCGGCTTCGACCTGTCCGCGAAAGCCTGGGCCCAGTCCAACCTGGCCGGCAACCCCCTCGAGGGCGGCCCGTTGGACCTGCGCCTGGCCTACAACCCCGGGGTCGCCTTCAGCTTCGCCGCAGAAGCCCCCAGCTGGATCGTCATCGCGGTCACCGCCGCCATCACCCTCGCGGTGGCCGTCTACGGCTGGCGCACCGCCGCCACCAGTGGCCGCGCTCTGACCCTGGCCATCGGCGCGATCCTCGGCGGGGCCACCGCCAACCTGATCGACCGCGCGGGCGACACGGTGGTCACCGACTACCTGCACACCGGCTGGTGGCCCACCTTCAACCTCGCCGACGTCTTCATCGTCTGCGGCGGCATCGCCGTCGTCGTCCTGTCCTGGCGCCACACCGACCAAGACCGCGACGCCGCCCCGGCCGCCGACTGAGTGGTTCAGGAGGCCGGTCTCACCGCCTGGACCACTCAGTCCCGCCTCCCAGTCGATCGCTCACCCGAGACGCGTCGGTTGCCCGCCGCTGGGGGCGGCGGGGGACCGGCCGGCCTGATCTAGCGGACGTTGACGAACACGGGGTTCGAGTAGAACCAGAGGTCGTCCCAGGGGTTCTCCAGCACGCTCATCGCACCGAAAACGCGGCGGCAGCACAGGGGAACCGGCGAGCGTCAGGGCTCAGGGGTCAGCGTCAGCTGTTGGCGATGGAAGTCGAAGTGCTGGGTGGGGTAGCGGTAGAGGTCCGCGACGGTCATGACGTCGCGGAAGAACGGATCCCAGCGGGTGGGGTAGTGCATGGCGAGCGCGAGGTCGGTCTCCCGCTCGGCGTCGAGGCGCCGGTGCAGGTCAGCGATCACCCGGTCGAACGCCTTGCCCATGCGCCGGCGGCCAAGGACCCTCGCACCACCGAGCGGGCCGAGATAGTTGATGACGTCGAAGGGTTTGGTCCCGGCATTCAGGAGCCGGGCGAAGGTTCGGCTGACACCGCGGGGTAGGCGGCCGAAGATCCGCAGCAGGCGCAACAGCGGCCGGATCAGTATGTAACCGAAGAGCATGTGGAACAGCAGCTGCTGATTGGTCCACCGTGTACCGTCCGTGCGCCGACCCAAATCGGCCCCGTCAGCGGTGTTGAGCAGCCCGTGGAACGTCCTACGGGCCCGCTCCATCTCTTCGTGGATGGCCTGGCGATCGGCTGATGACTCGCTCATTGGATCCGCCTGTTCTCCGCCTGTTGCCGAGCGCACCCATCCCTGCCCTCTGACGACGGCCACAGACCCTCCACCCAGTAGAACATCCAGGCTCCACGCCGTTTAGAGGCGCGCTGTGGCGGTGGGTGTCAGGGCGCCCCGTTCGAGCCGGGTGCCCGCGCACGGCACAGCTGTCGGCTACCCGGCGCAACGCAGTATCGGGGGTTACGAGCATGCGCGTATTGGTGGTCGAGGACGCCGCGCACGGCACAGGACGGTACGCCGACCGGGTGACACGGCGGTGGGTTCTCCTATCCACCCGGTGACGGAGCCCATTCCAACGTCCGTTAGTGTGTCGATGCGTCGCGGGGGGGACCGCCGGGGTGACCCGAGGTGCGGCGCGTCCGCCCGTACTCCTGCCGCTGTCCGGTTGAGGCCCCATGACGAAGAACCTGAAGATCTCCCTGGCCCTGGTTGTCATCGCCATGGCTGTCGTCGCCGCGCTGCTGGCGGCCAACCGCACGCCTGATGTCGCCACCGACGCCTCGGCCCAGGCAGACGCCGGCCAGGGCAAGGCCGCGCCCGCTTCGGTGCTGGTCCGCCCCGACAGTCACCGGCTGTCGACGGCGAAGGACGGCAAGGTGACGGTCGTGGAGTTCCTGGACCTGGAGTGCGAGTCGTGCCGGGCCGCCTTCCCGCACGTGGAGCAGCTGCGCAAGGAGTACGCGGGCCGGGTCACGTTCGTGATGCGCTACTTCCCGATCCCCAGCCACAAGAACGCCGAGCTGGCCGCGCGTGCGGTGGAGGCCGCCGCGGCGCAGGGCAAGCTGGAAGCGATGTACCAGAAGATGTACGAGACCCAGGAGAGCTGGGGGGACCAGCAGGTTTCGCACGAGAAGACCTTCCGCGGCTTCGCCAAGGAGCTCGGGCTGGACATGAAGAAGTTCGAGGCGGACTGGAAGGACCCGGCCACCGCGAAGCGGGTCGAGAAGGACCGCCAGGACGGTCTCGCGCTCGGCGTGCAGGGCACGCCGACGTTCTTCGTCAACGGCCAAAGGCCGCAGCTCCAGTCGGTGGACGACTTCAGGGCGGCCATCGACGCGGAGCTGGCCAGGTGAGTGTCACCGCCGCGTCCGCCCGGCCGCAGGCTGGGGCTGCCGAGGGCACTGGGGCGGTGGGGCAGCGCATGCTGGCTGTCGTGCTCACCGTCGGCGGGGCGGTCGGCTTCCTGGCCGCCTTCACGCTGACGGTGGAGAAGATCGCCCTGCTGAAGGACCCGTCCTACAGCCCGTCGTGCAGCATCAACCCGGTCCTCAGCTGCGGGTCGGTGATGACCACGCCGCAGGCGGAGGTGTTCGGCTTCCCCAACCCGCTGCTGGGCATCGCCGGGTTCGCGGTGGTGACCGCGCTGGGGATGGTGCTGCTGACCGGGGCGGTCCTGCCGCGCTGGTTCTGGTGGGGGCTTGAGGCCGGGGTCGTCTTCGGAGTGGTCTTCGTCCACTGGCTGGTCTTCCAGAGCCTGTACCGGATCGGCGCGCTGTGCCCGTACTGCATGGTCGTGTGGACCGTGATGATCCCCGTCTTCTGGTACACCACCGTGCACATCCTCACCCGCGGCTATCTGCCTGTGCCTGACCGGGTGCGCCGGTGGGCGACGGCTGTGGCCGGCTACCACGGAGTGGTGCTCACCGCCTGGTACGTGCTCATCGCCGTGCTGATCCTTGAGCGGTTCTGGCTGTACTGGACCACGCTCGTCTAACCCCCTCTTCCGGCTCCCGTCACACCGAAGGCTTACGTAACGATGAGATCCACTCCTGCCGAAGCTGGTGCACGGATACCGCGCCGCGCCGCCGTCCTCGCCCTCGGCCTTGCCGTGCTGACCGCCGCGGGCTGCGCCACGCAGAGCAATGACGCCCCGTCCTCGGCGGACAAGGCAGCCGACCGGCAGCTGCTGCAGATCCCGGCCGCCGACCGGCAGGCCGCGCCCGATCTGCGGGGCGAGACCCTCACCGGTGAGCAGACCGCGCTGGCCGACTACCGCGGCAAGATCGTGGTCATCAACGTGTGGGGCTCATGGTGCGCGCCCTGCCGGGCCGAGGCACCGCACCTGCAGAAGGTCTTCGAGGACACCCGCGACCAGGGCGTCGCGTTCTTGGGCATCAACACCCGGGACGCCACGAAGACCAACGCGCTGAACTTCGAGAAGGGCTTCGGCATCACCTATCCCAGCCTGTGGGATCCGGCCGGGCGGCAGCTGCTGAAGTTCAAGGGGACCATCTCGCCCTCCGCGATCCCCAGCACGGTCGTCATCGATGCCAAGGGCCGTATCGCCGCCCGCGCGCTGAAGGCGCTGAGTGAGACCGAGCTGCGCAAGATGATCGACCCGCTGCTGAAGGAGGGCTGAGCCATGGTGATGGCCGCGGGCTTGGAGACCACGGTGCTGACCGGCTCGCTGCTGCTGGCGCTGCCGATCGCGGCGCTGGCCGGAGCCGTCTCCTTCTTCTCCCCCTGCGTGCTGCCGCTGGTGCCCGGCTACCTGTCCTACGTCACCGGGATGAGCGGGGCGGACCTGGCCGAGGCACGACGCGGGCGCATCCTGGCCGGCACACTGCTGTTCCTCGCCGGATTCACGGCCGTGTTCGTCTCCTTCGGCGCCGCGTTCGGGTACGCGGGCAACACCCTGCTCGAATACCAGGACCTGCTCATCCGAATCCTGGGCGGCGCGACCATCGTGATGGGCCTGTCCTTCATGGGCGTTCTGCCCGGCATGAGCCGGGAGTGGCGGCTTCACCGCCGGCCGGCGGCCGGCCTGGCCGGCGCCCCGATGCTGGGCGTGCTGTTCGGACTGGGCTGGACCCCGTGCATCGGCCCCACCCTGGCCGCCGTCCAGGCACTGGCCTTCACCGAAGCCAGCGCCGGCCGCGGGGCGGTGCTCACCGTCGCCTACTGCGCGGGCCTGGGCCTGCCCTTCCTGGCCGCCGGTCTGGCCTTCCGCAAGGCGCTGGGCGTCTTCGCCTGGGTCAAGTCCCACTACCAGTGGGTGATGCGCATCGGCGGCTCCATGATGATCGCCACCGGCCTGCTCATGGTCACCGGCGTGTGGAGCTACCTGATCGGCCAGATGCAGTCCTGGTCCGCCGGCTTCACCGTCGGCATCTGACAACCCCGCCCGGCCCCGCGATCCGACACCGGGTTACGCGCGGGCAGCACATGACAACGAGTGAAGGAAGTTTGTGGTGAGTGTGGAACGGCCGGATTCCTGTGACCTGCTGTGCCTGGATCTGCCGGTGGCCGAGGAGATCCGCGCCCGTATGCCGCGGCTGCCCGGCCTGGAGCAGGCAGCCGCCGCGGCCAAGGCACTGGCCGATCCGACCCGCCTGGGCGTGGCCGCCGCCCTGGCCGAGGGCGGTGAACTGTGCGTGTGCGACGTTTCCTGGGTGGTCGGCCAGGCGCAGAACCTGGTCTCCCACCACCTGCGGCAGCTGCGCACGGCCGGGCTTGCCACCTCCCGCCGGGACGGCCGACTGGTCATGTACGGGCTCACCGACCGCGGCCGCCACCTGCTGCAGACCCTGCTCGGCACCACTGCGGCCGAGCCCGCCTGAAACCCGGCCACCGCAGTCGAAGAACGATCGGAAGCACCTCTGATGAACCCGCCAACTGAATGGCGCCAGCGGGCCGCAGTGGCCGCCGTGGCCATGGCCGCCGCGGTGACGCTGGCCGCGTGCGGCTCCACCGGCCCGGCCGCCTCCAGCCAGGATGCTGCCGTTTCCCGGTCCGCTGATGATTCCCTCTACCAGGGCAGCGAGCTTGAGGCGCCTTACTTCAGCAAGCCGGACCTGGTGCTCAGCGACACCAACGGCAAACCGTTCGACCTGCGCAAGAAGACCGCGGGGCGGGCTGTGCTGTTGTTCTTCGGCTACACCAACTGCCCCGACGTGTGCCCCACCACCCTCGGCGACATCGCCCTGGCGTTGAAGGAACAGCCCAAGGATGTTCGCGACAAGACCGACGTCGTGTTCGTCACCACCGACCCCGAGCGCGACACCCCGAAGGCGCTGGGCAAATGGCTGGCCGCCTTCGACCACAACTTCATCGGGCTGAGCGGCGACCTGGAAAAGATCAAAGCGGCCGCTCGCCCCCTCGGCATCAGCGTCGAGGACCCCACCAAGCACCACGACGGCAGCGTCACCTCCTCCCACGGCGGCCAGGTCGTGGCCTTCCTGCCCACGGACGACAAAGCGCACGTGGTGTACCTGACCAACACCCCGCTCAAGACCTTCGCCCACGACCTGCCGCTGCTCGCCCAGGGCAAGCAGACGGACACGGCACGATGAAGACCACCTCAACCGCCCCCTGCGAGCGGCCGGACGGCACCGAGACCGTCCCTTGCACCTCTGCCAGCAGGCAGATCCGCTCAGGTACCGCCGGGCCCTCACCCACCGGAGGCCCGCGCCGACTGGGAGGGCTGCTCCGCCCAGCCCAGGCCGCAGGGTCCGGGTTGCTGCTCTACGCCAGCGTCCTCCCGGTGGCCCCTGTGGTGGCTGGCGCCCGTGGCGTTCGCGCTCCTCGCCTCCAGCGTCCGGAGTCGGCGGGGCGAAACCGCACAGGGCGACCGCGAAACCGACCAGCGGAGTGCCGCCCGCGGCGGCCAGCGGCAGGATCCACCCTTCGGCCTGTCCGAACGCCACCTTGCCTCTGGAGAATCCGCCGAAAGGCCTTCGGCCGCACTGAGATGACCTACCAGCAGCTGGCCATGTCCCGGCTGCGGGCCGTCGAGCACAGCCGTACCGTCCTCGTCCCCGTCACCAGTGGCGTCAGTGCCGTCATCCTCCCCGACGGCACCGTGCCCCAGCGCACCGGCCAGTTCGTCCCGGCCGCGCTGGTCGCCCAGGTCCCTCGACGCTCTTCGCTCACCCCGGCCACGCGCCTCGGTCCGCTGCTCCCCGAGGCTGCCCTGGCCGCCCTTGCCACCGCCGCCCTGGCCGCCGTGACCATCCGTGCGGCACGCGACCGCATCGCCACCCGCCGGCGCACTGCCGGTGCAGACGCTGGGAACTGATCAATGTCCAAGACCACGATGCCCCCGCCCGGCACGGCCGGTGAATCGCCAGAGAACTCCCGCAACCCTGCAACGGCCGAGGAGCCGGCATTCGGGGCCGCCGGTGCTCAGCTGTCCACGGCCCCGTTGGAGGACGGCGGCATCGCGGCGCTGGGCCTGGTCGGCTGGCTGCGCTGGTGCTGGCGCCAGCTCACCTCGATGCGCGTCGCGCTGATCCTTCTGTTCCTGCTCTCGCTCGCCTCGATCCCCGGATCGCTGATGCCGCAACGCGGCACCGACCCGGCGAAGGTCGACCAGTACAAGGCCGACCACGACATCCTCGGGCCGATCGCCGAGAAGCTCCAACTCTTCGACGTCTACGGCTCAGTGTGGTTCTCGGCGATCTACATCCTGCTGTTCATCTCCCTCATCGGCTGCATCGTCCCCCGCTCCTGGCAGTTCATCGGGCAGCTGCGCAGCCGCCCGCCGGCCGCGCCGCGAAACCTGACCCGCCTGCCCGCGCACACCACATGGCGCACCGAGGCCGAACCCGAGCAGGTGCTGGAGGCGGCGCGCCGGCTTCTCAAGGGCAGGCGCTACCGGACCCGAGCCGAAGGGGAGGCGGTGGCCTGCGAGAAGGGCTACCTGAGGGAGGCGGGCAACCTCGTCTTCCACGTATCGCTGATCGTCATGCTCGTCGCCTTCGCCACCGGCCAGTTGTGGAACTCCGAGGGCGGCAAGCTGGTCGTGGAAGGCGACGGCTTCTCCAACACCCTCAGCCAGTACGACGACCTGAAATCCGGGGCGCTCTTCGACCGTGAAAAGCTGCCACCGTTCGGTTTCACCCTGGAAGGGTTCGACGCCACGTACGAGCGCACCGGCCCGCAGAGGGGCACCCCTCGTACCTTTCGCGCCCGTGTGTCCTACTGGGAAGGCGCCGACGAAAAACCGCGGTCCCGCACCATCACCGTCAACCACCCACTCGAAGTCGGCGGGTCGAAGGTCTACCTGCTCGGACACGGCTACGCCCCCGTCGTCACGGTCAAGGACGGGCAGGGCACGATCGCCTACCAGGGACCCGTCGCCTTCCTTCCGCAGGACAGCAACGTCACCTCCCTCGGCGTGATCAAGGTGCCGAACTACCGGGACGCCAAGGGAAAGAAGGACCAACTGGGCTTCCAGGGCGTGTTCGTGCCGACGTTCGGTGGCGCGGGCTCGGGCTCGATGTTCTCGCAGTTCCCCGCCCTGGACTATCCGGTCATGGCGTTGACGGCCTACCGGGGCGATTTGGGTCTGGATTCGGGGCTGCCGCAGAACGTCTACCAGCTCGATCTGAAGAACATGAAGCAGTTCACGGACGCCAAGGGGCAGAAGTTCAGGAAGATGCTGCGGCCGGGCGAGACGATGACCCTGCCGGGCGGTGCGGGCTCCCTGAGCTTCGACGGCGTCAAGGAATGGGCCACCTTCCAGGTCTCCCACCGCCCCGGCAACGGCCTGGCCCTGGCCGGCGCCCTCGCGGCGCTGATGGGCCTGTCGGCGTCGCTGTTCATCCAGCGCCGCCGGATCTGGGTGAAGGCCACCCCGGGCGAGGACGGCACCACCGTCGTCGAGATCGCGGGCCTGGGCCGCAGCGAGTGGTCCAGGCTCCCCGAGGAAGTCGCCGCCGTGGCCCTCGCCCTGCGACCCGACGCCCCCGCCCTGCCCCCATCCCAGGACTCCACTCCCGCCCATGCCGACCCCGCACAAGGAGCGCGCCCGTGAACATCGCTGCCGCAGCCAACGAGGACTTGGCCTCCATCAGCAACGTACTGATCTATTCGGCGATGGCGGTCTACACCCTCGCCTTCCTCGCACACATCACGGAATGGGTCTTCGGCAGCCGCAGCAAGGTCGGCCGCACGGCCGCCGCCCTCACCTCGCACACGGTCACGGCCCCACCTGCGGCGGTGACCGTCACGGCCACCCGGAAGGCCGGCGGCACCACCGTGATGGAACGGGCCGAGGTCACCACCCGCTCCGCCACGGGCAGCCGCGACGTGCCCGACGGGCCCGGAGCCGCGGCCGGCGACGAGAAGGGCGAGCTGTACGGATGGATCGCGATCTCCCTGACCGTGCTGGCGTTCCTGGTCCACCTGGGCGGCGTGGTGGCCCGCACCCTGTCGGTGCAGCGCGCCCCGTGGGGCAACATGTACGAGTTCTCCACCACGTTCTCCTTGGTCGCCGTCGGCGGATACCTCCTCTTCCTCGTCCTCGGCAAGAACATCCGCTGGATCGGGCTGCCCCTGGTCACCTCCGTCCTCCTCGACCTCGGTCTCGCCGTGACGGTCCTGTACACCGACAGCGACCAGCTCGTGCCCGCGCTGCACTCCTACTGGCTGTGGATCCACGTCTCCTGCGCGATCATCTCCGGCGCGATGTTCTACCTCGGCGCTCTCGCCACGGTCCTCTACCTCTTCCGGGACCGGTACGAGACCAAGCTCGCCTCCCCGCAGGGCAAGCAGCCCGGCCTAGCCGCCTCCTCCATCCTGGGACGCCTGCCGGCAGCGGCCAGCCTGGACAAGTTCGCCTACCGCATCAACGCGGTCATCTTCCCGCTGTGGACGTTCACGATCATCGCGGGCGCGATTTGGGCCGAGGCCGCCTGGGGTCGCTACTGGGGCTGGGACCCCAAGGAGACCTGGTCCTTCATCACCTGGGTCGCCTACGCCTGCTACCTCCACGCCCGAGCCACCGCCGGCTGGAAGGGCCGCAAGGCCGCCTACCTCGTCCTGATCGCCTTCGCCTGCTTCATCTTCAACTACTACGGCGTCAACATGTTCATCACCGGCCTGCACTCCTACGCCGGCGTCTGACGTCGCTCCAACGCCGCAGCGCTCTTTGCCGACCGTCGGCGGCGCGGCGAGGCCGCCGACGGTGTGGTCACCGACTACCTGCACACCTGCTGGTGGCCTACCTCTCGCTGACACCTTTATCGTCCTCGGGTGCCTTGCCGCCATCCGCGGTGGCCGTCCGCGAGCCCGGCCCCGCAACGGACGCCGCGGACGGGCCGGGCTGAGCGGGGCCGGTTCTCACACGGCGACCGGTACGGGTGCCGGGGCGCCGATACGGCCGGTGCGGGCCAGCGCATGCACCGCACCGGCACAGCCCAGGCCGGTCACCGTCAGGGCCGCCCAGGTCAGCCACAGTGCGTGATGGGCGGTGGCGAAGTCCCACAGCGCGCCGGTGGCCAGGTTCCCCAGCGTGATGCCGAGGCCGGAGACGGTGTTGTAAAGGCCGTAGTGGGTGGCCACCAGCCGGTTGCCGGCCAGCGCGACGACGGTGTCCATCTCCAGCGGGTAGACCACCGCGCTTCCTGCGGCCAGCAGGACCACGGCCGCGGCCAAGGCCGCGAGTTCGACCGATAGGTACCACGGCCCCGTACCGGCGGCCGGAGCGAGGGCGAGGGGGGTGAAGGCCAGGCCCATCGCGGCCAGCCCGCGCACCATCGCCTGCGGACGGCTCCACCGCTCCTTCGCCCAGGCGGTCAGCTTGAGCTGCCCGGCCACCGCCACCGCGGCGGAGAGCACGAACAGGCCGCTGGTGACCTTCGTCCCGTCGGCCCCCAGCGCGGCATCGGCGGCCATCGGCAGGGCCAGATAGACCTGGAAGGTCAGCACGTAGGAGCCGATCATCGCGCCCGAGAACAGCAAGAATGGCCGATTGGCGATCACCTGCCGCCACTGCGCCAAGACCCCCTCGCCATCCGCATCGGCAGCCGTGGCGCGACGCACCGGCAGTGCGCGGCCCTGGAGCAGGGTGAGCGCGGCGAAGATGGCGGCGGCCACCGTGCACACCAGCCGGAAGTCGGCCGCCAGCAGGGCGAGCCCGACCAGCGGACCCAGCAGCATCCCGGCCTGGTAGTAGACGTTGAACGCGGCGAAGGCATCCACCCGCCGCTCCCCGGCCTCGGCGGCGAGGTAGGCGCGTACGGCCGGGTTGAACAGGGCGCCGGCGAAACCGGTGGCCGCTGAGGCGGCCACCAGGGCGGGAAGGTTGTCGACCCAGCCCAGCAAGGCGAATCCGCCGGTCCGCAGCAGACACCCGGCCATGATGGGGGCCTTGTAGCCGAAGCGGTCGGCGATGGTGCCGCCGATCAGGAACATGCCCTGCTGGGAGAAGTTCCGCACGCCCAGCACGAGGCCGACCGCCCAGGCCGCCAGCCCCAGCTCCCCGGCCAGGTGCGCGGCGAGATAGGGCATGAGCATGTAGAAGGCGAGGTTGATGGCGAACTGGTTCACCATCAACAGCCGCGCTGCCGGAGTAAAGCTCCGCGTCGTCGCTGCCAGCGTCTTCACCGGACCGCCCCCGCCAGCCCGCGCCCGGCAGGGGCTGGGCGGCCGGTTCCGGCCAGGGGATCTAGGACCGTGGTGCAGCGGCTCCAGCGGGAGACGACCCGCTCGCCGGGATGCGCCAGCTCCTGCGGGGCGTCGGCCGGCTCCTGGCCGAGCAGCTGGTGCTCGCGGCACCAGGCGTCGTCGAAGACCGTCCCGACGTAGCGTTGCGGGCCGTCGGGAAAGACCGCGGCGATCTTCGTCTCCGCCGCGCAGGTGGCGGCGAGGTGGCGGGCGACCAGCGCGACCGCGCCCACGCTCCACCCGCCCGTGGCGTAGTGGGCCCGTGCCAGAGCGCGGGCGGCCCAGACCGCCTCGCCCGAGGCGACCCAGTGCACCTCGTCGAACAGGGCGTAGTCGACGTTGCGCGGATAGATGCTGGAGCCCAGTCCCCGCATCAGCCGCGGACCGGCGGGCTGGCCGAAGATCGTGGAGCCGCAGGTGTCCACCCCCACAATCCGCATCCTGGGGAAGAATCCGCGCAGCACCCGGCCGATCCCGGCCGAGTGCCCGCCGGTGCCCACGCTCACCACCAGCGTGTCGATCCGGCCCAGCTGGGCGACCAGTTCACGTGCCAGGGGTGCATACGCGGCCACGTTGTCGGGGTTGTGGTACTGATCCGGGCACCAGGCATCGGGCCGCATCGCCAGCAGCTGGTCGACCTTCTCGCGGCGGGCCTGCTGCCAGCCGCCCACCGGATGCGGCTCGGTGACCAGGTGCAACTCGGCGCCGTACGCGGTCAGCAGGCCGCGCATCAGCGGCTCCATGCCGGGGTCGGTGACCACTGACACCGGATGCCCGAACGTGACCCCCGCCAATGCCAGGCCCAGGCCCAGGGTGCCGGAAGTGGATTCCACGACCGGCGCTCCGGGCAGCAGCTCGCCGCGCTCGCGGGCACGGGCCACCATGTACAGCGCGGTCCGGTCCTTGATCCCGCCCGGATTGTGGCCCTCGAGCTTCGCCCAGAACCCGCGGCCGGCAGGGGAGAACGGCTCACCGACCCACAAAAGCGGCGTGTCGCCGACCAGCCCGGCCGGCGTGTGCGCCGTCGGCGCTGCGGGAGCCAGCAGCTGGGCAGGCGAACAGGGGACGAGGGTGTGCAGAGAGTTCATCGCGTGGGGTCTCCCACAGCCCTGCCAACCGGCGGGCCGCGTGATCGTGAGGACTGTTCAGGACGCGTGAAGACCGCTTCGGCGCAATACGGGGACCGGTCATCTGGCCCCGTCACGCCGTGCGGTGCGTCCCGATCAGGTCCGCCATACCCCCAGCACCGCCCGCACCCGCCGCTGCCCGCCGTGATCCCGCGGCGGGCCCAACGCCGGAGCCCTGCGCCCGGCAGCCGCAGGCCCCTCATTCTCGGTCATCGCGCCCTCGGCCGTTACTGCGTCCGGCGCCGGTGCCGCGCCTACCTCCCGTGTCAGCACACTGGGTTCATCCACCCCCATGCAGTCGGAGAACCGTAGCCCCTGCTCCCCGTCGGCCGACCCGGACACCGGACCTGGTGTGGGCATGGCAGTCGCGGCCACGGCCGCGACCGGCAGCGAGTCCGATCCGGCGGCACGCCCGAGCTCGGGCCCGTGCGCGCAGGCCAGCATGTGCACCAGAGCGGCCAGCACCACAGCGACGACCGCTGTGACCGCTGACAACCGGAAGCCCCGCATCACGAACACGTCACACAAAGTACTGGATCAGTTACATAAAGTGCTTGTTAGGTTCGGGCTTCCCACCCACCCAGGCGACAAAACCGGGTCGCCGCCCCACTGGCGGGAGCCCGATCGGGTGCCGCCGCTTCGTGCGGAGCGACCGGCAGGGCGCGCTCGGCACATGCCTTGATGCCCAGGTCAACTCAAGCGAGGACGGTGGCCGTAACCAGCAGCCCCGCCTGGTGCTTGAGCGCGCCAGGACGGGGCACGGCTGCGGTGGCGGCGGTCGCTTGCAGCTGTCCGAGCTCGACGACGTGATGCCCTGGACCGATATCATCGCTTCTAAACGATGATAGGGGGCTGTGTCGCCATGCTGTCACCGTGAGCGTGCGGTTCGCCGGCGCTGTGGTCCCCAGGGCAGACATCGGAGGACCTGATGGCCCGCCATGACATGCGCAGTGTGGAAGGCCGATGGTCTGGCGCGCTGACCGTCGAGCCGGGGCGGCTGACTTTCGCCGGTGCCATCGGCTCGTCGCCCCTGCATGCCCATGCCTGTGTGCAGGTTCTGCGGGTCACGGCGGGCGAAGTAGTGCTGGCCGACGTGTACGGCGGCGAGGCGACGGCCCGCGGCGAAGCGGTCATCCCCGCAGGCGTCCGGCATGAGGTCCGGGCTTCGCCCGGCGCCAGGGGCGTGTCCACCTATGTGGAGCCGTCCGCAGCTGCCGGCCGCAGGCTTGCCGTTCGCCTGGCCGCGGCCGACTGTCCTCCCGATCGCGTGGCCGGCTGGCTGGCCTTCGCCGCGTTCGTCGAGCAAGGCAGCGCGCAGGCGCCTTTGCATCCCCGCCTTGCCCGGGCTCTGCGCCTGGGTGCGCAACGAGTGGGCGGGCCACCGGAGCTGACCGAGCTGGCCGCAGCGGTCGAAATCTCTCCGAGCAGGCTCGGGCACCTGTTCGCCGACCAGCTCCAACTGGCCTACCCGGCCTGGCGGCGATGGATGTGCCTCCGAAGAGCAGTCGAGGCCGTACGCGCCGGGGCCACACTGACCGACGCCGCCCATGAGGCCGGGTTCGCGGACAGCGCCCACTTGTCACGCACCTGCCGGGCGATGTTCGGTCTCACCCCCACCGAGGCGATGGGGGCGGTCGGCTGGCGTGACCGGGGCAGCGGATCTGTTCAAGCCATCGCCGGGGTCACGCACCGACTCTGAGGGCATGTCCAACCACAAGACCCCGACGCCCCCACCTTCCACCGCCCGTACGCAGCCACCTCCGGCAGCTCGCCGAGCGACTACGCCCGCATCCGACGGTGCGCTGGCCCGGTGGGGCCGCTTCGCCGCCCGCCGCCGGGCAGCCGTCCTGTTGTTGGCGTTGGTGGCAACGGTTCTGGCGGGCGTGCTCGGTGCCGGTGCCGGTGACCGGATGGGCTCCGGCGGGCTGATCGACCCTGACGCGCCATCGGCACAGGCTCAGCGGATCCTCGCGAGCCGGTTCGAAGCAGGCGATCCGCAGCTGGTCCTGCTGGCGGAGGCTCCCGGCTCGGTCGACGAGCCGGGAGCAGTCGCTGCGGGCACCGCACTGACCGACCGGGTCCGTGGCATCACGGGCGTACGGGGCGTGGATTCGTACTGGTCTCCGGGCCGTCCCGAGTCGTTGGGATCTGAGGACGGCCGGATCGGTCTGCTCCTGCTGCGCCTGGACGGTGACGAGGACGCCGCCGAGGCCGTGGCCGACCGCGTGGTCGACCAGGCCGGCGGGAAGCGGGACGGTCTGACCGTGCGGGTCACCGGGGCGGCGCAGCTGGACCGGGAGGTCGACGCGCAGGCCGAGAAGGACCTCACTCGTGCCGAACTGCTCACCGCACCGCTGACCCTGCTGATCCTTGTGCTGGTCTTCGGCTCGGCGGTCGCCGCGGGGCTGCCGCTACTGGCCGGCATCGTGTCGATCGTCGGAACCCTCGCCGTCCTGCGGGCCGTCACCGCGGTGACCGATGTGTCGGTGTTCTCCCTCAACCTCACCACCGCTCTCGGACTCGGCCTGGCGATCGACTACAGCCTTTTTCTGATCACCCGTTACCGCGAAGAACTGCGCGCCCGGCGGACGGTGGAGGACGCGATCGCGGTGGCGATGCACACCGCGGGCCGCACTGTGCTGTTCTCCGCCGTCACCGTCGCGCTGGCGCTGTCCGCACTGCTGGTGTTCCCGGGTTACTTCCTGCGGTCGTTCGCCTACGCGGGTATCGCCGTGGCGCTGCTGACCGCTGTCGTGGCGCTGGTCGTTCTGCCGGCGCTGCTGGCCGTCACGGGACATCGCATCAACGCGTTCGACCTGCGCGGTCTGCTCCGCGTGCCCCGCACGAACCCAGCCCCGGACGCAGCCCAGGAGGGGCTGTGGCATCGGCTCGCGACGGCGGTCATGCGCCGTCCGATCCTCTTCACGCTCGGGACCGTGGCGCTGCTCACGGGGCTGGCGACGCCGTTCGCCGGCGTCGAGTTCGGCATCAACGACCACCGCACGCTTCCCCAGGCGTCCGCCGGCTATCAGGCGTCGGAGCAGCTGCGGAACCGGTTCGACTCACGGGAGACCACCGCCACGCCGATCGTCCTCGACGGCCGCGTGAACGACGCCGCGCTCAGCGATTACGCCGCCACCGTCTCCCGACTCCCGCACGTCACCCGTGTGGACACCGCTCTCGGCAGCTACGCCAGGGGCAAGCTCGTCGCCCCGGCGACAGACGCCTCGGCACGATTCCGTGCCGAGGACGGTTCCGCGTGGCTGTCGACCGTCAGCGACGTGGAGCCGATCTCGGCCGACGGCACCGCCCTGGTTGAGCGCGTCCGCGACCTCGACTCACCCGCCCCAGTCCTGGTCGGGGGCGACTCTGCCACGCTGGTCGACACCCGTGACGCCATCGGGGAACGGCTGCCGTGGGCGGCGCTGATCGTCATCGCGGCGACCGCGCTACTGCTGTTCGCCCTCACCGGTTCGGTACTGATTCCCCTCCAGGCGATCGCGCTGTCCGTGCTCAGCCTGACGGCGACCTTCGGCGCCATGGTGTACGTCTTCCAGGACGGGCACCTGCGCGGCCTGGTCGGCGACTTCACACCGACCGGATGGGTCGACGTGACAGCGCCGGTGCTGATGTTCTGTGTCGCCTACGGCCTCGCCATGGACTATCAGGTGTTCCTCCTCTCCCGTATCAAGGAGGAGTACGACCGCAGCGGCGACAACACCCAAGCGGTGGCCCTCGGACTGGAGCGCACCGGCCGCCTCGTCACCGCAGCCGCCGTACTCATCGCCGTGGTGCTCGGTGCCCTGGCCATTTCCGGAATCACCTACCTGAAATTGCTCGGCGTCGGGCTGACGCTTGCCGTCCTGGTGGACGCGTTCATCGTCCGCGCCCTGCTCATGCCCGCCCTGATGCGGCTGTTCGGAGACGCCAACTGGTGGGCACCGGGCTGGCTGCGCCGCATCCACGGCCGGCTGGGCCTGCGCCACTGAACCGCAGCCCGTCGTGCCGATGGCCGCTCGTTGGTGTCCGGACCGGGCGGGTCCGGACACCAACGCGATCACTATCGCTGCTCAGCGCAGCCGGAGGGCGGTCACGGACCCCTGCCGAAGGATGGCCCCGGTCGTTTCCACCGAGATCCCTGGAATCCGCGTGCTCCGAAGGCGGGCGAGTAGAGTGTGGGCTTCATCACGTCCTTGGGTGGATATAGCGACACGATGCGCCGTGCTCCTCGACATCGACCGTGTCGCCGGCCCACTCGTAAAGCGACACGACCTGCGGGGGACACGACCTCTGCAGAGACAACCCAGGCCGCAGCCCACGTCCAGGGCGACGGCTGGACCGGCGGGGCGGAGGGCGCTATCCAGGACGGCGCGTTCGGAGCCGGTCAGGGCCCGGAACCTCTCGCCGCGGGCGTAGTGGTCGTGCCATTCAGCCTGTTGTGTGTATCCCACCGAGGCTGCTCCTTGCGGTCGAGGGGTTGGTGGTCAGAAGGAGTGAGTGTTCTGGAGGCGTCGCAGGGTTCGTCGGCCGCGCTCGACGACCTCGGGGTCGTCGAGGGTGAAGCCGAAGTCGATACACGCCGCCCGCCCGACGGCGGGCGCGGCCGGCACCACGGAGCTGCCGGCCACGCTGGTGCCCTCCCCGAGCAGGTAGAGGCGAAAGGGCCGATACCGCCACAGGTTGGCGTCCTGCTCGATGGCAACTGGCGTGTGCTCACCGGAGGATTGCGGCTGATCACACGAGGACGTCATGTGCCACCCCCGGCGTCGACGTCGTCTGGCACCTCAGGTGCGGTGCTGAGGTAGCCCGCGGCCTGGAGGGCGAACATCGAGGCGTACTCTCCGCCCAGCTTCATGAGTTCGCGGTGCGTACCGGATTCGATGATCCGACCCTGGTCGAAGACGTAGATCATGTGGCAGCCGACGACGGACGCCAGACGGTGGGAGATCAGCACGGTGATGCGGTCGGCGCGGTGCTCGCCCCGCAGCACGGCCTGGTACACCGCGTGCTCGGCCTTGGGGTCCATGCTGGCCGTCGGCTCGTCCAACAGCAGTACGGGGGCCTGTTTGTACAGGCCGCGGCCGACCGCGACTTTCGCCCACCGGCCGGCCGACAGCTCCTGTCCGTCGCGGAACCGCTTCGACAGCACCGCCCGCCAGGTGCCCGGTAGCGCAGCGATGACGGGTTCGGCGCCCGAGGCCCGTGCGGCGGCCAGAGCCCGTGTCGGGTCCGCCTCGGTCAGCGTTCCCCGGGAGACGGTGATGTTCGCCAGCGCCGGGAAGGGGAAGTGGACCGGATCCTGCAGCACCGTCGCGACCCGAGACTGCACGGACTCGCTGTCCATGTCCATCAGGTCGACGCCGTCCCAGGAGATGGACCCCTTGCTGGGGTCGTGCAGCCCCGCGATCAGGCGAGAGGCGGTGCTCTTGCCGGAGCCGTTGACGCCGACGAAGGCGACCGTGGTCCCGGTCCGCAAGGTCATCGACACCCCGTCCAACGCGGGGGTGTCCGCGCCCGGGTAGGTGTAGGAGACGTCGCGGAGCTGGATCTCTTTGACGACGGCCGGTGCGATCACGCCGCCGCGCCGGGGCAGTAGCTTGCGGCACTTGTCCTGGAAGCGCAGCAGGTCGTCGACCCACATGGCGTGTTCATAGACGAGGTGGGCGACCTGGACGGCCTCAGTCATCGAGGAGCGGCTGTTCTGGATGGCCAGCGCCGCGCCCGCGCCGGCGGCGAGCGGTAGCCACTCGTTGAGCAGCATGGCGCACAGAGCGAGGTAGGTGATGCCGGTGCCGATCCCGCCCGCTGCCCGCCCGGCCAGGGACAGCCGGGCGGAGCTGAGACCGAGACGGGTGTCCTCGTTCGCGATGCGCTCGGACAGCCGGTAGTGCTCGGCCAGCAGCGCGCGCTGCGCGGTGTCGGAGCGCAGCTCTGCGGCTGAATCCCGGTCCAGCAGCAGCCAGGAGAAGACGTTCACCCGGCGCTGCAGCGCGTTCCACCGCTTGAAGCTGTGGAATCGGGCGCGGGCCGCGGAGATCGCGGCGGCCCCGACCGGCACCACGGACAGCGGCAGCAGCGCGATCAACAGAGGGTGGAGGACGGTGATGACGCCGGCCGTACCGATCAGGCCCAGGAGGGAAGAGGCCAGGGTGATGATCTGGCCGACGATCTGCCGGGCGTAGAACAGGCCCCGGTCGCGGGCCCGGTACGCCTCGTCGTGCCAATCGGCGTTGTCCACCACCTCCAGCCGGACATGTGCGGTCAGCTCCAGGAACTCCCGCTCCAGAGCGGTACGGATCTTCGGTGTCAGACGGGCCTGGGCCACCGAGACCCCGTACTCCAACATCGCCCGCACCGACAGCACCGTCACCACGACCACGAGCTGTGGAGCGGCGGCCCGGATCCGATCCGGGGTGGGGCCCTCGCCCACGACATGCTGGACCACCCCCACGGTCGCCATCAGGCCGAAGGCGAGCATGGCCGCCGAGCCTAGCTGCATGAGGACCAGCCGCACGGTCGCCCAACGGTCGGTCGACCAGGCCAGACGACCGATTTGGCGCACGATCCGCGGCAGTCGGCCCAGGATCTGCCTGACGCTGGCACTGGCCGCCGCACCGTCGTACACCGACCAGTACGCCTCTTTGAGGTCATCGGTGATGTCGCCGTCGATGTCTGTTTCGAGGGAGGAAGGCGGCAGGTCGAGGACGTGCTCGCGGGGATGCGGCACTCCGCTCGGCGCGTCGTCGTCGGGGCTCGGGCTGAGTGCATCACTCATGCGCGCTCCCCGGCCGGTGACGGGACCGCCGCCTGCGCGTGGTGCGGCAAGGCCCACTCGACGGCGGCGCGGCCGGTGCCGGAGGTGACGTACTGGGTGCCGTCAGCGGCGATGTCCAGGCGGTACGAGGTCGGCCTGCCCGCAGTCACCCAGCGGGCGTGCACCTCCTCGACCTGGTCCCAGATGGGCCGCGCGCCCACGGACTCGGTCATCCAGCCGCCTCCGACGGTGGGACGGACGACGACCCATGAGTCCTCGTCGGGGGCGATGAGGGTCAGGTGTTCGGCCTGAAAGTCGCGCGCCAGCCCAGGGACAAGATGGTCCAGGGCGAGCCACAGGCCGTACGCACTCTCGTCCGGTGGCGCCAACGTGGTACTACGACGCGTACCTGGCTCGGCGGCGATCCGCTCGCGGTGGGCGAGCACGCTCACCCAGTCCAGCCCCTGAGCTGGGCGATGACCGCTTCGCACCCCCCGCAGTGTGGCCTCCACGCGCCCGCCTTCGGTCTTCTCCACCAGAGCACGCCCCGGCCAACTGGGCGACCGAGTCGTGAGCGTAGTCAACAAGCGGCCTCCAGGGGCCAGTTGTTCCAGCCAGGGCAGAGGGAGGGCTTCCACCGCGAAGCCGGACAGCATCCTCTTGAACGGCCCGAGATTCGGTGCTCCGACGTAGCCGTCACCAGTGACGCCATGAGGTCGAAGGCCGAGCAGGCAGAGGCGTTCCAGGACCGCTTCGACTAGATACGGATCGCGGTCCACCAGTGTCACGCGCTCCGGGCCGCAGATCAGGCAGGCCAGCATCCCGGTTACCCCGGTGCCGCTACCCAGGTCGAGGAAGGATTGGCCGCGCTGTGGTCGAAGTTCGGTGAGGAAGGCAGCGGTCATGCTCATCACGCTGGACATGGAGGTCATCCGCCCGCCGGTCACCACGCCGCGCCGCTGCCGGTCCAGGCGCTCACCGTTGTGCTGGATGCGGACGCTGTCGCCGCTGTACAGCACTCTGAGCCACTCGTCGCGATCCTCGGGATGCGCGCCGTCGAGGAGCTTCCACACGCCCGGTTCGACGCCGTCCGGCACCTGGCGGACGTAGGCCCGGGGGATCAGCACGTCCAGGCGCAGAGCGAGCAGCGCCTCACGCACGGCCGGGTCCAGCGGCTGGGCGGCTTCCAGCCGGGCAACCATCTCCTGCCTGGCGACGGCGGCTTGGGGAGGCTCCTGGGGCAGGGGAGGGGGAGGAGGCGTCGCGGCGTGGGGAGCGGTGGGAGTGGGCTGGGTCATGCGAGCCTCCAGGGAGCGGGTCAGTTCAGCGGGGCGAGTGACTGGCGAAGATGTGGGTCGTTCAGGACTCCTTCGGCGTTGTCAGCGCGGTATGGCGGGACGGCGGGCGTGCGTCGGGCCAGCCGAGTTCGGTGTACGGGCTGCCTGCGGCGATGCCTTCGAGGGCGGCTTTGGCGTACGGAACGATCGGCTCGGGCAGCGCGGACCTCGGCCACCAGGCCCACTTGTGGCACTTGTCCGGCTCCATCAGCTGCGGCTCGCCCTGCCAGTGCCGCACGCGCAGGACCAGCTCGAGAAGTGGTCGGGGATTGTCCGGATCCAGAAGGTGGACGCTATGCACCAGGTCGAGGTGCTCGGGCTCGAGGCGGAGGCCAAGCTCCTCTCGCGCCTCGCGGATGGCGCACTGCTTGATCGACTCGTGCTCGCAACATCCGGCAGGGAAGTGCCAGGTGTCAGGGGCGAATTCGGCGTTGGAGCCTCGTAGGCCGAGCAGGATCTCGTCGTCGCGCTCGAAGAGCAGGTGGACGCCGATCAAGTTCAGGGTGGTTGCCATCAGTTCTCCTTTACGAGGTGGGATCGGGAGGCTGTAGTCGGGTCGGCCGGGACGCACCACGCGCGGTTAGTGGCCGACTCGTCTACGGGGAAGCCCTCCATTGCAGCCAGCGGTCGACGACGGCCCGCAGGTACGGCGGCATCTGGTAGCTGTCCAGCTTCTGCGGGGGCACGAATCGCAGCTGACGGCCCTCGCCGAGGACCAGGTCCTCCGGCTTGCCGTCGTACGGCGCGGCGAAGACGTGGACCAGCTGCTGCGAGCCGCTGAGATCCCACACGCGTTCCACCAGGCGCGGTTCACTGACGCGCAGTCTGGCTTCCTCCCACAGCTCACGGATCACGGCCTCATCGGGGAACTCCGCGTCCTCCAACTCACCCCCGAGCAGCGACCAGTACCCCGGCCAGCAGGGAGCCTGCTCGTCGCGCTCGTGGAGCAACAGCTCGCCGCTGTCCGGCTGGTACACGATGGCCACCGCGCCCTCCGTCAGGGCGCGGCCGTTGACCAGCTCCACCGCGCCCGCGCTGGCGGCGCGCACCGCCAGGCAGGACCGGATCCGGGGAGCGATTCCGTCGGGCAGCAGGGCGGACAGGTCCTCCTCGCTGTCCGCCAGGCGCCATTGCGTCAGTTCGTGCTCGGGCAGCCGGATCGACGCCAGCTGGTGCGCGGACAGCACGCCGCCGTCGTAGACGTGGACGACCTCTGCCGGGTGCTGCGGCTGCCGGATCCAGTCGGTGGCCAGAAGCGGCCCCATGGGCACGCTGATCCCCAGCTCCTCGCGGACTTCGCGCACGGCGGCCTGCCGCGGCGTCTCGCCGGCATCGCAGTTGATCGCGCCACCGGGCAACAGCCACCGCCCGTCCTTGCGATAGACGGGACGCATGATCAGGACCCGTCCGTCGGAATCCGTGAACAGCACGGCCGACGCGGTCAGCGCCTTTGGCCGCACGGCGAGGTGATCAGCCGCCGCCAGGTCGCCGCCCTGCTCCAGGCGTTCCCGTTCCGCAGGCGTCAGCCCGACCGGCGACCCGCGGTGCGGTACGCCTTCCTCCAGGTGCGCGATGCTCCCGCTGCGCAGGGCCTTAACGCCGGCGAGCATGCGGCGTCCGACACGCTGGGGGAGCCGCTCGGCCGCCTCGCCGGGGGAGAGCCAGTGCGCGGCGCTGATCTCCCCGTCGGCAAAGTGGAGGTCGGCGATCTGCTCCTCGGTGAGCGGTCCGGCATGGAAGACATGCAGGATCACGGCGCGGCCGTAGCGGTCAGCAGGTACGTGGTCGACGGCCAGGAGCCGCCCGACGGGGACGTTGTCCAGGCCCAGTTCCTCCGCGATTTCCCGGGCGGCGCCCTGCTGCGGCGACTCGTGTGCCAGGACCATGCCGCCGGGCAACCCGAAGTAGATTCCGTCGCCGTGGTCGTAGGGGTGCTCCACCACCAGGACTCGGCCCAGTTGGTCGAAGACGAGGGCGGTCGCAGACATCAGGGGCGCCGGCAACAACGCGTAGTGGTCACGCTGGTTGGTCTCCACCGGTTTGCCGTCGCGCAGATGCGCGGTGCCCGCCCCGCCTTCGGCGTCCAGCGCGGCCCGCACCCGTCGCCGCAGCAGCTCCGGAAGGCGGGCAAGGGCCTCCGCCACGGGCAGATACTGCGCCGCGCGCACCTCCTGGGCCTGGAGCTGAAACTCCTCGGCGGGCGTGGGGCGGTCGAGGTGGACTGCGTAGATGGAGGCGATCAGGGTGCGGCCGTAGACGTTCCTGGGGACCGTGTCGAGGGCCAGGAGCCGACCCACACGGGCCGGGAACCGGCCCAGCTCCTCATGGAGTTCGCGCAACAACCCGTCGACTGGCCCTTCGTCGCCGAGCATGCCGCCCGGCAGGTCCCAGCCGGGCTTGTAGACCGGGTCGACGATCAGCAGGCGCCCGTCCTCGTCGCGGATCAAGGCGTCCACGGCGGCCACGGGGGCGGGGTGCTCTGCCAGGTACCGGGCCAGGTCGGGATCTGCCGGAAGCGGGGACGTTTCCGGGCGAGAAGTATCGAGGAAGTCGCTCATGCCGAGGCCCTCTCGGCGGCGACGATGCTGATGTTGGCGCGCGGTGCACCGGTGACGAACTGCCGCAGCAGCTCGCGCGTGAACGGGTGGGCATCCGCAGGCGGCTCTCCGGGATCGGCCCACACCAGCGCGGTGTGCCGATCCGGCTCGCAGTTGTACGGCTCTCCCGTCCAGGACTGTGTCGTGAACAGCAGCGCGAGGCGACGCTGCCCGCTGGACGCGAGGAGATGAGCGGTGCAGCTCAGCTCAAGGTCTCTGGGCTCGACGCGAACGCCGACCTCCTCGCGAACCTCCCGGCATGCCCCTTCGTCGTACCACTCGTGATCTTCAAGATGCCCTCCGACGATGGTGAGCTGACCTTGATACTCCGGTTCGGCCCGGCGCAGCAGCAGGACGCGGCCGTCCTGCCGGTACAGCAGGACTAGGACGTCGACAACGCTCGTGTACGGCGCGGCAGGTGTAGTCATGCCCGCGCCTCCAGCCCTGCTCGCCCTCGGTGGAGACTTCCGCGTGCGGCAGTGTCCGAGGCGAGGCTGGGACCGCTCATGAACCGGGTTCCGGGAGGAGGGAGGGGGCGCGTAGGTCGTCCGGCAGGGCAGCCCTGTTCGAAGGTTTGCTGGACCCGGGTGCTGTGCGTGCCGTAACACATGACGCCTCCTCGTTGACGCAAATCTCGGACAGGTGCTCGGACTAACGGCCCTCGGCGAACCGCGTTCGGGGGTGACGGGGGCGAATTTTTCGAGCTGATGTGCGGATGTGGCACTTTGGGGCTGTGCGGACTGGCCTGGGCTCTTGTTCGATCACGCAGATGGGTGTCCGAGTCGAACCCGAACACGATCTAGTGATTGCGCGGGCCCCTGTGCGGGAGCGCTGACGTCGGTGGTGGTCTGCCCCGGTGGTCCCGTATGCGTATGGGTGCCCCGTGGCAGATGCCTCCGGGGAGGAGCTGGGTGCCGTCGGGCTGGACCGAGGGCGAGCGCGTACGAGGTGCGGCGGGGCGAGCGAAACGGCGGCCATCAGGTGTGCTCCGCTCAGGGCTCGGGGACCGTGAGCGGAAGTCCGAGAAGGTCTTGAAGGCGTTGCACAGTCAGCGTCGGGTGCGTGGCATGGATCGTCGTGATGCCGAGGGCGTGCGCTGGAGGAAGGTTCGCAGTGATGTCGTCCACGAAGATGCAGTCCTGCCCTCGGCAGCCGAGCCGGTCCAGCGCGAGCTGGTAGATGACGGGATCTGGCTTGCGCAGTCGGACCTGCTCGGACAACACGACTACGTCGTGGGCGTCTTCGAGGGCCCATGGCTCATACGGGTTGAACGGGCTCATGCCCATGCTGTTGGACAGGACCGCGGTCTTCAGGCCGGCGCCGCGGATGGCGCGGGCTGCATCAACGAGGAGCGGCTCAGGCTGGAGGGTTGTAAGGGCCCGGCGCATCAAGTCGGTGCCGTCGACCCCGAGCAGGCTGGCGATTCCCGAGTTCCAGGCTTCCTGGGTGATGTCGCCACGCTCCAGCTGTGCATACAGGCGGCGACCGTCGGGATTGACGGCGATGGCGTGCAGATAGGCGTCTTCGGGGAGTCCGCATTCCTTGGAAAAGGCGCGGGCGCAGTCGTCCAGGCTGGTGGTGAGGACTCCGCCGAAGTCGAATATGACAGCTTTGTACGGCATGGCAGCTCCTGGGCGTCAGATGGCGGGCGTGATGGAGTGCGATGGTGACTGGGCGGTCAGAGGCGGCGCCGTGCCCGCTCGGACAATCGCCGCCATGAGGTGGACGGTCCGCCCGGCACGCTGAGGAGAGCACCGAGGAGCCCGGCCGTCGCGCAGGGCCTCGGCGAGATCCAGGCTGCCCATGCCGCGGCCTGCGGCTGCGGTGGTGGCCGGATGTGGGAGGACTTCGGCGGTGCGGGCGCCGTAGGGGCGGTGGAGCACCTCACCGTTGTGGAAGTTCGGGTCGGGGAGGACGAGCGTGCCCTCGGTGCCGTGGATCTCCAGGTGGGGCGTCTGGGTGGCGGCGGCGTCGAAGCTGGCGGTCAGGGTGACAGGGATCTTGTCGTCGGTCTCCAAGAGGGCAGCGACGTAGGTGGGAGAGTGGGCGGTGAAGCCTTCCCCCGCGCGTGGTCCGGAGCGAATACGGCGGTCGGTGCGTGTGCGGACGGCGGCGGCGCGTACCCGCAAAGGGCCGAACAGGTAGTCGAGGGCGGTGAGGTAATAGGGGCCCATGTCGCCCAGAGGGCCCGCGTGTTCGGCGTAGAAGGGCTGGGGTGCGGGGTGCCAGCGTTCGGGGCCGGTGCTGAGCAGGGTGGCAGTGGCGGAGCGTACGTCGCCGATGAGGCCGTCGCGCAGGGCGGCTGCCGCCGTTTGGAGCGCCGGGCCGAGCAGGGTGTCGGGGGCGGCGCCGAGCAGGACACCGGCGTGCTCGGCGCGGGCCGTCAGCGCGGTGGCTTCCTGCGGGTCGGTGGTGAGAGGTTTCTCGATCCATACCGCGCGCAGGCCCGCCGTGATGGCCTGGTGGGCTAGGTCGGCGTGGGTGCGGGGCGGAGTGAGGATCAGGACCAAGTCGATCGTCTCCGGGGTGAGGAGATCCTCGACGGGGACGGCCGAGATGTCGTACTGGTCGGCGAGGTGCTGGGCCCGCTCGTGATCGAGATCGGCACACGCCGTGAGGTCCACGCTGCTGCTGGCGGCCAGAGTCGTGGCGTACTCGGTGGCGACCATGCCGCAGCCGAGGATGCCCGCGCGCACGGGGTACGGGCTCACCGCGCACCCGCAAGGGTCGTCTCGATGAGGCGGGTCAAGTCGGCTGCCCAGACGGGGTGTTCGGTCGCGGGAAGCCAGGGGATCTGGACATCGAGATAGCGGCGGGCATCGATAAGGGGGCGCTCGGGCTGGACGGGCCAGGCGGCGGCCGTGTGCAGGTCGCCAGGGCCGGGCCACCAACTGCGGTAGCCCCCATGGAAGAGGCTGTTGGCCAGGTGCTCCGCTGCGGCGGGGTCGGGAAGGCGGAGCCCGACGAGCGAGCCGTTGCCGATCGGGGTGCTGGAGGCGGGGACGAGAGTGACCCCGCGGATGCCGTGCAGGGACTCCAGCACTCGCTGTTGCAGGGTGCGTAGGTCGGCCACGAGTGTGGGCAGGTGGTCAAGTTGGGGCAGGGCGAGGCCGGCGGCCAGTTCTGTCATTCGGGCCTTGGAGCGCCATACGGTGTGCGGAGTGGGCTGACGGGTGTCGCCTCCTATGGCCCGCATCAAGGCCATGGTGTCGGGACGGTCACCGACGACGAGCCCGCCTTCACCGGTGGCGACGAGCTTGAAGGTGTGGGTGGAGAACGTAGCCAAAGTTCCCCAACCGCCGGCCGGACGTCCCTCGACCTCCACGCCCCAGGCTTGCGCACAGTCCTCGATGAGGTCGATCTCGCGATCGTGCAGGCGGGCGGCGATGTCCGCGGTGCCCGGGGCGGGACGGCCGCGCAGGTGTACCAGGACGACGGCCCGGGTGGCGGAGGTGATCAGCGGGTGGATCTGTTCCCAGGTCGGTGTCAGTGAATCCGTCGCGGGGGCCACGCGGACGGTGGCGCCGAGCATGTCGGCGGCGGCGCCGATGGAGACCCACCCCAGCTCCGGGATGATCACCTCGTGGCCGGGGCCCACGCCCAGGCCGCGCATGGCCAGGCGTAGGGCGGACGATCCGGAGTCGACGGCCAGGGCCTGTGCGCGGCCGGTGAGGTCGGCGACGCGCTGTTCGAGCGCGGAGAGGTGCTTGCCGTCGAACGTGGCGATCTCGCCGGACAGTATCCCGCCGCCCACGATCACGTTCTGTTGATCGGAGGTGAGCTGGCTGTACTGGTATAGGGGCGTGGTCTGTGTGCAGTTGGGCATGGTGGTGCATCCCTTCGCTATAGGAGGGTGCGGGGACCGACCGGTCAGAGGTGCGGGGCGCTTGGCAGGCGGCCCAGGATCGGTATGGGGGTGAAGGCTTCGGCGCGGGCCGCGCCGATCCGGCCGCCCCAAAGAGCGGCCAGGTTCTGGGCCATCGGGCCGAAGTGGTCGTCGATCGGCTGCGACCGGTGTTCGGCCAGGGCGCGCATCTTCTGGTCGAAGGTCGCCGTGACGTCGATGATCACCGGGGCGTTGACCGGGCCGCTCAGGGTCAGGGAGTTGTAGCTGTCGCAGGTGTACAGCCGTCGCGGGCAGCCGGTGTGGATGTGCACCTCGGGCAGGCCCGCCAGAACAGCGGCGGCCACCGCCCGGTGGTCGGGGTGGACGTCGTCGAGCGGGTGGGTGATCAGGATCTCTGGCCGGTGGCGGCGTATCAGGTCGTCGACCGCGGCGGCATCCGCGATGTCCAGGAGTTCGAGTTCGATACCAAGGACCTTGGCGCTGGCAGCGGCCTCAGAATCCCGCACTTCGTCGTGTGCCGCGACGGCCCCGGTCACCGGGGCGTGACGGGCATGCAGGGCGAGCGTGCCACCGGCCCACAGTTCCAGGTCATCGGGGTGGGCCATGACGGCTAAGACGGATCCCGGCACCTTCACCACATCCCCAGCTTCTCGATGACGTCCGCCGGCCGGGGCAGAGGAGGGCTGGCGTGCCCGGTGGCCTGCCACGGGATGGGCACGTCGCGGCGCATCCGGCTCAGTGCGCGCCACCGCAGGACGTCCTCCCAGGCGGTGGTGATCGCGGCCCCCTTGGTGCCGACGAGCCGCCCGGAGTCCGGGAGATCTTCGAGGGTCAGGCCGTCGGCTAGTAGCCCGGCGGCCGTCTTGGCGCCGATGCCCTTGACGCCGGGCAGGTTGTCCGACTTGTCCCCGGTCAGGGCCCGGTAGTCGGGCCACTGAGCGGGGGTGACGCCGTAGCGCTCGTGGACTTCGGCGTCGGTGATGATCCGCTTGGACGCTTTGCGTGAGCGGTTGATGATCCGCACGCGCTCCCCGTCCAGGAGCTGGTAGTAGTCCTGGTCGGCGCTCATGATGCGGATCGTCCGGTCCGGGTGGCGGTGGACGAGGGTGGCGACGACGTCGTCGGCCTCGGCGTCATCGATCTCCACCCAGGCGATGCCGTAGGCGTCGAGGGCTTCCTTCATCGGCGCCAGGAACTGCAGCGGCGCCAGGGCCTCCGGCGTGGACTCCCGGTTGGCTTTGTAGTCGGCGTCGGTGTCCTTGCGCCCGGCGCTGCCGTGCTCCCCGTCCAGCACGACGCATACCTCGGCCGGCGGGGTATCCAGATCATCGCGGAGGGTCACCCGCAGCAGGGCGAAGAATGCGAACAGGCCCGTCAGGTTCCGCTGCTTGTCGCGGGAGAAGATCGGAGCCGGGAAGCCGAAGTGCCCGCGCCACAGGACGTTGAAGCCGTCGACAAGGAACAGCGGGGCTGCCGAGGAGTGAGACGGGGCTACAGCACCCATCACGACACCGCCTTAATAAATTGCAGGGCGATTCGGTCGGGCCTGTAGTCCTGAGCCAGGTGGTACATGGCCTTTGAAGTTCGCCCGTAGGCTACCGGATCGGTCAGCAGCGCATCGACCGTGTCGAGGAGCGTGTTGGGTCCTGACCGAGGATCGCCCATCAACCGCTCGGTGGCGTACTGATGTTCCAGGAGGGCGGGCAGGTTGCCGACCGGGTAGCTGACCACGGGCACCCCCTCGCTCATGGCCTCCAGGGCGACCAAGCCGAACGTCTCCCGCAGAGACGGAACGATCACGGCGGCGGCCCCTGCCAGCCAGGTGGGAACCTCGCGCCAGGCCAACCCGCCCTCGGACAAGGTGATGTGCGCCGAGGCGTCCGCGAGGGCTCGGCATTTGGCCAGGAGCCGTGCTTGGGATCCGGTGGCCGCCTCGAAGCCCGCCGCCGCGACCATGACCTCCAGCTCCCGGACCCAGTCGGCGGCGGCAGTCAGCAGAGGCACGAGGCCCTTCTCATGTCCGAGACGGGCCAGCACCCGCACGGGCCCGGAGCGGCGACGTTCGATGTGTGCGTCATCGGGTAGTGCGGACGGCGTGAGAAGGAGCGCGTTGGGTACTACGCGCCACCCGCGGGTCGGCAGGCCCGCGGCTTGGGCCTCGGCCGTGACCACGGGCGAGGGGACGATCACTGTGTCCGCGCGGGAGAGCGCCGCGGGCGCGTCTTCCGCGTTGGGCAGCACATGCGCCGCGAGCACCCGGCACACGCCGTCGGGCAGTGCGGCGGCCAGCCGCCCCAGGCCCCACAGGGCGTCGGTGAAGACGACCGTGTCGGCCTGATGGCGGGCGATGATCTCCCAGAGGCGGGCTTGGAGCTTGCCCTCGTACTGCAGGACGGCCTTGCGGAGCTTCTCGTCCGAGCAGGGGAAAGTGATGGAAAGGTCGAGGTGCTCGATGGCGACCCCGCCGAGCGCGCTCCTCGACTTGCGGGGTACGGCGGTAGCGATGGCCACGCGGTGCCCGGCGTCGGCCAGGCCGCGGGCGAGTGCGGCCGTGGCGCGTTCGATGCCGGCGGGTGCGTCCATCTGCCAGGAAGCGAGCACGAAGACGAAGCCGCGGGCCCCCACGCGGGTGCCGGTCATGGTGTGTGGATCCTCTCGGGTACGGGCAGCGGCTGCAGGGCGGTGTCCGGGCGAGGCTCCCAGGGGAAGACGACCCAGTCATCTACGTCCCAGGCCCACCAGGCGGGGCGAAGTGGGCTGCCCACGTTGCGGCACAGGGCGACGTTGTCCACACGGACGTCCGGGGCAAGGCGCCCGGCGAGGGCCTTCGCGACGGCGGTGAAGGTGGCGCCGGTGCCGCATATGTCATCGACCAGGAGGACACGCCCACCCAGCGCAGCCGGAAAGCCGTCCGGGACGGTGACCGTCACCGTGCCGGTGGCCTGGGTGTACAGCGCGTCGGAGGCGTTGTGCTGCGCTGCGACATGGCACACGGGCACACCGAGCCGGGCGGCGATCTCCTCGGCGGGCCGCCTCCCACCGCCCGCGATGCCGATCACCGTGGCGATCGGCCCGGCCGCGGCGGTGGCGTCGGCCAGGAGCGTGAGCGCCGACTCGTACGCCTGCGCGGTCAGCTGGTAGGCGGTCTGATGGCGGAAGACGCGTTGGACGGGTGCGGTCGATGTCATTGCCGAACCCCCTCGGTGAGAGGCAGATCCAGATCGGCGCCGGTCAACAGGGGGCGTGTGGCCTCGATGTCCGTGGCACCGCGCACGTTGTGGTACACCTGCCCGTCGGCGCGGATCACCGTGAACCCTTCGGCGAGTTCGCGGGTCCGTAGCCGGACGCGCAGTCCGTGCGGCGGCTGGACGGACTCCACGATGCGCCGGGCCTCGGCGTCCTCGACCAGCTCCGCGGCGGCGAGGTGAGCGCCGTCCCCGATGGGCAGCATCTGCAGGAAGGTGACGCCGACGGCACCGAGGTCGGCGGCTAGGTCGGCGACCGACTGGGCACGGTGGGCGGTGGACTGCATCATCACCGCGTGCAGCTGCACCGGTACACCCTGGCTGACCGCGGCGCGGGCGCCGGCCACGGCCCGCTCGAAGCTGCCCTTGCCCCGCCAGTGGTCGTGCGAGGCGGCGTCGGGGCCGTCGAAGCTGACGCGCACCGCGTCCACTACCGGGGCGAGTTCCTCCGCCCGGCGCTGAAGGTGCCAGCCGTTGGTCGTGCAGCTCACCGCGGCCCTCTGGCTGGCCAGCACTTCCAGCAGCTGCGGCAGGGACCGCAGCAGCAGCGGCTCGCCGCCGGAGATGTCGTGGCCGAGGACGTTGCTGGCGGCGAGAAGGCTGGCGATGCGCTGGCGCTCGGTGGCGCCGCTCTCGGGGAGCGTTTTGTCGTCCAGGCACTGCGGACACTGCAGGTTGCAGCGCACCAGGGGCGACCAGCAGATGTTGAAGGGGACACGGGTGGCCACCTGGTGCTGGATGACGGTGGGCCACTGGTCCACCTCCGCATCGTCCAGGAGGACCCGCCCGGCGGGCACATGCCGTCCGGGCGTGTGCGTGAGTTCGGTGGCCGGGTCGTACACCAGGGGCGTCTCACCCAGGGTGGCCGCGGAGAAGATCCGGACTGTCATCGGCTGATCACCTTTGACTGGGAGAGCAACTGCTCGGCGGCAGTGCGGAAGGCACCCGCGCGGCCGTGCGGGGGCGGGTCGTCGAGCAGGCGGCGGTAGTAGGCGAGGGTGCTTGGCCATCCGGCGAGCTTGGTCTGCCACTGGGCTTCGGCGTCCGGGGGATCGAGGTGGAAGCCGACGCACTGCCGCAAGGGGACGACCAGGCAGCCAGCGGCGATGAGAGCGGCGCCGAGGTGTGTGTCCTCCATGCCCCAGCCCACAAGCCCGAACACCGGGTCGAAGCCTCCGACGTCCAGGACCTTCTCGCGCGGTGCGGCCATCAGGGCGGTGACGACCACGCGTGGGAGGTCCCAGTCCAGATGCGTGGCGCCGTGGCCGAGCTTTTGGAAGTCGTCGGTGTCGTTGAGAGGACTGCCGGTGGTGGGACGGTCCAAGACGATGCCGGTGTACATCTGTTTGCCGCCCTGGCTGCGCCAGGTGACGCGGTGATCGGCGGCTAGGTCAGCGCTTCCTTCGGGGACTCGGGCGGCGCCGTCGCGGCCCGGGGAGTAGGGGGCGTTGTGGCGGAAGCCCACCAAGACGGCATCAGGGTGGGAGCGGACGGCGATGTCCGCGAGGGCGTGGGGTGGGAGGACCATGTCCCCGTCCAGGAAGACGACGGTGTCGGCGCCGGCCAGGGCTGTTCCGGCATTGCGGGCCGCTGCGGCGCCGCTCTGCTGGGGGAGCCGGACCAGCGTGTCGACGACTGGGTGGGCGGCAGCGATCTCGGCGGTCGCGTCCGCGGACGCGTCATCGACCACGATGGTCTCGATGGAGCCGGTGGTGTCCTGGGCACCGAGGGCGTCGAGGACCGGCCCCAGCGAATGCGCCGTGTTCCGTGCCGGCACGACGACCGACACGGCATGGCCGGCGGCCAGGGGCGCGGGCGTGGGCGCGTGCCAGGCGAGACCGGTGCGTGCTTCGAACTCCTCCCTCAATTTGCTGTGATCGTTGGGCCGGGTGGTGAGGGCCTGAGCGAGGGTGTGGGTCACGGCCAGTTCCAATCGTCGAGTACGGCGGCGGCCTGTGACCAGCCGCGGGGGTCGGGGATCCAGTGCACGAGCGGGCGGTCCTCGTCGGCGAGCAGGTCTGCGATCAGGACGAAGTAGAGCGGCTCGGCCACGACCAGGAGCCGGGCTCGGGCATCGAGGGCGTCGAGGCGCCAGCGCAGCTGGCGGTGCACCGTCGGGCGCAGCTCGGACGCGTGCTCGGTGGTGAGCGGCTGGTCGTAGGCCAGCAGGGGGGTGTCGGCGCAGACGAGGCCGTATCTGGCGGACAGGAAGAAGACCCGCTGACGCAGCTCCGGGTGATCGCCCACGCGGTCGTGGAGCTGTGGCGCGATGCCGCCCGCGTACAGCTCAAGGGCGGGGAGGGGGATGACCGAGTCGGCCTTGCGGCGCGAGCATCCGGCCAGCACCAGGGTTCCGGACAGAGGAGTGGTCATGGTTCCCGCACCACCCGGAAGCCGATGCCGTCCGACTCGAGTTCGGCCGGGGCGGCGTTGAGGAAGGTCGACTTGGCGTACAGGACCGGGGAGTCGTGCGAGGCTCCCCGCAGGATGAACCCGTTGCCGAGAGTGGCGCTGCTGGTCCACTCCCAGACGTTCCCGGCCATGTCGAGCAGTCCGTCCGGGGTCGCCCCGTCCGGGTACGCCCCCACGGGAGTGGGCCGACCCGGGCCGCTGCGCAGGTTGGCCCGATCCGGCGTGGGCTCCTCGTTACCCCAGGGATACGTGCGGCAGGCGGGCCCGGATGCCGCCCACTCCCACTCGACGGAGCGGGGCAGCCGTCCGCCCATCGCGCGGGCGAGGGCGGCGGCATCTGGCTGTGCGAGGCCCGTGACGGGCCGCTGGTCGGTGCCGCAGTCGAGCTGGGCCCAGGTCAAGAGGGTTTGGGTCCACTCCAGGGTGCGCACTTTGATGCGGCGCTGCTGATCGCCGAAGCGGCATACCCCGCCCGTGATTCGGACCCAGTGCACCGTAGTGCTCACCGTGGCCGTGACGGCGGTCGCCGAAGACGTGGTCATGAGGATCACCCGCTGATCAGGAACAGGTCCTCGGCGTGGGCCGAGGAGCGGATACGGCTCTTGTCCGGGTGCGGGCGAAGGCCCGCCGCGGCGAGCGCGGCCACCAGCACCTCGCGGGCGCACTCCGCCTCGGTGCGGCTGGTGGCAAAGAGGCAGTAGTTGTCCGCGAAGCGGACCACCGCAAGGTCCTGCAGCTGTGCGTCCACCCGGGACAGCCGCAGGTTGATGAGCAGAGGGCTCAGCCCGCACCCCGGCATGATCGGGTCGGGCAGAGCGTCCAGGGCCGTACGCACCCGGGCCAGGAAGGTGCCGTCCTGGACGTGGCAGGCCAGCCAGTCGACAACTTCGCTGGTGCTCGCTCCGGCCGAGACCCGCTGGACATCGACGTCGACCACCCACCGCCGACCTTCGGAGAGATGCTCGGCGGCCTGGCGCAGGGAGGTGAGCCGGTTGCGGCCCCGGCGGAAGCCCGATACCCACGGAGCGAACGCCGTCTGATCCAGAACGGGTTCGACGGCACGGCGCATCGCCCGGTGGACGACGCGGTCGCGGACCGTGGGGATCACGGTGTCGATGTGCTTGCCCGTGTACGCGATCACATGTGAGTCCCGCAGCGGACCGGGCTGCCAGGTGCCCTGGCGCAGCTGCTCACCCAGCTCGTCGAGCCGCCCCTTGAGCCCGGTGCGGAACCCCGCCCAGCTGAGTCCGTCCGCCCCCGGTGCGGACGCCCGGCGCATGCATTCCCGGGCGGCGCGCTTCAGATGAACTGGCTCAATCAGATACGGCATCAGCGAATGGGCTGCCCCGGAGGGGGAGTTGGGCGCTACAGTGAAGGAAGCCTGGGTGGCTGGAACGATCCCGCCCTCCCTTTGAGAGCCGCTTCCCAACACGCGCGGCCTGGGAGAGCTGGAACGACGGCCCCACCCAGGCGTCGTCGTTTCAGCGGCCACGTTCGTCCTCCCACAGCTCCACGTGCAGCCGGGGGCTGAGATTGAAGCCGCGGGCCAGGGCCTCCTCCGCGATCGTCCGCAGGCCCTGCCGCACCGTGTCGGCCGAGGTCCCCTCGGGCATCACCCAAATCTCGGTCATTGCGAACCGCTCGGCGAGGTCGGCGATCTCCTTGAACTCATCCAGCTCGTTCACGACGAACTTGAACCGGGCCTTGCCCGAGGCGACGAACGCCGCCAGGGCCGCAGGGACGATCCGCATGATCTCCCGGCCGCCGGCGGCGGCCAGTTTCGGGGAGACGTTGAAGGCGGTCACGGCGGCCACGAGGTCCTCGCTGGGGATCAGCGTGCCGTTCGTCTCGATCTCGACCTCGTAGCCCTCTGCGTGCAGCATGGCCACCAAGCGCTCCAGCCCGACGCGCTGGATCAGCGGCTCGCCTCCGGTGATCACCACGAGGCGGACCGTGCGGGCCTTCACCCAGGCCATCAGCTCGTCCAGCAAGACCCGGCGCCGGATCTTGGGGTCCTGCGGGTCGTACGTCTTGAAGTCCCAGGTGTAGGCGGTGTCGCAGGCCCACCGGGCACCGGGGCCCTGGCCGCAGGACAGGTTGCAGTGGCTTAACCGGATGAACAGGGCCTGCCGGCCGAGCGAGGGCCCCTCGCCCTGGAACGTCGGTCCGAAGGTGTCGGCGATGAACAGCCCGTGATCGTCCACGGCCTGCTGGCCGAGCAGGTGGAGCACGCCTGCGTTCACGGCCGGATCACCTCGAACTCCGCCCACGTCGACGGGGTTTCCGACACACGTACCGTCTCCAGGCGTCCCCCGATGTCCGGCTCGACGTGCTCCACGAACCACTCGGCGAGGTAGCGGGCGAGATTCTCCGACGTCGGCTCGACGGGTAGCACCTCGTTGAGCGACCGGTGATCCAGATTGCCGTCGAGGAATGTCTTCACCGGCGCGAGATCACCGAAGTCGGTGACGAATCCGGGGCCGCTGAGTTCCTCGGCCGCAAGGACGAGTTCGACGGTGTACGTGTGCCCGTGCAGGCGGGAGCACTTGTGTCCCTCGGGCAGTCCCGCCAGCTGGTGAGCGGCATCGAAGGAGAAGCGCTTGCCGATGCGGTACCGGCCCTTGAGCGCAGTCACTGGGCCACCCCCGCAGCGTACGGAGTCGGATCGGCAACGCCCGCGAGATCAAACGCCTCCCGCCTCTCTGTGCACGTGCCGCAGGTGCCGCAGTGCACCTCGCCGCCCTTGTAACAGGACCACGTCAGCTCGAACGGCACGTTCAGTCCGGCGGCCGTCTCCACGATGTCCGCCTTGGTGATGTACAGGAACGGCGCGACCAGCTGGAAGCCGTCGGTCAGGAACCCTTCGTTGCCCGCCCGGATGGAGGACGTGATCTTCTCGAAGAACTCGGGGCGGCAGTCCGGATAGATGAAGTGGTCACCTGCGTGCGCACCGAAGGCGACCGCGTCCGCTTTCGTGGCGACGGCGACGGCCGCCGCCACCTCCAGCATGATCGCGTTGCGGTTGGGGACGACGGTGATCCGCATCGTCTCGTCGGTGTAATGCCCATCAGGGACGGCGAGCCCGGCGTCGGTGAGCGCCGACCCTCCCAGCAGTCGCCCGACGGCGGTCAGATCGACGACCTCGTGCGCGGCCCCCAGTAGGCCGGCGATCCGGGCGGCGCACTGCAGTTCCTTGCGGTGACGCTGGCCGTAGTCGAAGGACAGCAAGCTCACGCTGGCGCCCTGGGCGGCCAGCAGGTATGCCGCGGCGGTGCTGTCCAACCCGCCGGAAGCGATCACGACCGCGTGACGCGGCACATGTCCAGTCATCTCCCGCAAACCCTTCGAGATCCCCCGGGCCATCCAGCGCGGGGAAGTGGAGTGAGTCCGCCCTCAGACAGGGGCGGCAGTCGGACTAGGTCGCCGCAGCGACAGGTGAAGGGCGGCGGGCGCGGCGCCCAGGAGCGCGGCCGAGGCCGCCGCCTAGCACTATTGGGCTCCAGGCGGGCAGGATGAGGCGACCATGAGGAGCGCTCACTCACGATCTTCCTCAACTCCCGGAAAGGAGCAGAGCCTTGGAGAGCGAGGAGCGGTCCACCTTCGCAGCGGAACTCACGCACTGGCGCAACGTGCGGGGCCTGTCGAAGGCGGCCCTCGCGCAACGCCTCAACATCGACCCCTCGTACGTGAGCCACATGGAGGCCGGCCGTGAACACGGCAGCTCCCAGCTCGCGCGCCGCGCCGATACCGAACTCGACGCAGGCGGCGCCTTGTGGCAGGCATGGCAGCGCACCGACGCGTCGCCGCTGGCACCCGAGCAGCCTGAACCGCCCTCGGGCACAGGGCTGTTGGTCCTGGAGGACGAAGCGGCCCTGAGCTTCGACGGCAGCGCCTACCGCCTGAGCATGCGCCGACTCCTGCGCAACAACGGCATCGACCCCGTCACCCGCTACCTCGTACGCATCGCGGTAGACCGCTACCCCTCCGAACCCGAGCGCTCCAATGCCCTGTACCGCCGCAACCCGCTCACCTGGGATGAACTGGATCTGACGGCGCACTGCGGTACCGAGCCGATGGGCTGGACCGTCAAGCACGACCGCGACGCGTTCAAGGAGGTATGGCTCCAGTTCCAGAGCCCCACCAGCCGTTTTCCCCTCTATCCCGGGCAGGAGGCAGAGATCACCTACTCGTACTCCGTCGGTGCCGAGAAGTGGGGTCCCTGGTTCCAGCGAGCGGTCCGGCTGCCCACCCGCCGACTTGCCGTGGAACTCGCCTTCCCCCGCGACAGCGAACCGACCGTTTGGGGCACCGAGACCTCCATGAGCGCGGACTTCGCTCCACTGCGCACGGCACCCCAGCGCACCGAAAGAGGCGACCAGTCCGTCTTCTCCTGGGCGACGGTCGATCCACCCCTGCACGCCCGCTTCCGCCTTGAATGGCGCCTGAAGAACGCTGACGACGCGAAAGAGAACGACCCCGTGAACACCCTCTCCGCCAGCCAGGCAATGGCGAACGCCGGCATCGTCCAGGACGGCGACCCGGTCCTCGGTCGCCGCGCACGCCCCTTCGACCTTCCAGCCGAAGCCGACGAGGCCAAGCAGGTCATCCGTGAACTCCTGGCCGCCGTCGACCGCGTCCGCCAGTTGCACACCTTCGGCAAGGGCATGGGTATCGCCGCCCCGCAGATCGGCATTGACCGATCCGCCGCCGTGGTCTTCCCGCCCGAGGCCGGAGCGGAGCCGATCGTGCTGCTGAACGCCACGGTCACAGAGTCCTCCGAAGAAGAGGACGAACAGTACGAAGGCTGCCTGTCGTTCTTCGACGTACGCGGGCTCGTGCCTCGCCCCCTGAGCATCGTCGTCGCCCACAGCGACCTCGACGGCACCACACGACTGTCCCGCTTCTCCCAGGGGCTGGCGCGCCTCGTCAACCACGAGGTCGACCACCTCGACGGTGTCTTGTACCGCGAGCGCATGCGCCCAGGTGTGGAGCCGATCCCCGTCGATGAGTACCGCGGCACCGGCCAGCGGTGGACGTATGGCTGAGCCTGTGTGGAGCTGCTCCTGCCAGGATCGGAGCGACCGACCATGAAACGCGCGGCTGGTCTGGCTATGCATGTGCGTCACCGGCCGCGAAGTGCTGCTCCAGGTCGCCACCTGGGCGTCGTTGAGTTGTTCGATCACGAGGTGGGGAAGGAACATCTCGTCCTCCTGGACAGTGAAGGATTGGTGCGCGGCTCGCACTCCATGGGGGTAGAAAAGCCCCGAGAGCGCTCCGCGCTCGCGCAGCTCTCGCAGTGCGCAATCGCGTTGCGGATACCGCGAAGAGCCTTGACATGGGCCTCGCCCGCGGCCTCGTGGGGCCTGTCCGGGGCGGAGGCGGCTTCGGGCCCGGGACTGGGCGGTGCACCCGCCTGCCGCCGACGGGTGGACGGGGCGTCTGCTCAGGTGGCGCATAGTGCGTACGCGGCCTGCGTGACCACGGCCTCCAGGCGTGCGAGGTGGAAGCGGTAGAAGAGCAGGGCGTGGTCGGTGACGGCTCGGGTGTTCTCGTTGTCGATGACCTCGACGTGTTCGAGAGCCGAGGCGGCGCCACCTGCCCCGTACCCGCGGTCGATGCGCTGAGCGCCGCCTTGGGACGGCTTGGTGAACCCCGCGGTGGGCGCGAGTGCGTCCTGCGCCCCGATCCCGTCGAGGTGATCGGCGGCATAGCGGGCGAGGTCCACGTACCCGGCGTCGATGAGGGTGCCGTCGGGCCGGGTGTCACTGTGGCGGCGGCCGTTCACGTCGAGGTAGGTGCGTTGCACCATGTGCGCGCGGTCGGTGACGTTCTCCCAGTCGGGCAGAGCGATGGGCTCGGAGCGCTGCGGGTAGCTGTTGGTGTCTCCGGCTGCGATGGTGACCATGCCGGGGCGGGCGAGAGTGGTGAGCCACCCGGCTTCGTGAGCCGCTGGTCGGCGTCGAAGAAGCACATGTGGAACGACACGAAGTTGATCGGCACGGGGTGCACACCCAGGTACGCCTGGACGTGACAGGGGTGCAGCCACCAGGGCTTCGCGTGCGGCTTTTGCTGGGTGACGTGGAACATGCTGGGTCGCAGGTAGACGGCGGTGGCGATGTCGGCGTCGACGCCGGGGTTGGGGGCTGAGAGGAAGCCGCGCAGTCCCAGGCGCTTTTCCGTAGCGTGCAGGAGCCGCCCGCCTTGTTCGCGGCTGTGCTTCGCTTCCTGCTGGAGCACGACGTCCGGGCCGCCGTCCCCGAGCTGGGAGAGGATGTCGAGCGCGAAGTCCCGGCGTTCGCCGTCACGTCCTCCGTCTGACTCGATGTTCCAGACGGCTACGTCGATGGTGCTGGCGTCCATGGAGTTCCTTCTGTGAGTGCAGCAACACCTGGTGGGGGGTGTCTGGGCCGGCCGCTTGCTCCCCCACAGAGCGCGGCCGGGGCGCCGGGTGGGCGCCACCTCCCCTCGGGGGCGGCCTCGGGGACTTCCCGCGCGGGGCGGGCGTCCCGGCTAGACCAGAGGAGGCCCCAAGCCTGTGGTCAGGCGACCGGTCTCTCGGCCTTCCACCGCGGCCGTGTGCTGGGTCTGATCAGTCCGGTGGTGGAAGGTGGGTCGGTGCCCTTGGAGATCGAGCGGTAGACGAGGAAGGTGTCGTCGCGGTCGGTCTCTGGGTGTGAGGGGCGTTTGCGGCGCCGGATCTGGTACCCCGCGCCGGTGAGCGTCTGGGCGAGGTGGGTGACGCCTTGCAGCCAGTGCGTGTACGCGCCGGGCGGTGGAGTCGACTGGTTGGCGGCGCGCTGGTAGAGCGGGGCCGGTTCCCATGTGACGAGGGTGCAGTCCTGGGTGCCGGGCGGCCATAGGTGCTCGTCCACGTCGCGCACGATGCATCGTCCGGCCCGCAGTGCCTCTGCGTCCTGCTGCTCGTGGCGGCTGAACAGGGGCGGGTCGGCTCGTTCGAGGAGAGCTTCGATCGGCCATGTGTCGGTGGACCGGCGAGTCTGGAAGTTCGGGCGCGGAGGGTGCGCATGGCGCAGGTCCTCGGCAGTTCGGGGGGACGGTGTTGTGCCCGCAGGGAGTCGGTAGACGACGAGGTCGGCGCCACTGTGCAGGTCCGGAGTCTTGGGGATGCCCCACTCCTCGACGACGAACCTGCAGTCCGCGAGGGCGTCGGCGCACGCGTCGAGTCGTTCGGTCCAGTGCTGTATCGCCCCGGGCGGTAGGTGCCCGGTCTTGTCGTTGCGGCGGAAGAGGGGGTCGGGGAAGAAGTGCACGCCGACGGCGAGTTCGGCGTGGGCGGGCCACAGGACCTCGGGCAAGGGCTCTGCTCGGCACCAGCCGCGGCCCTCGGGAATGTCCCGCGGGGTCTTGGTGAAGTCCAGGTACAGGCCGCCGAGCTTCAGCCATGTCAGATGGTGGTTGACGAGGGCGACGGCGGATCGGGAAGGGTCCCCGGGGTCGTAGAGCGGTGGTGTGCTCACCGTCGTGTCCTTTGCAGGAGAGCTGAGTACGGAGGCGGGGTTCATGTGGCGGCTCCGGTGACGGGCTCGGGCGAAGGAGCCGCGGCCCGCCGTACTCGCTCTGCGATGACCGAGGCCGCGAGGCCCACCGGTATGGCGATCAGGAGGCGGTGGGTGAGCGGGAGCGGCATGAGGAGTGCGCCGAGCAGGTCAAAGGAGGCGTGGCCGATGATCAGCGGAAGTACGCGTCCGGAGCGTGTGTAGAGCTGGAGACGGCCGACGGCGAAGAGGGCCATCGCGATGGCGGGCGCGCCGAAGTAGGCGTGCACGACGACCTCGACTGCGCAGACCGTGGTGTAGATCTGCCAGGCGGGCCGTCCTGCGGCCGTCATCAGCGCAGCGGTGGCGGCCACGATCACCACGTCCTCGACGGCCACGACCACCACGAGCTGGGCCATGAAGTCGAGGGGGCCCGTGACGCCGATGGTGTCCAGTTGGTTTCCGGCCATGACCGGCAGAGCGGCTACGTCGAGGTGGAGCAACGCCTGGACGCCCAGGTAGGCCAGGCACCCGCCTGCCATGCAGGCACCGAAGGCGCGTCCTGCGAGGTCGAAGGTCTGTGCGCACCAGCGCTGCGGATTCTTCTCGCGGGGCGTCTTCTCCAGGGTGATGCCGTGAGAGCGGCAGACTTCCCACGCGAGCCACGCGAAACTCAAGCCGGTCACGACGGTCCCGAAGTGGCCAAGGGGCCTGTCGGGGTCGGTGGCGTATAAGGAGGCGGAACTGCAGCCCAGTGCCGCACAGCGTTGGAGTATTCGCTGGCGCGCGGAGACGCGGTCGAGAGTGGTGCGGGCAATGACCGTCCAGAGCAGCCAGAAGAAGACCACGACGCCGACGCCTATGCGGATGAGCGCGGTGTAGTGGGAGGTCCGCTGCGGCCAGCGGACGTCGTACAGGGCACCGAGTTGCAGCGCCGCGTTGACCATCGGCGTGATGGAGGCGAGGAAGAGCAGTGCAGCGGCGTGGAGCAGGGCCCGTCGAGCTGCGGTGCCGCGCAGGGGGGCGGGGGTGAGCGGGTGTGTCACGCCGCCACCATCTTGGTGGTCGCGGGCCGGTGCGGGGCGATGATCTGGCCGTCCGGCAGGAGTTCACCGGTGTCCTCGAAGAGCAGGACGCCGTTGCACAACCGGGTCCAGCCCTGTTCTGGGTGGCTCACCTCTATGAGCGCGGCCTCCCGGTCGGGGGAGTCGGCGGTCGGGCACGGCGGCTTGTGCTGGCACATCGTAGGGCCTTCTGGGTCGCGTCGGGAGTGGGCAAGCGTGCGCGGGGCGTGCGGCGGGAGGGGTGGGTTGGCCGGCCGCCGCCTCGCAGCCCTGAAGGGCGGCGGCCGGGGCGGCTCCCGCATCCGCCGGGCTGCGGGAGCGCCGCTTCCTCCGCGCGGTGTGGTCTCGGGCCGCTCCCGCACGGGGGGGGGCACGGGGGCCGCGAGACCGGAGGAAGCCCAGTCTGGGAAGCTATGTGCGGCCGACGGCGCTCGGCGGCCGTGCCGCCTTCAGCAGCCCGTACTGGCGGGCACGGGTCACGACGTGCGCCCGCGTTTGAGCGTCAAGTGCCTTCATCAGCCGCCGGACGTCCCTGCTGGCTTGGGCAGAGGATGTATGGGTCTCGGCCGCAATCTGATCAAAAGTCAGGCCCCGCACGATGAGCGGGATCAGCTCCCGTAGCTGCGGTGACACGTAGGCCGTGCTGTCCTTGCCGACCGGCAGGCGGATCAGTCCAAGGTCGTAGGAGGAGTTGACGAGCGCCGCCTGCCGGTTCGCACCTACCTTCTTCATCGCCGTGGCGATGTAGTGGCGGACCGTCGACGGCTTTCGGTTCAGGCGGCGCGCGATGGCGTGGTCGGTCAGGCCCTCAGCGAGGCCCTGCACCACGTCCTTCTCGCGGGAGGTGAAGGAGACAGTCGCGGTGTTGACGGTCACCTCTGTCCTTTCTCTTCGTGAACGGATGGTGTGCCGCCCGATGGACCGAGCGTGGAGCCTCCGGTCCACCGGGCGGCTGTCTGTGGAGGACATGCGCGCGGTCACAGGTCGTCCAGGTTGACAACCGTGAAGGCCCGGAGCGTGCGCACCAGTTGGGTAGCGACCATCCAGGCCATGTCGGCGTGGCCGTAGGGCACCGGGACGCCGTCGCACGCCATGACCTGGATGCTGCGGTCCGGCATGTACCGGTGGGGGGTGCCGATGACGCCGTACAGGGGCGCGCTCTGTGCCAGAAGTGCGACGCTTCCGTACTTGGCGAGGTGAGGGCACCGCTTCGGCGCCACGGGGGCGTGTACGGGGCAGAGGGGCGGCTGTGCGGTGAGGACGGTGGTGCTGGGGTCGGGCACGCCCTCTTCGGTGCTGTGGGGAAAAAGGATTCCCTGGTCCGTTCTGGCGGGCTCGCGGCAGACCTGGCACAGGAGCTTGCTCATCGTCTCGCGCTGCCGGGCGGGGTTGATCATCCGCCAGCGCGGCGCGCCCGTCAGAGCCCCCTCTTCGTCGAGGGACTGCGAGACTCGCGCCCACAGGACGCCTTGCGCGTCGCGGTCCCTCCACCCTTCGTCCGCGTAGCTGATGCGGCCCCACCCGGTGCTGCCGAAGGAAGGGCGTAAGGCGGAAAGGGATTCGTCCACCTCGCCTTCGCGGGCTGTGATGTAGGGGATCGGCGTCCGCCCCCGCGGGGCGCTTCCGCTGTACGTGCCCGCCAGTGCGGGGCTGCTGGCCTCCGGGCAGGTAGCGGGGCGCCGGAGCTGCCGAAAGGCCATACCCCGCCGCACAGCGGAGCGCAGCCGAGGACGAAGTCCTCGGGGCCGGTCTGTGCCGGCTTCGGGGTTGGCCCCGCCGACGTCAGTGCCGGGGGGTATGTGGACAGACATGCGTGCTCTTCCTCTCGAACATGCTCAGGCAGGGGGCCGCTCGGGCGAGAACACCGAGCAGGAGGCGGGGGGAACGGTCAGTACCTGTGTGCGGCGTGCCGTGTACTGGTCGATGGCGGCTTCGCTGTAGCCGTAGAAGCGCCCCACGTCGGCATCGTTGGCGTCCGGCCAGAGTGCCGGCGGCTTCTCGCCCCACTCGACGACGTAGATCTCGTCGGTGCGGGTAGATCGCCGCATCCGCAGGTGCGGGTAGCCGGGCCGGTCTTGCAGCGCGTCGCGGACGGCCAGCGCAAAGTGGGGGCAGGGCACGGGGTAGTCGCCGCCGCGGCGTGTGCCTCCGACCGGGACCGCGGTCAGCGGCATGCGCATCATGCGCACCGCCCAGCTCTTCTTCAGCAGCTCCGGCTCTGCGATCCGCTGCACGTAGTAGTCGAAGTCGTACGCCTCCCATGGAGACATCAGGACAACGTCCGCAGGCGGGTGTTTGCAGGTCGTGGGGACATTGATCATTCGGTGTCCTGGAGGCTCGTGATCAGCTCATCCAGCAGGTCGTGGACCGTGTAGCCCAAGCGCCGGGCGAGGCCCAGGGCCGACCGGTAGCCCGCGGGCGTCTCCGCCTCGTACAGCGGCGTGCCCTGCTCGATGACCGCTTCCAGCTCGTCGGAAGGCGGGAACTTCGGGTCAGACACCGCGATGTCGCGTAACCGTTTGAAGTGTTCGCGCAGACGATCGAGGAGCGCGGTCAGATCCTTGGCGGATGGCGGTTGCGGGCTTTCCAGCGCGAGGTCCAGGTCCTCGAAGATGCGCGCGACGACGAGTGGCTGCCATGCCTTGGCCTTGGCCAGGATGTCGGCGAGGGCGGCGGCGTCGTGTTTCGGGACCCACCGCGGAACGGTTTCGGGAGCGGCCGTCACGACTGCCTCGCCGGGATCGTGAAGGTGCACCAGGTCGCCATGCCGTCGGGGCGCACACCCCAGTCGCTGGAGAAGGTCTCGACGAGGAGCATCCCGCGGCCGTGCTCTTCGTCCGCAGACGGTCTGCGCACGTACGGCCTACCGGGTACGCCGTCGGTCACCACGATGCCGACCTTGTCCGTGGCGATGATCAGGCGGAACCCGAGGACGTTGCCGTACCGCAGCGCATTGGTGCACAGCTCGCTGACCACGAGCGTTGCGTCTTCGATGAGGGCGGTAGGCAGCCCCCAGTAGGTCATCTTGGCCGCGGTGATCCGGCGAAAGCGCCCGACCCATTCCTCCTCGTGCCGGGGTACGGGTGCGCCCGGTTCCCGGGGGGCCAGCTGTTTGGTGAAGCTCTCCTGGTCGAGCACGCGCTTCGCGTCCAGGGGCAGGTAGCCGTCGAGAAGGTCCGTCACGGTGCTCATCAGTTTCCGCCCTCGGGGATTTCCACTGTCGGCAACGGGCTGGGCACCCCAGGGGTGAGGGGGCGCCTGCTTGTTCGCCGGTATCCACGACTTCTGCGGCATCGGCTTCGTACCTGCATCAACAGCGGTCGGGCTGGGGCTCATCGGGGGTCTCCCGGGTGGACGGTGGGGAGAGGCGTGGGGGCGTTCGGCACTGTCACGCAGCGCAGCGCATCCGGTCCCGCTAGTCACGCGGCGTGTCCGGTCGGTGACCAGCGAACACCTGCGGGGAAGGGCTTGGGAATGACTTTGAGATGACGTTGACCCGTCAGTAACCATGTTCGGGGTGCCGTTGGAGCGGATGCTCCTGACATGCTGAGCCGCATGGTGACTCTCGATGGAAAGCCCGTAGCCGTAGAGGACTTGCTCCCCCTGGCGCTGACGAACATGGGGCACTTCACGTCCATGCGCGTCGCCGAGGACGGCAGCATCCGCGGGCTGACGCTGCACATGGAACGCCTCGTGCGGGACTGCAAGATCGTGTGGAGCGCGGACCTGGACCCTGAACACGTGCGCGGCTACGTCCGCCAGGCCCTGGAGGGGCAGAGCCGCCCGTGCGTCGTCCGCGTCACGATCTACGACCCGAAGGTCGGGATGGGCCGCCCGGCGGACGCCAACCAGCCGCGCGTCCTGGTATCCGTGCGCAGTGCCGGCGCCATGCCCCCGGAACCGCTGCGGGCCAAGAGCATGGTGTACGAGCGTGACCTGCCCGAGGTCAAGCACGTCGGCCTCTTCGGGGCCCTGCATGCCCGCGGGGCGGCGCAGCGGGCGGACTTCGATGACGCCCTGTTCGTCGGCAAGGACGGACTCGTGTCCGAGGGCGGCACCTGGAACGCGGGGTTCGTCGACCAGGAGGGCACCGTCGTGTGGCCGGAGGCGCCGGTCCTGCCGGGCGTCACCATGGCCCTGCTCCAGCAGCACGCCGACCACCGCACCGCCACCGTCACCCTGGACCAGGCCAAGGGCATGGCCGCGGCCTTCGCCACGAACACCAGCATCGGCGTCCGGCCGCTGTCCGCGATCGACGACGTCGAGTTCCCCGTCGACCACCCGGTCCTGGACCAGCTCCAGCAGGCATACCTGTCCATCCCCGGCGAGACCTTGTAGGACAAGCCCGTGGCGGGGGTGACCATGTGGACCGGCCGCGAGGCCGGGCTGCTGCGCAAGGCCATGCGCAAGACAGGGAAGGCGTTCGCCGATCTGGTCGGTGTGAACCCTCGCCAGATCCCTCGGTGGGAAAGCCGGGGTGAGACGATCGAACTCGGCCTCGACAACCAGGCGGCCCTGGACACGCTCCTCGCCCAGGCCGACCCTCTCGTGCAGCAGCGGTTCGCCGCGCTCCTCACCGAACGGGCCGCCGCCGAGCACGACGAGCGCGCCGAGGAGCTGCTGCGCAACGACCCGCACACGCGCAGGCACCCGGTCGACGGGAAGGTGATGACCCTCGTCGAGGAGGGTATCTACCTGTCCGGCCCCGACAACCGTACGGTGTGGCTGGACTCGTTCATGATCGACGTCTACCCGACGACCAACGAGGACTACGCGAAGTTCGTACTCGCCACCGGCCACCGGCCGCCACAGCACTGGCCCGGAGGAAACTGCCCCGTCACGCTGGCCACCCATCCGGTGGTGTGGGTGACGTGGCACGACGCCACCGCCTACGCCCGCTGGGCGGGGAATACGCTGCCCACCGCCCGGCAGTGGGAGAAGGCCGCCCGCGGCCCCCGCGGACGCATCTACCCGTGGGGCAACGAGCCGACCGCCGCGAAAGCGAACGTCGCCGAAGCCGGCATCGACGCGACCACCCCCGTCTCCCGCTACCAGTCCGGCGTCAGCCCGTACGGCGTCTTCGACATGTGCGGCAACGTCTGGGAGTGGTGCTCCACCGAGGAGAAGCCTGGGATCGGCCGGTACGCGCTGAAGGGCTCCGCTTTCACCAGCCCGTTCGAGCGCTGCACCCCCTCGCTGCAGAACGCCGCCAACGCGACCATGAAAGACAACGACACAGGATTCCGCTGCGCCGCTGCCGCATAGCGCGATGCTGGCGCGCCCGCCGCCGGGAGTCGGTGCCCTCATCGCCTGGGCGGCGTGCTCCCGGTCCGCGTGGGCCTGGGTCTTGCGGGCGGTGCTCTGGCGCATTGCTGGCCTCGGCTCGTCGGAGGATCAGGAGTGCTGACACGGCCCGACCCCGAGATAGGCGTGGTTGACCCGCGCAGAGGTCGGAGCCGCACACCATTACGGGGGCACACGGCCCATGTGTTCGCGCAAACGGCCTTGCCGATCAGTGCGCTCAACTACCGTGCTGCATGTGCGATTTACTGTGCAAGGGCAATCGCGAGCGCACTCAAAATGGCACATGCCCGAACACGGGCAGGGGGTTGTTCAGGGGGGTACAGGGGCTGGCAGACTCAGGGCAGCGGCCCGCTGGACACCGGACACAGGACGTGTTGAGTACCTACAGGGTTGGGGAGAGGGTTACAGAGTGGCAGCAAAGCGCGGGGCGACCTTCCGACGCAGGGAGCTGGGCAAGGAGCTGAGAAAGCTCCGAGACAAGAGAGGCGAAACGCTTCAGGAGGTGGCCAGGGCTCTCGGCTTCTCCCATACGAAACTCGCACGGGTAGAGATCGGGGAGAACGACCTCCCTCGCGTGAGCGACCTCGAAGATCTGATCGACCATCTCGACCCTGACCTCCCCAAGGAAGACCGGGAAACGCTGCTCCAGTTGCACCGGGAGTCGCTGAGCAAGGAACCCTGGACGCCGTACAAGGCGTACATGCCCTCCAAGATGCCGACGTACCGAGGGCTGGAGCAGGACGCCACGGTCATGCGCGTGTGGCAACCGGCGTTCGTCTACGGCCTGTTCCAGTCGGAAGACTACGCGCGAGCGCTGTACCAGATTGCGAAGCCGGTCGACGAGACGACCACCGAGTACATCGAGCAGAACGTCAGGCTCCGCCTGGAGCGGAAGGAGTTGATCACTCGCTCGGAAGATCCTCTGGAACTCCGCGTCATCATGGACGAGGCGGCTGTCCGGCGGATGGTCGGCGGGCCTGACGTGATGCTGGCCCAGTACGAGGAGATCGTGAAGTTGGGCGAGCTGGAGAACGTGACCATCCAGATCCTGCCTCACGACGTCGTGACCTACCGGTCCGAAAGCAACTTCACCATCCTGGACTTCGCCGAGGCCCTTGATCCTGTCGTGCAAGTCGACATGCCAAACACGATCAGCGTCACCGACGAGCGGCAGGAGGTTCAACGGAACACCCGCCGCTTTGACGCCATGCGCGACAGTGCCCTCCCTCCGGCCCGAACAGCCGGATTCCTGCAACACCTAGCACGAGAGTGGAAGTAGCCATCAATACCAAGATCATGGCCACGGAAGTGGCTCCAGAAGACGCCTGGTTCAAGTCCTCATACAGCAATGACACCGGCGGGTCATGCGTCGAGATCGCCCCGCTGACCAATCAGGTCGGCATCCGCGACTCAAAGGACAAGGCGGGCCCCGCGCTCGTTGTGCCGGCTGGTGCATGGTCTTCGTTCGTCAGCCTCGTACGCTCAGGCGCCGCAGACGGCGTCGTCCAATAGCAGCGCTGCACCAGCGGCCTGTCTCTCCCCGCCCGGAACAGGGGGAGACAGGCCGCTTGCGTGCAGCCGTCAACGTTGCTGCGGTCGGGTGACGGCATGAAGTTCTCTGACGCCGTTCGTGCGGGGGTGGCGTTCTGCCAACTCGTCGACGATGCTGCGGATGGCGGGGCGGTCTCGGACCTCGCCGGGGCTGGCTCGGTAAGCGTCGAGGAGGGAACGGGCGGTCTGCTCCGGGCGCCCCCAGGCCCACCAGGCGCGCGCCATGTCGGTGCCCATGCGGGCCTTCCGCTCGGCGGTGGGGAACTGTGCGGGACGGAGGTCCTTCCCGGCTTCCAGGGCGGCTCCGGCATCTCCGAGCGCCCAGTGCACACCGACGGCGTACAGGTCGACGGCGGCCGGGCTGATGGGGAACAGGCGGCCTGGAGGGGCGGCCGTCGGCAGCCGACGAGCGGCGCGGCGGGCTTCCTCGGTCATCGACAAGGCTTCGGCTCGCTGGCCACCTCGGGCAGCGGTGTAGGCCAGGGTGCAGAGCATTTGTGCGTACGCCGACAGCGAGGCATCGGTGCGCAGGCCCGTCGCCTCGACCGCGGAGGCTGCGGTCGTCATGAGGCGCTGGGCTTCCGCGCCGCGGTCCTGGTGGCGCAGGACGATCGCCAGTTCCCGGGCGGCGGCTGCGGAGGCGAGCGGGGAACCGGCGACCTCGGCCCAGGTGCGCGCGCGGTCTGCGGTGAGCCGGGCCTGGCCGTAGAAGCCGAGCTTGGTCAGCACCGCAGCGGCCAGGCTGTAGACGGACGAGAGTCGGGCCTGATCGAGTTCACGGCGCGAGGAGGCCGCAGCATGTCCGTCAGCGATGAGACCGGATAGCGCGGCGAGCAGACGAGAATGCGCGCCCTTGTCGTACAGCGCGCGGGCGGCCGCCATCCGGGTATCCAGCGGGCCTTTGCCGGTCGGGGCGGGCGTGTCGGCCAGGGCCTCGTCGAGCCCCATCATCAGGGCGACCGGCCCGGCGGCAGCCGTGGCGGTGAGCAGCGTACGGCGGCGCATCGGGTCCTCCTCGGCATGCGGACTGGCCGTCACTCTAGTGGCCGTCGGCACCTTCGAGGCGGGTGGCGCCAGGGAAGTCATCAGGATGTGTCGCGGAACTCCGACCTCTTGAGCAGCGCGGTGGACCAAGGCCAGGTCGACGACCCTTCTGCGTCGCTCCAGCCGCGAGACCGTGGCGGGGTCGCAGCCGAGCCGGTCGCCGAGGGTGGCGAGCGTCCAAGAGCGGTGCTCGCGGCCGAGCCGGATGAGCGCGCCCGGACATCGCTGTTCGGCTAATCCGAGAGCTTTGGGTGTGCTCCAGAGCGGGTCAACGGACACAGGTCCTCCCACGCCGCACGACCGGGGACCTCCACAATATGGACGGCGGTTGCCGCCGTCGAGGACGCTTGCATGCCGTGCAAAACCCTCGCACGACAAGGCTATCGATCACCGTAGGACGACGAGCTGCGGTCTTCTGGCCGCACGCAAACCGGCAGCGCTGACCTCCTCTCCCGCTCCTCCCAACGCAGGGCGGGTGGCCTGTCACACCGCGGTCCACCGCGCCGTTCCCCTGAACAGCACGCGGTCGGCCTGCCAGCCGTAGGAGAGCACCCGCCGACTGGCAGACCGGCAGAGATTCAGGGGAGCGACTGTGGCATCCCTTGTGACCGCGAAGCGGTTTGCGGTATTGCGGGCGCAGCCGCCGCGCAGGAAATAGCCGACTGGGCATTCGCCCACGGCAGACGAGAAAGATCCCCAAAGGACTGGAACCACCTCCGGGAGCATGTCAACGTACAACCTCCCGGAAAACACCAGGCCAGCGAAGGGGTGCGGATTTTTGTCGGGCGGTGCGCCGACCCGACTCACGAGGCCCCGCAGCCTGTGTCACTCGCTCTCACGACCGAGCCCCGACTCCACGGAGGTCCACCTGTCGATGCCCGCTATCCGATCTGCCCGTTTCACTGCCCCCATCCTCTTGGCGCTAGGCGCGGTGAACGCGTGGACGGCTCAACGAACTGAGGACTACGGATCCCTGTCCACGGCACTGTGTCTTTGCGTCTGCGCCGCCGGCCTATTCGGTGAGGATCTCCTGCAACGCGGCTACCGCCGTGACAGCACGGTCCTCGCGCACATCGCGGCGCACCCTGGGGCCGCAACTCGCCACGTTGCCCGAGCCGTCGGAGCCCCGGAGCGCGTCGTTGCCCGGAACCTCGACCGTCTCACCGATGACGGCCTGTTGGTGCTCGTCACTGACGGTGCGACTCCTGCGCTTCGGTCCTACCGACTGGCGTCGTAACCAGCGCCGGAGCAGACGGCAATAGGCACGCCCTCGTGATGCTGGGAGATACATAGCAGACGATCCCCGGTTAGCAAAACCGGGGATCGTGCGGACCATTGATGTCGTTCGCACTCGGCTGCGCTTGGCGGTGGAGCCGTGTGGACGCAGTTGACCGTGCCGTGAACACGAAAGGAGGCAATGCGCGGCTCGCGGTGACTGCTGCCCTGCAACGCAGCGCATGTTCGCCAAAGGACAGCGATGCCTCGCCGACTCGGTGAGGAACCCGGCGTTGCTGATTCCGCTCTGCCGCTCTGCGCGCTTCTCCGCGAGGACCCTGCTTCATGTGTCGATCCGTGATACCCCCTGCCCTTTTTCACCCCGACGTGTCAGGCCGACCTGTCAGTGACGTCGGCCATGCCTATGGGGCGGCGTAGTGGCAGTAGCGACGCGACCTGGGGCAAAACTGACCGTCGATGAAGTGTGCGACGAGCTGGGGATCGCCCGAAGCACCTTCTACGACTGGCGCCAGAAGGGCCGAGGGCCGCGCTGTATCCGGCTCCCTAACGGCTCCCTTCGAATACGGCGCAGCGATTTCGAAAACTGGTTGATTGATTGCGAGGACCCCTCCTGATGGACACCAGCTCGTTGGACGTTCGTTTCTACCCAATCGAGACGAACAAGCGGGCCAAGGGCAATAGCTACACCGTCCGTTGGAAGGTCGCCCACAAGAAGCACAGCAAGACCTACAAGAAGTCTGCCGTTGCCGACGACGAACGTTCGAAGCTCATGGCCGCCCACCGGAAGCGAGAGCCCTTCGATATCGAACTGGGTCTGCCGGTTTCGTGGTCGTCCAAGGCGGCCGAGGTGAACTGGTTCCAGTTCGCGGTCGAGTACGTCGACTGGAAATGGCCGCGCGCCTCCGGCAACACCCGCAAGAACATGGCCAAGGCGCTGACACCCGCGACCATCGCCTTGCTGCGCACGCCGCCGCCGAGCCACTTCGATCCGGTGAAGGTCCGCAGGGCTCTGCGGGAGTACGCCTTCAACGTCAACCGGCGAAGCGATCCCGACAAGCCCGTCCCGGATGAGGTCCAGACGATCCTCGACTGGATCAAGCGCAACTCCCTCCCGATGAGCGCCTGGGAGAAGACCCAGAACGTCGACAGGGTCGTCACGGCGCTTAGCACCCTCCTGGACGGCACGGCGGCAGCCGCCAGCTCGGTCACCCGCAACGACCGGATCATGAACCTGGTCATGGGCTACGCCATCAGGCATAACTACCTGAAGGCCAACCCGCTCCCGAAGGGCAAGGGTGAGCGCGCCGCTCCGAAGGTCGCCCAGGCCATCGACAAGCGATGCCTCCTGAACCGCGACCTGGTCGCGAAGATGCTGGATTGGATAGGCAAGCGTCCGCGACGCGGACGCTTGTACCGGGCCTTCTTCGCAACCCTCTACTACGCGGGACTACGCCCCGAAGAAGCCGTCGGCCTCCGCGTCGGCGACGCGACGCTGCCGGAAACCGGCTGGGGTGAGTTCCTCGTCCATGAGGCCCAACCCGAAGTCGGCAGCCAGTGGACCGACACCGGCGAGGTCCACGAGGAACGGGACCTCAAGGGCCGAGGTGAGGGCGACACGCGAACCGTCCCCATCCATCCATCTCTCGTCGCGATCCTCCGGGAGATCGTCAAGGAGTTTGACCTCAAGGAGACCGACCTCCTGTTCCCCGGAGAAAAGGGCGGCATGCTCGCGGGATCCGTGTTCCGGCGGGTCTGGGTCAAGGCACGCAAGGCCGTTTTGCCCGAGCACCTGCTCAAGACGCCGACGGGAAAGCGTCCGTACGACCTGCGACACACCTGCCTGACCACCTGGCTCAACAGCGGCATCCCGCCGGCCCAGGTCGCCGAATGGGCGGGCAACAGTGTGCCGGTCCTGCTGGCCATCTACGCACGTTGCATCGTCGGCCAGCTGGCCGACTACCTGAAACGGATCGAAGGCGTCCAAGACCTACCAAAGGTTGCGGCGTGATGAGCGGCCTCGGAACCCTGCGAAGAGCGGGCTCCGGGGTCGCTTCGCTATGTGCCGTGAGGGGGCGGAGTGCCTTCTCGGGCGCTCGATTTTGTGGGACGTATGTGGGACGGGCACCCGTAGAAACCCGGTTTTGGCCGGTGTCAGCCGGACTCCACCCTCAGTGGAGGGAGAGAGTCCGATTCGCCTCGGCGGTCAGTCATACATGGTCTGACCTGCGAAAACGTCGCCAAACTGACAGGGCGTCAGTGGCGCCCCCGGCAGGACTCGAACCTGCGGCCAAGCGCTTAGAAGGCGCCTGCTCTATCCACTGAGCTACGGGGGCCGGGTGTGGCCGGGTGGCAGGGGGTCGGATGTGAGGTGATCCGTGACCTTGCCGGGGACAAGGATAGGGCTCCCGGGTCCCTGCCCCTGGTGCTTCGCCTCCGCGCCGTGATGTGGAGGTTCGGTGAAGCGGTCCTGATAATCGCAGGCAGGTGCGAATCTCGCATCGCTTTTGGCGCCTCACGCCACGGGTGTTGTGCACTCGTTATGCCTGCGCCCCGGCCATCCCTTCCCTCCGTGGTGTCCGATCGGCGCGCAGAGGGTCTCATATGCTTCAGAAAACCATCAAAATTGGGCATTCTTCGCATGTGGTGACCTTGGACGTACGGCCTCAATTGCTTGACGCACTCTCCGCCCTGCGCGAGCGTGTCGCCGCCGCACGCTTTCCGCTCCCCCTGCCGGGGGCGCCACGCGCGCGTGCCAACCGGGACGAGTTGCTCGCGCAGCTCGACGACTACCTGGTGCCCCGGCTCAAGGCGCCCGAAGCGCCGCTGCTCGCCGTCATCGGCGGGTCCACCGGGGCGGGCAAGTCCACCCTGGTGAACTCGCTCGTGGGCCGGCAGGTCAGCGAGGCGGGTGTGCTGCGGCCCACGACGCGTACGCCGGTGCTCGTCTGCCATCCGGACGACCACCACTGGTTCGCCGGGATGCGCGTCCTGCCCGACCTGACCCGCGTGTGGATGCCCCCGAAGAAGTCCGTGCAGGGCGGCGAGGGAGACACCGGCGGCGACGACAACGACAACGACGACGGACCGGCGTACGGCGACGGCGGCGGGGGCGGTGAGGAACACGAACGCGCCCTGCGGATCGAGACCGCCCACACCCTGCCGCGCGGCCTCGCCCTCCTCGACGCGCCCGACGTCGACTCGCTCGTCCCCGACAGCCGCTGCCTCGCCGCCGAACTGATCTCCGCGGCCGACGTATGGGTGCTGGTGACCACCGCCTCCCGGTACGCCGACGCGGTGCCCTGGCATCTGCTGCGTACCGCCAAGGAGTACGACGCCACCCTCGTCACCGTCCTCGACCGCGTGCCCCACCAGGTCGTGACGGAGGTGTCGCGGCAGTACGGCGCCCTCCTCGCGAAGGCGGGGCTCGGCGAGGTGCCGCGGTTTACCGTGCCGGAGCTGCCGGAGTCCGCGGGCGGCGGCGGGCTGCTCCCCGCCACCGCCGTGGCCCCGCTGCGCACCTGGCTCACCCACCGGGTCCAGGAACCGGCCGCCCGCACCGCCGCCATCGCCCGCACGGCTCACGGCGTCCTGCACTCGCTCGACTCCCGGCTGCCCGAACTGGCGGCCGCCGTCGCCGCCCAGCACGCCGCCGCCCTGCGGCTGATCTCCGCCGTCGACGAGGCGTACGACAACGAGTACGCGCGCGTGAAGGACCGCTTGCAGGCCGGCGGCGTACTGGCGGGCGACGCCCTGAAGCGGTGGCGCAGCTATCCGCTCGACTGCGGGCCCGGCGAACTGCTCGACGCCATCGCCGAGAGCCTGGAGGCACTGCTGCTGTGCGCCGTCACCGCCGCCGACGAGCGCGTAGACGACGCCTGGCGGCGCGAGCCCGCCGCGAACGCCCCGGGGCTCAACGACCGCGACCCCGAGGTCGAGAGCGCCGAGCACCGCATCGGGATGGCCGTCCGCAGATGGCGGCGCGTCCTCGAGGAGTACGCCGATGACGAGGTGCGCGGCCTGGAGGAAATCGACAGAAACGGTTTGCCCGACCCCGAGGTCGTGGCCGCGCTGCTCGCCACGGCCCTCCTCGGCGGGCACCGGGCCCGCGCGGCCGGAGAGATCCTCGCCGAGCGGATCGGCGCCCAGAGCGCGGTCCGGCTGCGCGACCGGGGCGGGCGCCTGCTGACCGACTACCTGGAGAAGGTCCTCGCCGCCGAGCGCGAACGGCGGCTCGCACCCCTGTACGCCCTCGACGTGCACCCCGAACCCCAGGCCGAGCTGATCGCCGCCCTGTCCGTACTGCAGAAGGAGAGGTGACCGCGGTGACCGCCCTCACTGACCACACCGAACGCGACGAGCGGGAGGAGCGCAAGGAGCGAGGCGAGCTGGAGGAGCGAGGGGAGCGGCAGGAGCGGCATGAGCGGGGGGAGGTGGTCGCCGGGCGCGGGGGGACCGCGGGAAACGCGGGGCGTGCGGGAGGCGCCGCCGGCCCGGCAGGCGTGACGGACGTGGCAGGCATGGCAGGCAGGACCGGCCCGGCGGTCGCGGCCGCTGCACCAGTCTCCGCCGGTACGGCAGGCGCTGGGCGTCCCGGGGAGACCGGCCGGGCGGGGCAGGGTTCCGGCCGTCCCGAGCAGCTGTCCGGCCGGCCGGCCGAAGGCCAGGGGCAGCGCGCCGAGGACTCCGATGACGCCTGGGGCGACGGCCTCATCGCCCGCCGCGTCACGGACGCCTCGAAACCCGCCACCACCACCCGCGCCTACGCCCCCGCCGCGCCCCCCACCTCGTACGACGGCCCCCTGCGCACGCGGCTCGACGCGCTGCGCGAACTCGTCGGGCTGTCCCGCACCCGCCTCGACGGCGACACCCTCGCCGAGGCCGGGCGGGTCCTCGACGAGGCCGACGCCCGGCGCAGACTCTCCGAACGGCACACCGTCGTCGCCATCGCGGGCGCCACCGGCAGCGGCAAGTCGACCCTCTTCAACGCCCTCGCCGGCGTGATGATCTCGGACACCGGTGTCCGCAGGCCGACGACCGCCGCGCCCATCGGGTGCAGCTGGACGGACGGCGCCGCCGGGCTGCTCGACCGGCTCGGGATCCCGGGGCGGCTGCGCCGGCGCCCCCTCCAGGGCCCCGGCGCCGAGGAGCTCCAGGGGCTCGTACTGATCGATCTGCCCGACCACGACTCGGCGGTCGGCGAGCACCGTGAGCACGTCGACCGGATCCTCGGACTCGTCGACGCCGTCATCTGGGTCGTCGACCCGGAGAAGTACGCGGACGCGATGCTCCACGAGCGGTATCTGCGGCCCATGGCCGGGCACGCCGAGGTCACCTTCGTGGTGCTCAACCAGATCGACCGGCTGCCCGGGGACGCCGCCGACCAGGTCCTCGACGACCTGCGCCGGCTCCTCGACGAGGACGGCATCGCCCTGGGCGAACACGGCGAGCCGGGCGCCACGGTGCTCGCGATCTCCGCGCTGACCGGCGAGGGCATCGGCGAACTGCGGGAGGCACTCGGCCAGTTCACCCAGGAGCGGGGCGCCGCCGTCCGCCGGCTCACCGCCGACCTGGAGGCCGCCGCGCGACGCCTGCGTCCGGTGTACGTCGACGGGGCGCCCCGCAGCAGGACCCGCGGACGCGTCGGGCTCAGCGAGGAGGCCCGCGAGGAGTTCGCCGACCGCCTCGCGGACGCGGTGGGCGCCGCGGCGGCCGGGGACGCGGCGGAACGGGCCTGGCGCAGACACGCGGGCAAGGCGTGCGGCGACCCCTGGCTCAGGCTCTGGCGGTGGTACGAGTCGCAGCGCTCGCCGCACGGCGCCGCCGTGACGCCCGTGGCGCTGCCCCCGCTGGACGAGGAGGTGACGGCGCGCCAGCGCGTGGAGCACGCCGTGCGCACGGTGGCCGACGAGGCGGCCGCGGGGCTGCCGGTGCCCTGGGGCCAGGCCGTGCGGGAGGCCGCCGTGCGGGGCGCCGAAGGGCTGCCGGAGGCGCTCGACAAGCTGGCGGTGACGGCCGGGGTGCCGGTCGGGCGTCCGCCGAGGCCCAACTGGTGGCCGGCGGCGGTCCTCGCGCAGGCGGCCATGTCGATGCTCCAAGTGGTGGGCGGGCTGTGGCTGCTGGGGCAGATCATCGGCATCGCCGACCCGAACCTCGGGGTGCCGGTGCTGCTGATGCTGTCGGGCATCGTGGGCGGCCCCTGCGTGGAGTGGGCGAGCCGGCTGGCCGCGCGGGGGCCCGCACGGCGGTACGGGCAGGAGGCGGAGCGGCGGCTTCGGGAGGCGGCGGCGGGGTGCGGTCGCGCCCGGGTCCTCGATCCGGTGGCGGCCGAGCTGCTGCGGTATCTGGAGGTCAGGGAGCAATACGTGCGGGTCACGGGGATGCGGGGGGCTTTTGGGTGACGCGTGGGGCTCGCGGCCACATGGAAGGACTCCTTCGGGTGGCCGGGATATCCACAACCGGTGGGTAGCACACAGGGCCCAGCGGGCTCGGCCGCACGGGTGCAGTCTGAGGGCGCAGCCGCGGAAAGGCGCGGCGGCACGGACGGACGCACGGGAGGGGCAGGGCATGAACGAGACGATGGTGACCGTGGTGGGGAACGTCGCGACGACGCCGGTGTACCGGGAGTTGCCGTCGGGACCGGTGGCGCGGTTCCGGCTCGCGGTGACGGCGAGGTACTTCGACGCGGTGAAGAACACCTGGAACGACGGACACACCAACTTCTTCACGGTCTGGGCCAGGCGCGCGCTCGGCAGCAACGTGCAGGGGTCGCTCGCGGTGGGCGAACCGGTCATCGTGCAGGGCCGGTTGAAGGTGCGCGACGAGGAGCGCGGCGGGCAGCACTGGACCTCGGCGGACATCGACGCGCAGACGATCGGCCACGACCTGTCGCGCGGGACCGCGGCGTTCCGGAGGGTGGGCAGGGCGGACGTGCCGCTGACCGACCCCCTGCCCCTGCGGGAACCGGAGCCGCAGCCGGAACCTCAACCGGTGAGCTGACGGTGACGGACCGTCAAGTGCCGTGCGCCACCGCTCGGAATGCCGTTGATTTGTCGATAAGCCCAGCTCGGGAGGGGCGTTGGCGATAACGATTCCGAGTCGGATCGGTTATACGACGGTATGACTGAGGGTAGTGGTGCGCCGCTTCCTTAGGATGCCGGACGTAGCTCACGGGGCAGTCGGCAGGCGATGCCATGCAGGTGGCAGGGGATCCTGCCCCTTTCAATCTGCTGGCGGGACCACCCCCCACGTTGTGCACGGGTCCCGCCCGGAGGGGAAATCAGTGTTTTCTGGGTTTACTGCGTTTTCTGGGTTCTCGGCGGTCGATGCGTTCTCTGCGGGCACTGCTTCCGCCGCGGTGCCGAGACGCGGCGCGGTGCCGAGACGCAGCCGGGGCGCCGCCCGCCTCGCCGCCGTGACCGCCGCGTCGCGGCTCCTCGCCGTGGGGGCGGTGCTCGGCGCGGGGCCGGCGGCGGCCGAAGAGGTGCCGCAGCACCGGGGCGGAGCGACCGCGACGCTGGGCGGGCTTCAGACGTACGGCCAGGCGGTCGTCCGTGAGGACGGCAGTTCGCAGCAGGTGCCCGCCGGACTCTTCGAGATGTCCGTGGACGGCGGCGGGACCCTCCAGACGTACTGCGTCGACGTCCACAGCCCCACGCAGAAGGACGCCAAGTACCAGGAGACCCCCTGGAGCGGCACATCGCTGAACGGCAACCGCGACGCGGGCCGGATCCGCTGGATCCTCCAGCACTCCTACCCGCAGGTGAACGATCTCGCGGCGCTCGCCAAGAAGGCGGGCGCGACCTCCCTCACCGAGCAGACCGCCGCGGCCGGCACCCAGGTGGCGATCTGGCGGTACTCGGACGAGGCGCAGGTCGACGCCGTCGACCCGCAGGCCGAGAAGCTCGCCGACTACCTGTACAAGAGCGCACGCGCGGGTGGCGAGCCCAAGGCGTCGCTGACGCTGGAGCCGTCCGCCGTCTCCGGGCGCCCGGGGGAGCGGCTCGGCCCGGTCACCGTGCGGACCGACGCGGAGGCGGTGACGGTCACCCCGCCCGCAGACACCGTGGCGAGCGGGGTGAGGGTCGTCGGCAAGGACGGCAAGCAAGTGAAGTCCGCGGGCGACGGCAGCCGGCTCTACTTCGACGTGCCGAAGGACGCGCCGGACGGCTCGGCCGCGCTGTCCGTGCAGGCGTCGACCACCGTGCCGGTCGGCAGGGCCTTCACCTCCGACGCGCGGAGCCAGACGCAGATCCTGGCGGGCTCCAGCGAGTCGACGGTGTCGGCTACGGCGACGGCCGACTGGGCGGCACAGGGCGCGGTCCCGGCGCTCTCGGCGGAGAAGAACTGCGCCAAGGGCGGCGTGGACATCACCGCCAACAACACGGGAGACGCCCCCTTCACCTTCAGCCTCATGGACGTCAAGTACACGATCAAGGCGGGGACGACGCGGACGGTGACGATCCCGTTGCAGGAGGACCAGGCCTACGACTTCACGATCACCGGGCCGAACGGCGTGCAGAAACGCCTCACGGGCGTGCTCGACTGCCGGACCGAGGGCGACGCGCCCGGCGTCACGGCGCAGTCCGCCGCCGAGCCGCTCCCCGCGGCGGCGGGCGGCACCTCGGGCGGCGGCGACCTCGCCGAGACCGGCAGCTCCGGCAATACGCCGCTGATGGTGGGCATCGCCGTGGGGTTCGTCCTGCTCGGCGGCGCGGCGGTGTTCCTCCTCCGCCCGAAGAAGAACCCGGCGAAGGCCCTGCCCGAGACGTCCACCGGGGAGTGACCCGACGCGTCCACCGGGAAGTGAACTCCGGGTCACCGAAAGGTGGCCACGCGTGAGGGCCGCCGCCCGGCGGTGAACCAGCCGGTTTCCGCCTGGGGGCGGCCGTCAGGCAAGATGGGGTGTATCTGCCCACTCACTGATTGCCGGACGGTTTCTCTTGGCTGAGTACATCTACACCATGCGCAAGACGCGCAAGGCGCACGGCGACAAGGTGATCCTCGACGACGTCACCTTGAGCTTCCTTCCTGGCGCGAAGATCGGTGTCGTGGGCCCCAACGGCGCCGGTAAGTCCACGGTGCTCAAGATCATGGCGGGCATCGAGCAGCCCTCCAACGGCGACGCCTTCCTCTCGCCCGGCTACACCGTCGGCATGCTCCTCCAGGAGCCGCCCCTCGACGAGTCCAAGACCGTCCTGGAGAACGTGCAGGACGGTGCGAAGGAGGTCATGGGCAAGCTCCGGCGCTTCAACGAGGTCGCCGAGCTGATGGCCACCGACTACTCCGACGCGCTGATGGAGGAGATGGGCAAGCTCCAGGAGGACCTGGACCACGCCAACGCGTGGGACCTGGACGCCCAGCTGGAGCAGGCCATGGACGCCCTGGGCTGCCCGCCCGGCGACTGGCCCGTCACCAACCTCTCCGGTGGCGAGAAGCGCCGCGTCGCGCTCTGCAAGCTGCTCCTCGAAGCCCCCGACCTGCTGCTCCTCGACGAGCCCACCAACCACCTGGACGCCGAGTCCGTGCAGTGGCTGGAGCAGCACCTCGCGAAGTACCCCGGCACCGTCGTCGCCGTCACCCACGACCGGTACTTCCTCGACAACGTCGCGGGCTGGATCCTGGAGCTCGACCGCGGCCGCGCGATCGGCTACGAGGGCAACTACTCCACGTACCTGGAGACCAAGCAGACCCGTCTCAAGGTCGAGGGCCAGAAGGACGCCAAGCGCGCCAAGCGGCTCAAGGAAGAGCTGGAGTGGGTGCGCTCCAACGCCAAGGGGCGGCAGGCCAAGTCCAAGGCGCGTCTGGCGCGCTACGAGGAGATGGCCGCCGAGGCGGACAAGATGCGGAAGCTGGACTTCGAGGAGATCCAGATCCCGCCGGGCCCGCGCCTGGGCAACATCGTCGTCGAGGTGAACAACCTCTCGAAGGCCTTCGGCGAGAAGGTCCTCATCGACGACCTGAGCTTCACCCTGCCGCGCAACGGCATCGTCGGCGTCATCGGCCCGAACGGCGCGGGCAAGACCACGCTGTTCAAGATGATCCAGGGCCTGGAGGAGCCGGACTCCGGTTCCATCAAGGTCGGCGACACGGTCAAGATCTCCTACGTCGACCAGAGCCGCGCCAACATCGACCCGAAGAAGACGCTCTGGGCGGTCGTCTCGGACGAGCTGGACTACATCAACGTCGGCCAGGTCGAGATGCCCAGCCGCGCGTACGTGTCCGCCTTCGGCTTCAAGGGTCCGGACCAGCAGAAGCCCGCGGGCGTGCTCTCCGGCGGTGAGCGCAACCGCCTGAACCTCGCGCTCACCCTCAAGCAGGGCGGCAACCTCCTGCTCCTCGACGAGCCGACGAACGACCTGGACGTCGAGACCCTGTCCTCCCTGGAGAACGCGCTCCTGGAGTTCCCGGGCGCGGCCGTGGTCGTCTCCCACGACCGCTGGTTCCTGGACCGCGTCGCCACGCACATCCTGGCGTACGAGGGCGACTCCAAGTGGTTCTGGTTCGAGGGCAACTTCGAGGCGTACGAGAAGAACAAGATCGAGCGCCTCGGCCCGGACGCGGCCCGGCCGCACCGTGCCACCTACAAGAAGCTGACGCGAGGCTGAGGCGGCGGTGGCTCGACACATCTACCAGTGCCCGCTGCGCTGGTCGGACATGGACGCCTTCGGGCACGTCAACAACGTCGTCTTCCTGCGGTATCTGGAAGAGGCGCGCATCGACTTCATGTTCCGGCTGGCGCCCGGTGACGGGTCCCCGTCGTTCTCCGGCGGTTCGGTCGTGGCCCGCCACGAGATCGACTACGTACGGCCGTTGGTGCACCGGCACGAGCCGGTCACCATCGAGTCGTGGGTGACGAAGATCGGCGCGGCGTCGCTGACCATCGCGTACGAGATCAAGGACGCGGACCAGGTGTATGTGCGGGCCTCGACCGTGGTCGTCCCCTTCGACCTGGAGGCGCAGCGGCCCCGGCGGATCTCCGCCGAGGAGCGGCGGTTCCTTGAGGAGTACGTCGACGATTCCGCCGACAGCGGTTCGGGGGCGCTCGTCGCATGACCGCGACCGCGCGGCTGCACTTCGCCGATGCCGGGGAGGCGGCGGACCTCGCCGCCTTCCTGGCCCGGCTGATCCACTACGACAAGGCCGCCGCGGTGCGGCTCCAGGCCGCCGGGGACACGCTCGCCGTGTTCGGGCGGCCACCGTCGTTCGAGGTGCTGGCCATCCGTACGGCGCGGCTCGCCACGCCGTACGGACACGGGGTGGACGCGACGCTCGACGTCACCGTCTCCGCGGGTGAGTTCCTGGAGTCCGTGGGGGAGTCGGCGCGGCCCGGGGCGGCGGCCGGAGCCGCCGTGCCGGGGGCCGTCACCGGGCCGCCGTGGGCGGGAGTGCTGCCGCCGCGCGGCGGATGGCGGCAGGAGCCGGGGCTTCCGGATCCGGCTGTGGTGCGGGAGCTGGTGCGGGTCGCGGTGGGCGAGTTCCGGTCCCGCGTCGAGCAGTTGCCCGCCGAGCGGCGGGTGCGGGCCGAACTGGACCGGGTGGGCCGGGAGATCTGGTCCCGGACCATCGGCGACACCCAGCTGCCGGTGCGGGCCGCGCACGCCGCGCAGTCGCTCGGCTTCCTGCGGGGGGACACGCTGACCCTGCTGTCCTCGGGGGCGTGGCTTCGGCTGCGTACGGCCTACGGGTCCGTCGCGGTGCGGCGGGGCGGGGTCCAGGGGCTTTCGGTCACGCCCGCCTAGAGCGGCGGCGCGCAGGGTCGGCTCAGGCGGGCCCGGCGGGCGGGCGGGTGTTGTCCAGCCGGCCGCCGACGTGGTCCTTCCGATGTGGCCCCGCTCCAGCTCCGGGGCCACCGCCCCCGGCAACCCTGTCGCGCATCTCCGGGGCCGCCGCTTTCAGGGCGTCAGCCCTCGGAGTTCACCATCGACGCCGCCGCGTACGTCAGGTAGTTCCACAGCGTCCGCTCGTGCTCCTCGGAGAGGCCGAGCTCGTCGACCGCCGCGCGCATGTGCTTCAGCCAGGCGTCGTGCGCCGCCCTGTCCACGGTGAACGGCGCGTGCCGCATGCGCAGCCGCGGGTGGCCGCGGTGGTCGCTGTAGGTGCGGGGGCCGCCCCAGTACTGCATCAGGAAGAGGACGAGGCGCTCCTCGGCCGGGCCGAGGTCCTCCTCCGGGTACATCGGCCGCAGCAACGGATCCTCCGCGACCCCCTGGTAGAAGAGGTGCACCAGGCGCCGGAAGGTCTCCTCGCCGCCGACCTGCTCGTAGAAGGTCTGCTCCTGAAGCGTGCCGCGTGGGATCTCTTTCACACCGTCCATGGTCTCAGACGGGACGACCGAGGACGGAAGGCTTAGGACCACCTGCTGCCGGGCCATCGGCCGCGCACCTTCCCGCCACTCGCATCGGCGGCGTCCGCGCAGCACAGTGGAGCCATGGAACCCGATTCCGCACTCGTCGCCGAGGCCCGGTCCGCTCTCGTGCGCGAGATCGAGGCGAGCGGGGCCTGGCGGGACGATCCGGCCTGGCGGGAGGCCTTCGAGGCCGTGCCGCGCCACCTGTTCGTGCCCTACTACTACGCCGCCGGCACGGGCGGTGCCCACGAGCGGCTGTGGGGCGAGGACCCCGACCCGGAGCGCCGCGCCCGCTGGGTGCGCGGGGCCTACGAGGACGCGCCCCTCGCCACCCGGGTGCGCGACGGCGAGCTGGTCTCCTCCAGCAGCCAGCCGTCCCTGATGGCGCTGATGCTGACCGCGCTGCGGGTACGGGAAGGGGATCGCGTCCTGGAGATCGGCGCCGGCACCGGCTACAACGCCGCCCTGCTCGCCCACCGGCTCGGCGACGACCGCGTCACCACCGTCGACCTGGACCCGGAGATCACGGAGTCCGCGCGGCGCCACCTGGCGGCGGCCGGACACCACCCGGCCGTGATCACCGGGGACGGGGCGGCCGGCTGCGCCGAGCGGGCGCCGTACGACCGGATCATCGTCACCTGCACCCTCACCTCGGTGCCCCGGCTGTGGCTCGCCCAGTGCGCCCCCGGCGCCCGCATCCTCGCGCCGCTGGCCACCGGCCTGATCGCGCTGACCGTGCGGGACGCCGAGCACGCCGAGGGGCGCTTCCTGCACACGCCCGCCTACTTCGTGCCGCTGCGCGGCGGCGGCACCGGCGCCCCGCGCGAGCCGTACATCGGGGGGCTGCCGCGCAGGGCCCTACAGAACGAGCTGTTCCGGTTCCTGCTGGAGCTGACCGCGGGCAGCCTCGACCCGCACGAGGCGCTCGCGCTGTGGGAGCGCGAGGGCCGCCCGGTGCGCGAGCGCTTCGGGGTGTCCGTGCGCGGGCGGTACGAGTGGGCCTGGCTGGACGACCCCGAAGGGCCGTACGCCTGGCCGCTGTGACGTGACCGCCCGCGGCAGCGGGCGCCGGCGGCACCGCTAGTCGCGGCGGACCGTGATCGTCGTCCAGGCGCCCACGTGCACCCGGTCGCCGTCCTGGAGCGGCACCGGCACGAACGGCTGGATGGGCTCCTCGCCGCCGTTGACCGTGGTGCCGTTCGTGGAGTTCTGGTCGACGACCGCCCAGCCGCCGTCCGGCTGCTGGACCAGGATCGCGTGCTGGTGCGAGACGCCCGGGTCCTCCGGGGGCACCGACAGGTCGATGTCCGGGGTGTCGCCCGTGGAGTGGCGGCGGCGGCCGATGGTGATCTGGTTGCCGGCCAGCGGGCGCTGCTGCTCCGGCGAGTACGCGGGCAGGTTCAGGCCCGACGCCTCGGGGCCGCTGCGCTGCATCATCGCCATGAAGTACTCGCGGTCGGGACCGATCGTCGCCGTCCACGTGCCGGGGCCCTGCGGGGCCTGCTGCTGCGGGACCTGCTGCTGAGGGTGCTCCTGCTGCTCCTGCTGCGGCTGCTGGGGCGCCTGGTGCTGCTGGGCCTGGTGCTGGGGCGCCTGCTGCCGCGGGGGTACCGGCTGGAAGACGTCCTGCCGCTGGAACGGCTGCTGTTGCTGCTGCTGCGGCGGGGCGGCGGACGACGGCGGCGAGATCACCCAGTCGTCGTCACCGCCACCGGCGCTGCCGCCGCCGAAGGACGGACCGCCGGAGCCGGGCTGCGGCGGGGGCGGGGGGCCCTGCGGGGCGCCCGTCTCCTGGGGGAACGCGGGCGGCGCGGGCGGACCCGGCTGCTGCTGGAAGGCCTGGGGGGCGCCGGGCGGGGCCTGGCCGGGACCGCCCTGACCGGGACCGCCCTGACCGGGACCGCCGCCAGGGCCGTTCCCTGGGCCGTTGCCGAACGGCGGGATCGGCTCGGCGGGCCGGTTCATCTGCGAGGGACGCGAGCCCTGGTACTCGTACGCGTCCTGCCCGGGGCGGCCCGGCTGACCGGGGTGCCCGGGGTGGCCGCCGGGCGGCGGCTGCTGCTGGAACGGCTGCCCGGGGCGCGGCGCGGGGGCGCCGGGGCCGCCCTGGGTGTTCGGCAGGGGCCGGAGCGGCGCGGCCGGGGTGTAGGACGTCGCGGTGTTCGTCAGGAAGTTCCAGCGGCACTCCTCGCAGAACGGCGCGTTCGCCTCGCGGGGCGTGCGGCACTGCGGGCAGAGCTCCGCCTCGGACGCCTGGTCCGGCACGGCGGCCGGATGCGGGCGCCCGGGGCCGGGCTGCGAGAAGTCCGGGTTCTGACCGGGGGGTGCCGGCGGATAGCCGTAGCCCGCCGCGGGCGGCGGCGGGGGAGGCGGTGGTACGGCACCGGCCATGCGGTGACCGCAGACCTCGCACCAGTCGTCGGAACCCGACTGGTGTCCGTTCGGGCAGGTCGGCATGTCGGCGCTTCCCCCTCTCCTTCACCGGCCCGAGGGCCGTACGTACTGCGTCTCACTGGTCCACGGCGCCGGGGCGCCGCGCTGCTTCTTCACGCGTTCTTCACGACTGCTTCTTCACGCGAACGGTCTTCGTCGACCGGGTTTCGAGAGTCATCTCGTCGGCCTCGGCGACCTTCGCCTTCAATCGAACAGTACCTTCCGCGGCATCCACCACGTCCACCACCTTCGAAAGCAGTTTCGCCGTATCGGCGTTGCCCGAGGCGGCGGCGAGCTGGACGGCGCGGCCGAGTTTCGCCGTCGCGCCGTCGAGATCCCCCGATTTGCGGGCGTCGAGTCCCTGCTGGATGACGTGCGCCAGCTCCGCCTGGCCCGTGTAGTGCGCGACCTGCGGATTGATGGAGGTGGAGGCCGCCATGTCGTCCGTCCACACCGCCCGCACCAGGCCCTGCGACAGCGTCCGCGTGCTGCCGTCGGGCTGCGGCACGACCAGGGAGACCCGGGCCGCGAGCATCTCCTGGCCGAGGTCGGCGGCCGGCACCCGCACACAGATGTGATAGTCGCGTGACTCGTCGCCCCAGGACCCCGTCGGGTAGTCCCCGGCGCGCGGGCCCGCCTCCGTGCGACGGCCCGTCAGGTCCTCGACCGTGGGCGCCACTTGCTTCACGAACAGGATCTCCACGCCCACGGGCGTCCACAGCCGCAGGCTGACGTCGGCGACCTCCTTGCCCATCGCCTCCTCCATCATCCGCGTGAAGTCGGCGCGGAGCCCCGCCGGGTCGGCGACGATGTCGGCGGTGCCGAGCAGCGCGGAGGCGATCCCGGTGACCTCCTTCACCTCCCAGTCCGTGCCGACGCCGCGGGCATCGCAGGTGAAGCGGCCCGCACAGGCGTCCAGCGCGGCCCTGAGGTCCTCGGGCGACTCGTGTTCGTTGCGGCCGTCGGTGAGCAGGATGCCGTGGCGCACCGCGGTCGGGGCGACGTCGGCGGAGGCGAGCAGCCGGTCGGCGAGCCGCAGCCAGGTGCCGATCGCCGTACCGCCGCCCGCGCTGAGCGCACGCAGCGCCTGCTTGGCCTGCTCGCGCGTGGCGGGGTCGGCCACCGCGAGGCGGCCGTTGCCCGGATAGACCTCCTTGGCGACGTGGGTGCCGCCGATCACCGCGAAGCGCACGCCGTCGCGCACGGCGTCGATCGCGGCGGCCGTGGCGTCCCGCGCGCCCCGCATCTTCGTCGGCGGGTAGTCCATCGAACCGGAGCAGTCGACCATGATCGCCACGGCGGCGTCCGGGCCCTGCCCCGTGGTGTACAGGTGCGGCGCGCTCACCGCGGAACCGATCGTCCCGCCGCCGGTGGAGGTCACCGTCGCGATGGCGTTGACCTCGCGGCCGCCCTCCGGCAGGAACTCGTTCTGGTAGACGTCGACCGAGAACTGCGGCACGTTCGACTTCGAGAAAATGGCCATGGATGCTGCTCCCCCTCAGATCCTCGGATCCTCACCGCCCCGGCAGCCCCGGTACGGCCCCCGTGCGGCGCTAGGCCGATCCTGCCCCTCGCGGCGCGTACGGGAACGGGACGACCGCCACTGTTACGTTGTCGTGGCCCCCGCCGTCCAGCGCGTGGCCGACCAGGACCTGGGCGCTGTGCAGCGGCCGGACCGCGGCGTCGGCGGGCACGGCCCGCGCCATCTCCTCGACGGCCTCCGCGTAGTTCCACAGTCCGTCCGTGCACACCACCACTACACCCGCGCGGTCCGGCTTGAAGGAAGCGGTGTGCGGCTCCAGTTCGTACGCGTCCGCGCCGAGCCAGCCCGTGATGGCGTGCGCGCGCTCGTCGGCGTACGCCTCGGCCTCGTTCATCAGGCCCGCGGCGACCATCTGCGCGGCCCACGAGTCGTCCTCGGTGAGGCGGACGGTGGGCCTGGTGCGGTCGTCGGGGACCCAGTAGGCGCGGCTGTCGCCGACCCAGCCGATCACCAGCAGGTCCCCGGCGACGACCGCGCCGACCAGGGTGCAGGCGGGCGCGTTCTGGTGGGGGCTGTGCTCGCGGGCGGAAGCGGGCTCGTCCGCGAGGGCGTTGACGGCGTCGGCCGCCGAGAGGATGGCGTCGTGCATGGCCTGCTGCGGGTGCGTCCCGCGCGGCAGCGCGCCCTGGAGGGATTCGTCGGCGGCGCGGGAGGCGGCGAGCGAGGCCTCGTCGGGCCTGGTCGCGGAGGAGACGCCGTCGCAGACGATCGCGACGACGGCGGGGGAGCCGTCCGGCAGGGCGGCGGCGGAGATCGCGAACGCGTCTTCGTTGCGGTGGTGGCGCAGGCCCCGGTCGCTGACCGCCGCGACCGCGTCGAGTTCCTGCTCCATGTGGTCGCGCTCGCGCGGCTGGGCGTGCCCGCAGTTCTCGCAGTACCCGTCCGGGTCGACGCGGCCCGAACGGCAGGCCACGCAGAGCGTGCCGCCCGCGGACGGCGCCGATCCGGACGGGGTGGGCTCGGGCGGGGTGGGCCCGGGCGGGGCGGTGCGCGGGTCGGCCGCGGCGTCCGGGGCGGGCGCGGCTTCCGGGACGGGCGGGCCTTCCGGGGCGGGCGCGGCGGCCGGGGCGGGGAGCGGGTTCGCGCCCGGCTTCGTCACCTCCCTGCCCCCCGACGTGGTGGCCGGCAGGGCGGTGGGCAGATGGGGGGGCGCCGGGGTGTCCGAGCTGTACCCCCTCTGGGCGACGGGCCCCCGCGAGGGGTGACCCCGCCCACCCGCAGCGCCCGCAGCGCCCG